>JAGWPU010000155.1 GCA_028870355.1 Gammaproteobacteria bacterium | reverse complement strand
GCCGCCTGCTGATCGGGGTGGCGGCGGCGTTGCTGCTGCTGCGCCGTCCGCGGCGGCTGCTGCGGATCGCGCTGCGCGTCGCGCCGCTCGTCCCCGCGGTCCGCCCGTGGATCGGACGCTGGTTCCGCTCACGGCGTGAACGGGCCGGGTCGGCCGCGATCAGTCCGCCGCCTTGATGCGATCGAGGATGCGACCCTCGATCTGCTCGAGCCCTGCCGGGATCGCCGGGTACCAGTGGATCCGGTCGAGCGACGCCTCGGTCGGAAAGTCCGCCGCGTACTGAGCCTTGAGTTTCGGCTCGATGTAGGGCTCCGCGCCCTTCGCGGCCGAGAAACTGCCGACCCGGTTCACGATCTGCGCGGCGATCTGCGGCTGCATCACGAAATTGATCCACGCGTACGCGGCCGCATCGTTGCGCCCGTGCGCGGGCAGCGCGAAGGTGTCCAGCCAGCCGAGTGCGCCGGATTTCGGCACGAGGTACTGGATCTTCGGGTTCTCCCGGTTCAGCGTCCAGCCGCCGGTGTCCCACATCATCGCGGCGACGACCTCGCCGCTGCGAAACGCATTCAGCAGCTGGTCCTTGTTGTCGTAGAAGAATCGGAAGTTCGGCTTGCACGCGATCAGCTTGGCTCCGACGCGGTCCATCAGCGCCTTGTACGCGGTCGGGTTCCCGTAGAGCGCGAACGGATCCTGGCCCATCGCGAACGCGAACGCGATCAGCGTCGGGCGCTTCAGCCGGACCGCGGTCCGGCCCTTCAGCGCCGGCTGACAGAGGTCCGGATAGTCCTTCACCTGCGGCGCGACCTGGGTGTTCACGACCAGCCCGTCGGTGCCGAACAGGTACGGCAGACCGTAGACCTGGCCGTTGATGGTCGTGGTCCGGCGTGTGACCGCGAGCAGCGAGGGCCGGAACTCGTTCAGGTTGACCTTGCTGAGATCGAGCGGCTTGTAGATCCCGAACTCCTCCTGCGGTCCGAGGATCCGGTCCTGGGACGGCTGCACGAGGTCGTAGCCGCCGCCGCCGGTCGCGCGCAGCTTCGAGATCATCTCCTCGTTGTTCGAGACCGTGACCTCGACGTGGATGCCGGTCTGGCGCTCGAATTCCTGGACGACGGCGCGCGGCGCGTAGTCCGCCCAGGTGAGGATCCGCAGGGTGCCGCCGGCGGCGTGGCCGACGCCGGCGGTCAAGGCCGCGCACAGCGCGAAGCCGCTCGCGAGGATTCGCTTCATCGATGCTCTCCCGAAGAGCCGTGATTCGGAGCGCGCATCTTACCGAAAAGGGGCTCCCGGCGTCTGCCGCGGCTCAGCCGGCGCCCCCGGCCGCGGTGAGCGTCGGCGGCCCGCCGACGAGCTGCGCGAGCGTGTCGCCGAGCAACTGCGCCTGGCCGTAGAAGTAGCCCTGGGCGTAGTGCACGCCGAGCCGGCGGACGTGCTCGGCGATTGCGGCGTCCTCGACGAACTCGGCGACCGTTTCGAGACCGAGTTCCCCGGCGATCTGCACGATCGCGCGGATCAGGGCCTGCGAGCGGGAGCTCTGCTGCACGTCGCGCACGAACTTGCCGTCGATCTTGATCCGGAAGACATCGAGGTCCTTCAGGTGGACGAGCGAGGAGACGCCGGTGCCGAAGTCGTCGAGGGCGACCCGCGAGCCGATCTCGGCCATGCGTTCGATGAAGCGGCGGGTCGCGTTCACGTTGCGCGCCGCCGCGATCTCGGTGAACTCGAAATCCAGGAGTCCTCGCGGCAGCGCGTGGCGCTTGATCTCGGTTCGCACGAAATCCGCGAATTCGGGCTGGCTCAGGGATTGTCCGGTCAGGTTCAGCGCGAAGTTCGCGCCGAGCGCGCCCAGCGGTGCGGCGATCGGCGCGAGCATGCCGACCGCGCGCGAGACGACCCAGCGGTCCAGGCGTTCGAGCAGCTGATAGCGCTCGGCCGCCTCGAGGAAGCTGCCGAGCGAGACCGTATCGCCGTCGTCGCGCTGCACGCGCGCGAGGATCTCGTAGTGATGCGGCGCCGTGCCGGGCGCGAGTGGCAGGATCGGCTGCGCGTACAGCACCAGCCGATCGCCGTCCAGGGTCTCGGCGAGCGCGTCGGATTCGCGCACCGCGACGTGGCGGCGAATGATCGTGTTGTCCCCGTCCTCGTAGATCTCGACGCGATTGCGGCCGCGTTCCTTCGCGACGCGACACGCGGTCTCCGCCGCCGCGAGCTCGTGCTGGTAGCCCTGACCCGGCGGCATCGCGACGACGCCGAAGCTCGCGCTGATCCCGCGCTGGCGCTCGCCGACGGCGATCCCCGCGATGGTCTCGCGCATCCGTTCGGCCCAGGTGCGCGCGTGATTCAGGGTGTGATCGAACAGGACCGCCACGAAGCGATCGCCGGACAGGTGGGTCCCGAGCGCATCGAGCGACGCCAACTGGGCTCGCCACGCCCGGCCGGCGCGGCGGATCAGCCGGTCACCCCGCTCGAATCCCGCGACCTCGTTCACGAGGTGCATCCGATCGAGGTTTCCGTAGATCAAGCTGGAGACCCGCGAGCGGTCGCGTCGCGAGATCTCGTCCTCGAACGCGCTCCAGCGCAGCAGTCCGGTCTCGGGTTCGACCCGGGCCGCCACCGCGCGCGCGAGGCGCGGGATCGCACCCGTCAGACGGGCCAGATCCTCGATCGTGAACGGGGCGTGGTCGAGCGGGCGGAACGCGGCGACGACGCCGGCGCCGGGTTCGGTCCGGTCGAGCGGTGCGATCGCGATCCGGAACCCGAGGACCGGGGCGTCCGGCTGCAGGCGGATCCGGTTCAGCAGCCGCGCGCCGGCACCGTCCCGCAGGAGCGGTCCGAGCACTTCACGCGTGATCGCGGCGAGCACGGCCGTCGACTCGCCCGGGCCGCGTGCGTGGACGCGCTCGGCGATCGCGGCGACGTTCACGGCGACGTGACTGCAGTCGAGATCGCGGGCGAGTTCTGTGAGTAGCGATTCCGTGGCCCGGCTTCCTTGCGATGGAAAGGTCGGGCGCATTGTCTCGAACGTTCGGGCACGGGCGCCGTTCGCTCGATCACAGAATTCGCGCAACGCCGACGGGTGCGGGGCGGGTCGGGCGGCACCTATTGCGGTGCCGCATCAGACCGGCGCGGCCCGAGACGGCCGCGCAGCCCGTCCCACCAGCCGGCGCCGAGCGCCGCGAGCTTGCGGGCCTTCGTGTCCTCGTAGAGCAGGATCCGCTTCGCGGAGCGCAGCCGCCGGGCGAGGCTCTTCAGCGCCCAGGCGCCATGGGGATGTCGCCCGCCCTCGCGCAGCATCACGGTGTCGTTGCGCGCGATGTAGTACTGGCGGTCGGCGGAGTGATTGCGCGTCCACTTCTCGAACCACAGCCAGCGGTGCGCGGCGGGTGCACCGATCGCGTGCGACATCAGCGGCCGGCAGGTCGTCGCGATCGCGTATCCGGCCGCACGCGCGCGCCGGCAGTAGTCGGTGTCCACGTAGTCGATGAAGAGCTCGTCGCGGAATGCGCCGATCCGCCGGTACGTCTCGACCGACAGCAACGAGCCCGAGGTGATCGCGGTCTCGACCTCCTGCCAGGGCGGGTGGGGTTGCGCGGGCGCGGCGACACGCGGTTCCTGCCCGGACTCGACGAACCCGGCGCCGAGGATCGCGAGCCGCTCGGGCGCCGGGTGCGCGGCGCGCACGTCGAACAGCGCGCGGACGAGATCCGGCTCGACCTCGCTGTCCTGGTCGAGGAGCAGCAGCCACGCGAAGCCGCGCGCCGCGGCGCGCGCCGCGCCGAGGTTCAGTGCGCGGGCGACGCCGAGATTCTTGCGATTCTCGATCACGTCGATCGTGCGATTCGCTGCGGCGAGGCCGCGCAGCATCGCGAGCGCCGCTTCGCCGGAGCCGTTGTCGACGATCACGACGCCGCCGGTCTGCGCGGCGACCGCGGCGACCCGGCGCGGGAGACCCGGGTCCGGATGGTAGCTGACGAGGACCGCGCAGACCGCGCGGTCGGGCCCGTCGTCCCGGCGCGCGGCTCCGTCAGAAGGAATAACCCACCGACAGGATGATCGAACTCGGACGGAAGTTCACGTGGGTCTTGCGGATCTCGCCCGCGGTGTTCGCGGTCAGGTCCGATTCGATCTGCGCGTACGCATACGACGCATAGGCGTGCCAGTGCGGCGCGATGCGGTAGGACAGGCCGACCGTCGCCGCCGGTCCGACCGAGGCGCTGAGCGACAGCTGCGTCGGTCCGCCGCTCGCCGCATTCCCCGCCGCAGTCGACTGCCGGTCGATGAACGTCGTGTAGTTCACGCCGAGGCCGACGTAGGGGCGCAGCCGGGCATTCGGATCGCCGAACTCGTAGTTCAGCAGCAGCGTCGGGGATACCCATCGGGCGGTCGAGATCACGACGCCATTGTACGGGACCGATCCCAAGGCTGCCGGTCCCTTGCCCTGCGTCTTCGTGAGCGGCGGCCAGCCGAACGCGAGTTCCACCAGCACGTGCGGCGAGAGGCGGCGGATGTACGCGGCGTAGAGCGTCTGTACGTTCTGCACCTTGAGGTTCACGCCCGGCGGAACGAAGGGTCCGGACAGGTCGTCCGCCGACGAGTCGTAGAACACGAGATAGGCGCCGAGGCGCAGTTCGTTGCTCGCCGTGGAACCGGCGACTGCGGGCGATGCCAGGGCGAGCGGCGCCGCGAGCGCGAACGACGCGGCCGCGGCGGTCTTGAGCGAGCGAAGCGAATTGCGGTTCATGACCGTTCCTTCGTTAGAACTGGCTGAAGAAGCTGCGGGCCGCGAGGCTGCAGAACGGCGCGACCGCGGAGTGATAGCCCTCGACCAGGAGCTGTTGCGCCTGCGCGGGCGTGTAGCCGCCGCCCGCCGCGGACTCGTAGTAGGCGAGTTCGGCGGCCTGGCTCTGCTGGAACGCCTGCTGGATCGGCGCGAACGGACCCGATGGGGTCGCGTTCACGTCGAGCACGCTGATCAACGGCGCAGCCGGCGTTGCGCTCCAGAACGCCTGCATCGTTCCCGTGTTCACCGAGAAGAACACCGTCGGATCCTGGCCGCCGCCGCACATCAGGGTCGGGGCGGTCGGGGCCCAGCCGCCGTAGCGCATGTCGTTCAGATAGAACGCCTTGCGCAAGGTCTGTTGCGGTGGGCTCGCCGCGAGTGGAACGCCCGGCGATGGGGTCGGCACCGCACCGTCCGGATCCGCGGCCGCATCGAGCGCGTAGCTCACGCGGTACGCGTTGGTGATCAGGTAGGACGTGCCGAATCCGAGATCGAACAGCGGTGTGTCCGGGTTGGTCGGATCGGACGGCACCGCGAGTGCCGCGGTCAATTCCTGGGAGAGCGCGGGATCGTTCGGGATCGTGACCGTCGGCGTCGTGCTGTCGAACAGCGCGGTCTCCGGGAGCAGGTTGTCCGCGAAGATCGTCGAGATCGGCGTCGTCGACGGCAGCAGCGTATCGATCCCGTTCGCGTAGGTCGGGGAGTACACGTCGGTCGTCGCGGTATAGATATCCCCGTACTCATGCTGGTAACTCGTCGTCAGCAGCGGTGCGAACACCGTCGCGCCGAGATCGACGTGGCCGAAGAAGATCGCGTCGCCGAACGCCTCGAGCGCGTACGGCCCCGACATCGGCGCCGCGGCGGTGACCGTCGCGCCGGCGGCGAGCAGCGCCCGCTCGGTCGCCATCGCGACGTAGCCGCCCTGAGAGTAGCCGGTGACGAAGAGCTTTCCGTCGTCGCTGGTCGCGCTGGATAGCGTGTTCGGCAGCGCGGTGCGAGCGGCCGCGAGCGCATCGATCATCTCGTCCGATTGCTGGGTCGCGTTCAGGTACGGATGGTAGCCGAGCGTCGAGATGTCGTAGCCGGCGTAGTTCGGCGCGACCACGATGTAGCCCTGCGCGGCGAACGTCGCGGCGATCAGCGCGCCTTCGGTGTTGCCCGGATCGGCGATGTTCGCGAGATTCGTCGCCTTGTTCGTGTCGGTGCCGTGGGCGTACAGCACGATCGGCCGCGGTCCGCTGCACGCGCTCACCGCACCGGTCGGTACCATCAGCGCGCCGGAGGACTCGGTCGCCTCACCCGCGCCGCCGACGGTCCAGAACTTGAAGTAGTACACGTCGACGCCGCAGGTGGGAGTGCCGACGAGTTGCAGGAGCTGCGCGCCGGTCGCGTTCGCCGACAGATCCGCCTGCAATGTCGCGGCATCCAGCGAGGCAAGCCGCAGCGGCGGGTTCTCGATCAGGGTGCCACGGCTCGTCGAGGCGCTCTGGACGGAGGTTGGGGAGTTGGAGCCGCCGCAGGCGGCGAGAGCGAGCGTGGCGGCGATCACGCCGCAGTGCCAAGGAAGCTTCCGCATCGTCGTCACCCCTTGTTCGACTCGGGGGTCGGCGGCTTCGGTTGTTCGTGTTGTCGCGTTCGTCGACTGGGCCGCCGATCGCACCGCGATGGGCTCATTCTACGTGGAACGGCGCAAAACGCACGCCGCGATGTCACCGCGAACGAGCGCGGTGCGACGGATGCGCTGCAATGCGAACAGGTCTAATTCGCGGTGACTTTCCGGTGCGGGGGCGCTGCGTGTGCCGGGTGTACCGGGTGTGCAGGGTGTGCAGGGTGTGCAGGGTGTGCAGGGTGGGTGGCCGGGCGGCTCGGCACCTCGGCAAGGCCATCGGGTTCGGCCGCATCGACCAGCGGCTGTGCCGTCGCCGAGTCGATCGTGAAATACCAGGGCTCGCTGCTGCTCTTCAGCACGTACCGGTCGCCGGTCTTCGGCTTCGACAGCGTCCAGGTCGCGGTCGTCCCGCCCTGTCGGCCGATCGTGAGCGTCGCCTGCGGCGCGCCGGTCTGCCAGTCCGGCGAGGCCTGTTCGCCCAGGACGTCGGCGACCCGCAGTTCGTCGATCGCGCGCACCAGCGCGCCGGCCTTCGCCGCGTCGAGCGCACGCCCCGGCGCGAGGCCGGTCGCCTGCCACGGTCCCGGTGCCTGCTTTGCGGAGACCGTGCGCGTGAGCGCGACTCCGGCGCCGTGCGCACCGTGGACATCGATCTCGGCGATCTCGTCGGACGGAATCTGCAGCAGTTTCGCGTCGATCCACGTGCCGCTCTTCACCGGCAGATCGTAGGTCGCGACGCCGAGCGTATAGATCGCGCGGTCACCCGCGGCACGCCCGTAGGACTTGCGCAGACCCGCGGAGTCGCCGAGATACACGGTCGCGATCGCGCGGCCACCGTGAGCGAAGCGAACCCGGCGGTCGTAGTGGTCGGCGGCGACCTTGAATCGGGCCCGCGCGTCCTTCGTGTTCGCGACCGGCACACCGCGTCGCAGGCCACCGAATTGGCGGAGCAGCGCCGATACGCGTGTCTTCGAGGCCGGCACGTCGTACGCGCTGTGCACGACCCAGGTGCCGTTGCGCTCGAGGAGCTCGACCGGCGCGGCGCCGGATCGACCGGGCATTGCGGGTCCGTCGATCAGGATCCGGTCGCTCGTGCCGATCGCCTTCGTCAGGAACGGCGCGTTCGGCGGGGTGGTCGAGAGCGCCTCATGGCGCATCAGCAGGGCGCCGGCGATCAACAACTGCACGCCGAGCAGGGCCGCGAGAGTCGGTATCCGGGATCGCATCGTTCAGGCTCCGCCGAGGAGTTCGAGGTGTGTCGCGAGCGCGCGGCGGCGGCGGCGCCGCGAGATCAGCCAGATCGCGACCAGTCCGCCGAGCGCGAGGGCATAGTTCAGGTACTCCCAGAACTCCTCGGTCGACCGCGCCATCGGCTGCAAGGTTCGTGCGAACCGGTCGCGGCCCCGGATCCCGAGGAGCGCCGGATCCTCGACCGACCAGTCGACGATGTCGTGAGCGAACTGCGGACCCTTCAGGTAACGCGTGCCGAGGGTCTGGCTGATCAGCTCACCGACGCGGTCCTCGAACATCGCGTTCGAGGCGACCAGGATCAGGCGAGCCGATGGTGGCGAGTGAGCGATCACGTTCGCGATCGCGGCCGCACTGGCGGGCGCGCTCGCCGGGGTCTTCGTCGCCGTCGGTGGGGCCGCGGCCTCGAGCGGCGAGGGCGCGTGCGCGAACGCCGACGTGAAGCGTCCCTGGATCATCACCGCGATCGTGTGCGGGCCGGTCTTGCGGCCCGGCGGGAACCCGAGATTCGGATATCGCGCATAATCCGGCATCAAGGTCGGCGACGGGCTCAGCCAGCTGCTGCCCGAGGAGCGCAGCAGCGGGGTCACGGTGCGGCCCGCATTGGCCTTCGCATCGACGCGGATCGCGCCTGCCCACGGCGCGTAGAGCTGATCGAGATTGCGGGTGATCGGCGAGGCGGGATTCAGGTCGTGGCCGCGCAGGTCGACGATGTACGGGTATTTGACGAGCTGGATCTCCTGCAGCACGATGCCGCCGAGGTCGCGCTGCTCGGGAATCGGCAACGCGCCGCTCGCGGTATCGAGCACCAGACGCTTGCTGATCGACAGGCCGTAGCCGGCGAGCCAGTGCGCGAGCCCGCTGTGAGTCGGGGTGCCCTTGATGCTCTGCTGGATCCGTACGTCCTGCGGTGCGGTCGCGATCATCACGGTGCCGCCTTCCATCAGGAACTGATCGATCGCGAAGACCTGCTTCGCATCGAGGTTCTGCGGGTCGAGCACCATCAGCAGGTCCGCGTCGCTCGGCACCCGGCCGGTCTTCAGGCGGGTGTCCTCCCAGCGAACGGTGGCGCTCAGCTGGCTGCGCAGCGTCGCATAATCGGCGCCCTGGTTCGGTGCGAATACCGCGACGGTCTTCAGAAATCCGGGCGAGAAGCGTTTCAGGCCGGCTTCCACCGCGTTCTTCAGGCTGTTCTCGTCGAGCGCCGCGGGCAGTGCGACCGGTTCGTGGTGCTTGCCGTCCTCGAGCGTCATGTAGAACCAGAACGGCTTCTGGTCGAGCAGGCTCACGACCATTGGCCGGAAGCCGTAGGCGTGGGTCAATCGCTGCGCGAGCGCAGGGTCCGTGTCGGGATCCTGGAACGCGAACTGGAACTTCCCGCCCGAACTCGCCCGGATCTCCTCGAGCGCCTGGGTGAGTGCCGTGCGCGCGGTCCGCAACGCCCCGGGCAAGGCGTCGTCCGCCGAGAAGTAGCCGTGGAACGTCACCGGCCGGCGCAGCGTATCGAACAGGCCGCCTCCCGCCTGATAGCTCAGCAGGTCCTTGCGGATCGCGCTGGTGATCGCATATTCGGGATTCTTCAGCTCCACCCGAAGGTTCGTCTCCGAACGCTGTTTGACGTCGATCAGCTTGCGGAAATCGAGCACCTGGTACTGGTCGCCATATTTCACCAGGATGTCGAAGTACGAGTTCACGACCGACGTCCGGTACTTGCTCGCGACCTGGAACGGCGTCGGGCGGATCCCGTAGCGGTTGCCGGCCGCGGCCGCGAGCTTCGGATGGTGCTCGGGATCGACGAATTCGACGTGTACCCGGTGACCACCGGCGACCGCATATTCCTCGAGGAGGTTGCGCAGTTCGGGAACCAGCGGGGCGAGCAGCGGATGCGTTTCCGCGCTGAAATAGCCGCGGATCAGCAGCGGCTCGCGCAATTGCCGCAGCGTCTGGCGGGTCGCCGGCGACAGGGTGTACAGATGGTCGCGGGTGAGGTCGACGCGCGCCCAGGTGATCTGTTGCAGCCACAAGTTCGCCGCGAGCGCGTTCGCCGCGAGCAGCACCGTCGCCCACACCCAGCGCCGGTGTGCCGGCTGCGCCGCGTTGTTCGCCCAGCGCAGGCGCTCGAGGCTCAGTCGGTTCAGCGCGAGGAACACGACGGTGATCGACAGGTAGTAGTACAGATCGCGCAGGTCGAGCACCCCACGGGTGATCGAGGCGAATCGCGAGCCGGCGCCGAGCAGGCGCAGCCAGTCGCCGGTGCCGTAGCCGAAGAAGGCGGTGATCGCGGGCGAACCGATCAGATAGAACGCGCCGGCGATCGCGGCGGTCACGATCAGGCTCACCACCTGATTGTCGGTGCGCGCCGAGACCCACAGTCCGATGGACACGTACGCGGCGGCGAGCACGATCGCGGCGACGTAGCCGCCGACGACGGGGCCCCAGTCGAGCGAACCCATGAACGACACCGTGATCGGCAGCGGCAGCGTCAACGCGAGTGCGATCAGCACGAGACCCATGATTCCGAGGAACTTGCCGAGCACATGCTCGGTGAGCCCCGTCGGCGAGGTCAGCAGCAGCTCGATCGTTCCGGCGCGCCGCTCTTCGGCCCAGGAGCGCATCGTCAGCGCCGCGACCAGGAAGATCAGCAGGATCGGCATCCACTCGAACAGCGGCCGGACGTCGGCGATGTTGCGGGCGAAGAAGGTGGCGACCCAGAAGAACACGAACAAGGTCACGGCGAGGAACGTGCTCAGGAAGAGCAGCGCCGCGAGCGAGGAAAAGTAGCCGCGCAGCTCGCGTCCGGCGATCGTCAGGGTCTTACGCAGCATCGCGAACCTCCGCCTGCGGCGCGGCGTTGACCTCGGCGAAGACCGCTTCGAGCGTGCGCTGCTCGCGCGTCAGCTCGAACAACGCGCCGCCGGCGGCGTGCACCGCGGCCGCGACCGCCGGCGCACACTCCGCGTCGGCCGCGAGCGCGAAACCCGGCCTGCCACCGGCCGTCTCGAGCGGCGTCACCGCGCGCACGCCCGGGACCGCGCCGAGCGCGCTGCGCAGCGCGGGATCCGCGCGATCGACCGTGACCAGGAGCCGGCCTTCACGGCGCAATTCGTCGAGGCGCGAATCGATCACCTTGCGGCCGCCGCGCAGGATCAGCACCCGCTCGCAGACCGCCTGCACCTCCTGCAGGATGTGCGTCGAGACGATCACGGTCGCCGACTTCGAGAGTTCGCGAATCAGTTCGCGCATCTGCAGGATCTGCGTCGGGTCGAGACCGTTCGTGGGTTCGTCGAGGATCACGATGTCCGGACGGTGCAATATCGCCTGCGCGACGCCCACCCGCTGCCGATATCCGCGGGACAGGGTCTGGATCGGCTGCGCGGCCTTGTCCGCGAGTGCGGTTCTGCGGATCGCCTCGGCGATGGCGGCGGCACGCCGTGCCGGCGGAATGTCGTGCAGCGCGGCCTGGAATTCCAGGAATTCGACCACCGCCATTTCCGGCCACACCGGGCAGTTCTCCGGCAGGTAGCCGATCCGGCGCTGGATCGCGGGGGTGTCGCGGCCGATCGTCAGGTCGTCGACCTCGATCGTCCCGGAGGTCGGCTCGAGGAAGCCGGTCAGCATCTTCATGATCGTCGTCTTGCCGGCGCCGTTGTGGCCGAGCAGACCGACGACCTCGCCGCGATTGATCGTGAAGCTCACGTCGTCTACCGCGAGCAGGTCGCCGTATCGACGGGTCAGGCGGGTCAACTTGATCATTCGGTTCCCCGTGGGCAGTGCGGCGACGGGCGCCGCCGGGTCGACAGTCGCGACAGACCGACACGGACCGCGCGAGTTCCCCGGGAGGCCGTCGATGAATGGTTTGTAATCCAGCGTCGGAGGGGGGGCGGGACCCGATCCCGCGCGAATCGGCATCGCAGGATCTGAAAAAGGCATTTGCCGGGGGCCGCTCCGTACTCCACCCTCGATCGCCTGCGCGACCGGGCGCACGCCGCGGCGTGCGCCGCGTACAATGTTGCCCGAGGACCCGCGGGAGGAGTGACGAGACCGATGAGCGAACGAGAGACGCCCGCCGCCCGGCGCGGTCGCCGCCGCCCCGCGGCGACGACCGACGCGCATGCGATTTTCGACCGGAGTCGCTACTACCGCAGGCTCCGCAACCCGTTCACGCCGCTCAAGGTGTTCTCGGAGGACCAGGTCGCTGCGATGCACGATGCGGCGCTCGGCATGCTCGAGACCCAGGGCATGAAGGTGCTGTCGGCCGACGCCCGCGCGATCTACCGCCACGCGGGCGCACAGGTCGACGAGTCGTCCCAGGTCGTCCGCCTCGACCGCGGACTGGTGATCGAGTGCCTCGCGAAGGCGCCGCGCGACATCACGCTGCATTCGCTGGATCCGGAGCGCCACGTGCCCTTGTCGGACGGCCACGTGGCGTTCGCGCCGACCTCCGGGCCGCCGAACGTGATGGACAGCGCTCGCGGACGGCGCGCGGGGACCCTCGAGGATTTTCGCAACCTGATCAAGCTGTGCCAGAGTTTCGAGGTGATCCACGTGCTCGGCGGCGCGACCGAGGCGCAGGACGTGCCGGTGCAGTTGCGACACCTCGAGTTCATGCGCTCCCAGCTCGAGTTGAGCGACAAGATCCCGTTCGTGTTCTCGCGCGGTCACGGGCAGGTCGCGGACGTGTTCGAACTGCTGCGCATCGCGCATCGCGTGAGCCCGGAAGAGTTCCGGCAACGTCCCTACACCTACACGGTCATCAACACCAATTCACCGTTGCAGCTCGACGTCCCGATGGCGGACGGGATCGTCGACTTCGCGACCGCCGGGCAGGTGTTGATCATCACGCCGTTCACCCTGGCCGGCGCGATGGCGCCGGTCACGCTCGCCGGTGCGCTCACGCTCGCCCATGCCGAGGCGCTCGCGGGCCTCGCCCTGGCCGAAATCGTCCGGCCCGGTGCGCCGGTGGTCTACGGGAGCTTCACCTCGAACGTGGACATGAAGTCGGGGTCGCCCGCATTCGGGACGCCGGAATACGTGAAGGCGTCGTTCGGCGCCGGGCAGCTCGCCCGTCATCTCGGCCTGCCGTGGCGTTCCTCGAACGCGACCGCGTCCAATGCGCCCGACGCGCAGGCGGCGTACGAGTCGCAGATGAGTCTGTGGGGCGCGTTGCTCGGCGGCTGCAACTTCATGCTGCACGCTGCCGGATGGCTCGAATGCGGGCTCACCACCAGCTACGAGAAGTTCATCCTCGACATCGAGATGTTGCAGATGTTCGCGGAGACGTTCCTGCCGGTCGGCGCGAGCGAGGCGGACCTTGCGGTGCAGGCGGTCGCGGAGGTCGGGCCCGGTGGGCACTTCTTCGGCTGCGCGCACACGATGGAGCGCTATCGCGCCGCGTTCTACTCGCCGCTGGTGTCCGACTGGCGCAACTACGGCAGCTGGGCCGAGGACGGCGCGAAGAGCGCGACCGAGCGAGCGAGCACGATCTGGCGGGAGACGCTCGCGCGCTACGTCGCACCGGCGCGCGACCCGGCGGTGATCGAGGAGCTGAACGAGTACGTCGCGCGGCGCACCGCGGCCGGCGGCGCACCCCCGATCTCCTGAGACCGCTACAGTCCGCCGACCGCGCGTTCGAGCCGGAAGTCCGCGATCTCGAGGTCGTACTTCGCGGCGTCGCGATTGGTGAGCGCGGTCGTGCGCAGCGCGTCCGCCTCGAGCACCTGGGTATTGGTGCCGAGGCCGCTCCGATAGAGCTCGTCGGCGACCCGCACGTTCTCCTCCGCCTGGGCGACGGTGACCGCCGCCGCGCGCAGTCGCGCGGCGGCGTCGTCCCGGTTCAGCAGGCTCATCCGCACCTCGAGCGCGATCTTCGAGCGCAGGTCCTGCAGGCGCCGTTCGGCCGCTCGGGCGCGTTCGTCGATCGCATCCGTCTGCGCGCGGATCTGTCCGCTCGCAAACAGTCGCCACTTCAGCGTGACGCCGACCGACGCGAAGTTCTGCCGATCGAGGATCTGGTTGTCGAAGTGGTTGTACCCCGCGTGCAGCGCGATCTGCGGCAGCCCCTGCGCCCGCGTCTCGCGCGCGGAGTCGAGGAGTCGGGCGTGCAGCGCGTCGAGGGCGACGATCTCCGGGCGCTCGGCGTCGGCCCGTGCGACCAGCGTCGCGAGCGAGCCAGCCGTCTGCGGCGGGGTCGGATCGAGGAGCTGCGGCTGGCGGTCGAGCGGCTCGCCGACCCAGCGGTTGTAGGCGGCGATCGCGATCGCGAGCGCGTTCTGCGCGCGCAGGTGTGCCTGCTCGGCGTTCGCAAGCGCGACCTCGGCCGCGAGCAGGTCGGATTTCGCGACCGCTTGCTTCTCGTACATCACCTGCACGTCCGCGGCGTGCGCGCGCAGGCTCGCGAGGTCCGAATCGGCGACCTCGAGCGCGCTGCGGGCGCGCAGTACGCCGAGGTAGGCCTCGGCGACCGCGAGCTTCACGTCGGCGGTGGTCATTCGCTCCTCCGCGGCCGCACCGCGCGCGCCGGCGCGCGCGGCGCCGATCGATCCCGCAAGTCCCCCCGAGGTCCACACCGGGAGCGACAGATCGGCGGCGGCGCTCGCGAACCCGTCGTGGCGCCAGATCTTGGGCGACCGGAACGGTCCGTTCGGGGTCTGGATGTCGAGGATCGGCGACTGGTTGAGCTGCGTGTAGCCGCCGCCGACGTCGAGGGTCGGCCAGCGCGCGCGCTCGGCGGCGGTGCGCTGCGCGCGGGCCGCGGCGAGATCGTCGCGGGCGGCGGCCACGGTGCCGTCGGTGTGCATCGCCATGCGCCAGGCATCGGCGAGCGTCTCGGCGGCGCTGCTGCGCGGCAGCGCGAACGCCACCACGAGCAGCGCACCGCCCGCGCGATGCGTCCATCGCGCGAGGCGTCGGGGTCGCGTCGGGATCGACCGGACCATCAGCGTCCGTCGCCCTTCAAGGACACGGTCCCGAGCGCCTTCAGCACGTAGGTCTCGTACACCGGTGTCAGCGAGCCGGTCCGCACCTTGCGCAGGAAGTACTTCTCGAACGCGATCTTCGCGAGGTGCACCCACTTGCCCTTGCGCGACCACGTGGTGTTGCGCGGCGGGATCTGCGGGAGCGCGACGAACGCGGCACCGGTGTCGCCGAAGTCGGCGAGGCACACCGCGTTCCAGGTCGCCTCGGCGTCGATCGTCTCGCCGGCGATCGCGGCGGCGATGTTCGCGGCGGCGGCCGAGACCATCGACTCGATCATGTAGCCGGTCTTCGGTGCGCCGGTCGGCACCGGCGTCGCCTCGACCGGTGGAATCGCGACGCAGACGCCGACCGAGTAGATGTTCGGGTACTTCGGATTGCGCTGCTGCCTGTCGATCAGCACGAAGCCGCGTGGATTGCACAGGCCGGGCACCGCCGCGACCGCGTCGACACCCTTGAACGCCGGGATGATCGCGCTGAACGCGAACGAGAGCTTGTGCTCCTTCTTCAATGCACCGGCCTCGTCGAGCTCCTGCACGCTCATTTCGCCGGGCACGACGCCGGTGATCTTCGCATTCGTGATCCACTTGATGTGCCGTTCGCGCAGCTCCGACTCCATCAAACCCTTGCTGTCGCCGACGCCGCCGAGACCCATGTGGCCGATGTACGGCTCGCTGGTCACATAGGTGATCGGCACGCGATCGCGGAGCTTGCGTTTGCGCAGATCCGCGTCGATGATCATCGCGGTCTCGTAGGCCGGGCCGAAGCAACTCGCGCCGGGGGCCGCGCCGATGATCATCGGGCCCGGCTTCTCGAGAAATTCCTGGTAGCGGCGCCAGGCCTGCTCGGCATGGCTCTGAGTGCACACCGACTGGGTGTGTCCTTCCGGGCCGAGGCCGGGCACCTCCTCGAACGCGAGCCGCGGGCCGGTCGCGATCACCAGATAGTCGTAGCTCAAGGTCTTGCCATCGGCGAGGGTGAGCGAACCGTGCTCCGCGTCGATGCGCTCGACGCGCCCGACCACCCAGTCGATGCCCTTGCGCTCGAGCGGCTCACGCATCTCGACGCGGGTCTGCTCGCCGGTGCGCCAGCCGACCGCGATCCAGGGATTCGACGGCGTGAACTCGAAGTACGGGCGCTCGCCGATCAGCGTCACGCGATGCTGCTTCGGCAGGTTCTTGCGCAACTCGAATGCGGCTGGAATGCCGCCGAGTCCAGCGCCGATCACGATCACGTTCGCCATGGCAACTCTCCCCCTTTCCTTAATGGGCGGCGCGCGCGCGTCGGCGCACGACGTAGCCGTAGTAGAGCAACGGAATCACGAGCAAGGTCAACGCGGTGGACACCAGGATCCCGAAGATCAGCGAGATCGCGAGTCCCTGGAAAATCGGATCGTCGAGGATGAAGAACGCGCCGAGCATCGCGGCGAGCCCGGTCAGCACGATCGGACGCGCGCGTATCGCCGCGGCGCGGACCACGGCGAGCTCGGGCGGCTGTCCCGCGGCGATCTCGCTGTTGATGAAGTCCACCAGCAGGATGGAATTGCGCACGATGATGCCCGCGAGCGCGATCATGCCGATCATCGAGGTCGCCGTGAACTGCGCGCCGAGCAGCGCGTGCCCCGGCATCACCCCGATGATCGTCATCGGAATCGGCGCCATGATGATCAGGGGCACCACGTAGGACCGGAACTGTGCGACCACCAGCAGGTAGATGATCACGAGGCCGACCGCGTACGCGATGCCCATGTCGCGGAAGGTCTCGTACGTGATCTGCCACTCGCCGTCCCACTTGATCGTGAAGTGATCGAGTCGGCTCGGCTGGCTGATGAACCGCTGCCGGATCCAGTGCCCGGCGAGCCGGGCCCGGTCGATCCGCGAGACGAGTCGGAACATCCCGTACAGCGGGCTGTCGATCCGGCCCCCCATGTCGCCGGTCACGAACACGACGGGCAGCAGGTCCTTGTGGTAGATCGTCGACTCCCACGGTCTCTTCTCGACCCGGACGATCTCCGACAGGGGCACCATCGCCCCGCTCGCGGCGCGTACCGGCATCGCGAGCGCCTGGCCGAGGCCGTCCTTGTCCTTCGGCGGAAGCTCGAGGCGGACCGCGATCGGATAACGTTCCGCGCCCGAGTGTACGTAGGTCGCGTCGTAGCCGGAGAGGGCGGTCGCGAGCGTTTCGGCGAGCTGTTGCTGGGAGACGCCGAGCAGCGCCGCCTTCGCACGCTCGAGCCGGATCTCGTAGCGCGGGACCGGCGACGGCAGCGAGTCGTCGGTGTCCACGATATCGGGCGTCGAGTCGAACAGCTTGCGCAGAGCGAAGCCGACGCGCTCCTGGGCTGCGTAGTTCGGTCCGTAGATCTCGGCGACGATCGGCGCCTGCACCGGAGGGCCGGGCGGAACCTCGACCACCTGGATCGATTTCGCGCCGAGGCGCTGGCCGAGCGCGGCGAGCGCCGGCCGGACGGCCATCGCGATCTGATGGCTCTCGCGGCTGCGGTCGCTCTTGTCGACCAGGTTCACTTCAAGATCGCCCTCGCTGCCTTCCTGGCGCAGGTAGTACTGGCGCACCAGTCCGTTGAAGTTGATCGGTGCGGCAGTGCCGGCGTAGGCTTGGTAATTCGTGACCTCCGGCACCCGGCGGATCACGCCGGAGAGCGCGGACAGCACCCGGGCGGTGTCCTCGACCGGCGTCCCGTCGGGCATGTTCACGATCACGTCGAACTCGGACTTGTTGTCGAACGGCAGCATCTTCAACACGACGAGTCGGACCGCGACCAGGAGTCCCGCAACCGCGATCGCGCCCGCCATCGCCAGATAGAGCCGATGGCGGTTGCGCCGTGCAGTCGGGCTCGACAGGAACGGTCGCATCAGCCGCGCGAACAGCCGATGGATCCGCGTTTCCGGCGGCGCCTCGTCGGTCTCGCGGAACGGCCCTTGCCCGGCGGCGTGCTCGCCGTCGGACGGTCCGCCGAGGAGCTTGCGGCACATCCACGGGGTGAACGCGAGTGCGATCCCGAGCGAGATCAGCATGCCCATGCTCGCGTTGATCGGGATCGGACTCATGTACGGTCCCATCAATCCGGAGACGAACGCCATCGGCAACAGCGCCGCGATCACCGTGAACGTCGCAAGTATCGTCGGACCGCCGACCTCGTCGACCGCGCGCGGGATCACTTCGGAGAGTGGTGCGCCGTCGAACTCACGATGCCGATGGACGTTTTCGACGATAACGATCGCGTCGTCAACGAGGATTCCGATCGAGAATATCAGTGCGAACAGCGACACCCGGTTGATCGTGAATCCCCAGGCCCAGGATGCGAACAGCGTCGCGGCCAGCGTGACGATCACGGCCGCGCCGACGACGATCGCCTCCCGGCGACCCATCGTGAGCAGCACGAGCACGACGACCGAGGTCGTCGCGAACAGCAGCTTCTCGATCAGCTTCTGCGCCTTCTGGTTCGCCGTCACTCCGTAGTTGCGAGTGACCGTGACCTGCACGCCCTTCGGGATGATGATCCCCTTGAGGTCGTCGACCCGGCGGATCACCGCGGTGGCGACGTCGATCGCGTTGGTCCCGGGCTTCTTCGCGACCGCGATCGTCACCGCCGGCGTTTGAGCGATCGCCGGCAGCCCCGCCTTCACGCCCGCCGGCCCGGTGCCGAACCAGACGTAGTCGGGCGGGGTTTGCGGGCGGGTCGTGACCTTCGCGACGTCGTCGAGGTAGATCGGCTTGCCGTCGTGCGTCGCGACGATCAGGCGGCCGACGTCCGCGCGACTGGCGAGAAAGGTCCCGGCCTGCACGGGGGTGGAGCGTCCGTCGTGGATCACGTTGCCGGCTTGCCGCACGAAATTCGCCGCCTGGAGGGAGGCGGCGAGATCGGCGGCGGTCAAGCCGTCCGCGGCGAGCCGCTGCGGATCGAGTTCGACGCGCACGGTGGGCTTCAGGTCGCCGACGGTGTACACGTTGCGGGTATTCGGGACGCGCTTGATCTCGCTGATCATCGCGCGCGCGACCTTGCCGAGCGCAAAGCCGCTGATCGACTGGTTGCGGCTCCACAGCGTCAGCGTGACGATCGGCACGTCGTCGATGCCCTTCGGCTTGATCAGCGGACGCAGGATGCCGGTGCCGGGCGGCCGCCAGTCCTCGTTCGAGTAGACCGCGTTGTACAGCCGAACGATCGCATCGTTGCGATGCACGCCGACCTGGTACTGGACCGTGAGCACCGCGAGGCCGGGGCGCGACACCGAGTAGATGTGCTTCACCCCGGAGATCTCGCCGAGCACCTTCTCCATCGGCGTCGAGACGAGATTCTCAACCTGCTTCGCGCTCGCGCCGGGGAACGGGATGAAGATGTTCGCGAAGGTCACGTCGATCTGCGGATCTTCCTCGCGAGGAGTCACGATCAACGCGAACACGCCCATCAGCAGCGCGGTCAGCGCGAGCAGCGGCGTCAGCTGGTTGTCGAGAAACAGGCGGGCGACGCGCCCGCTGAAGCCGAGCGGTCGGCTCACGTTCGCGAGTCCCGTGCGTCCATGTCGGCGACGACTCGCGCCGCCGCCGCGATCGGGTCGAGCGCGACGCGCTCACCCGGGGCGAGCCCCGCCAGGATCTCGATCTGGTCGCCGAGCCGCCGACCCGGTCGCACGTAGCGCAGCGAGGGCCGTCCCTTCGAGTCGAGCACGTAGAGCCCGGTCACCTCGCTCTGCACGACCAGCGCCGACGCGGGCACCAGGATGCGCTTCGCCGACCCGACCACGAGTCCGACCTTCACGTACATCCCGGGCGCGAGATCGAGCGTACCCGCCGGAACGTCGATGCGCGCGCGGAACGTCCCGGACGCCGTGGCCGCTTCCGGGAATATCGTGATCTTCGTGCCGGGGATGCGCCGTCCGCCGACGTAGATCGCCGCCTGCTTCAGGCGGCTCACCTGCATCACGTCGCTCTGCGGCACGTAGGTATCGACGCGCAGCTGATTCAGCGACAGCCCGGTCATCAACGGTGTCCCGGGATTCACCGTCTCGCCGACCTGGACCAGCCGCTTGCCGACGATCCCGCCATACGGCGCGCGCACCTCCGTGTAGCCGACCCCCTCGCGCGCCGCGACCACGCCGGCCTCGGCGGCCTGCAGACGGCCCGCGGTCGCGTCGCGGTTCGCCGTGGCCTGGTCGTACTGGGCCTTGGAGACCACGTGGCGGCGGAACATCGCCGCGATCCGCTGATAATTCGCCTGCGCCTCCGCGTCGCGCGCGCGCGCCTCGGTGAGCGCGGCCTGCGCCGCCTGGAGCCCCGCGCGCTGTTCGGTCCCCTTGAGACGCATGATCACCGCACCGGCGGGCACGACGTCGCCGACGTCGTAGTAGATCGCGACGACCCGTCCGCTGGTCTGCGCCGACACGGTCGCCTGATTCACGGCCTCGACCGTGCCGTCGACGAAGCGCTCGAGGGGGATCCGCTGGGGCCGGGCGACGATCGAGGCGAGCGGCGGGCCGGCCGCGGCCGCCGAGGGACCCGGTCGGCCGTGGCCGCAGCCGGCGAGCACGAGCGACAGCGCCGCGAGCGTCGCGGCGGTCAGGGGCGAGCGCATCGCACGCACGGGGGCCGCGCCGATCAAGAGAACGCGTTGCCGGGCCGCACCCCGAGCTTCTTCAGCATGATCGCGAGCGGGCAGAAGCCGGTGAACGAGGCTTGCAGCAGGTTCGCGCCGACGAACGCGGTGAACCAGAGCCAGTTCGCACTCACGTAGTGCGCGAGCACGAGGCTCAGCAGCACGAAGAGGCCGGCGAAACGCATCACGAGTCGATCGAGGCACATGGCAGAACTCCTGCGGTGGAAAGCCGAGGCGACCTTGTTTTGTGGCGTAGTATAACATTTTATGCTAAATTAGCAATTACTGATGAAAGACTCGAGGGAATGTTCGGCCGCGGTCGCCGACGTCAGCGGCCACACCGCCGAGGCGGCGCGATTCCTGAAGGCGCTTGCGAATGAGCAGCGTTTGCAGGTGCTGTGTGCGTTGCTGTGGGGGCCGCGCTCCGTCGGCGACATCAACGCCGAGCTGCCGCTCAGCCAGTCCGCCCTGTCGCAACATCTCGGCGTGCTCCGCGAAGCTGGCGTCGTTCGCACCGAACGCCGCTCGCAAACCGTCTACTACTCCCTCGCGCCGGGTCCGGCGCTCGACATCATGGGCGTCCTGCATCGCACCTACTGTGCGACCGCCACGCCCCCGCGGGCTCTCACGGCTCCTCGACGAGGACCTCGATCTCCAGCGAGCGCTCCCCGCGCAGCGAGTTCGCGATCAGACATACCTTCTCGGCGCGCTCGAGGATCTCCCGCGCCCGCTCGCGATCGGCGCCGCGCGGCGCGCGCAGGCGCACGGCGGTCGTGAACCGGGTGAACTGCGTGACCCCGGAAACCCGTTCGAGAACGCCCACGACCCGGCAATTCAGGCTCTTCCATTCGAAGGCCGCTGCACGCGCGACCGCACGGAAGGACAGCACGTAGCAGTCGGCGACCGCCGCGACGAGCAAGGTCTCCGGCGACCAGTGTCCCGGCGGACCGTCGAATTCCGGCGGGGATGAGGTGTCGAGCGTCGCCAGTCCGGCCGCGCCGACCGCGACGGTCCCCGTCGCCGTCGCCTCGGCGTCGACGGTGTAGCGATGCGGGTAGGGGTGCATGTCGGGGTCCTCGCGCCGGCTCAGACCAGGCTGATCACGGGAAGGCCGGCGGCCTTCCAGGCGCTGATGCCGCCGCGCATGTGGGCCGCATGCTCGTGCCCGGC
Source organism: Gammaproteobacteria bacterium (assembly GCA_028870355.1). Classification (GTDB taxonomy): domain Bacteria; phylum Pseudomonadota; class Gammaproteobacteria; order Steroidobacterales; family Steroidobacteraceae; genus Bog-1198. Next base: position 12,524 of record JAGWPU010000155.1, on the reverse strand, counting down.
CGCGAGGCGCTTCTCCGCCGCGGCGAGCGAACGCTTGCCGCTGCCGCAATGGAAGATCACGCGACGGTCACCGTCGTCCGGCAGCGCCGTGGCGTCGAACGTCGACAACGGGAACAACAGCGCCCCGTGGATGCGCTCCATCGCATACTCGGCCGGCTCGCGCACATCGATCAACAACGCTTTGCCCGATCGCAGCAACTCCGCGATCTGCCCGGGCTCCATCGTCTCGATCGGTATCGCGTGCTTCGTCATCGTCCAACTCCTTTGCGGCGGGATGGGTGGGGTGCGCGACGCGGCCTCGGCGGGGCGCGTCGCTCGTCGGGGAACAGCCGATTCAGCAACAGGATCAGCGCGCGGGTGCGCGCGGTCGACAGTCCGTACAGCACGGTGCGGCCGACGCGACGCCGGGCGATCAAGCCCGAGCCCTCGAGGATCGTCGCCTGCTGCGACAGCGCGGGCGCCGCGATCCGGGCCTGCCGCGCGAGCCGGCTCGCGGTCAGCTCGCCGTCGAGCAGGGCACACACGATGCGCAGGCGCCCGGGGTGCGCGAGCGTGCGCAGGAGCTCCGCGGTGCGCTCGGCCGAGCGGCTGAGCGTCACGAGCCCGCCGCGACCGGGCGCACCACAGATTGCGCGGCGATCGGCGGGCGCGACCTGCGTCGATCGACGGGGAGGCGTCACCATGGTCGTTCCTGTTGTGGCTTGTCCCCAAGTTAATGCGTGGTTAGACGATTTCGCAACCGTGAAATCGCCAGGCCGGTATAAGGGTTTGCCACAGCCGGCCGGCTTGCGACGCGCCGTGCGCTGCCCGTAGGATCGGGGGAGAGACGCCCCGAGGGACACCGCCACCGCCATGATTGCATCGCAGCGCGCATGCGCTCTCGGCCTCGTGCCGGGCTACCAGGACCTGCCGGAGCGGTTCTATGCCCGCGTCGCGCCCGAGCCGGTCTCCCGGCCCCGCCTGATCGCGTTCAACGCGCCGTTGGCGGAGGAACTCGGGCTCGATCTGGACCAGGCGGACGAAGCGACGCTCGCGGCGTTGTTCAGCGGCAACGACTCGGTCCGCGTCGGCGGTACGGTCGCGGTCGCGTACGCGGGACACCAGTTCGGTCAGTTCGTCCCGCAGCTCGGCGACGGGCGCGCGCTGCTCCTCGGCGATGCGCCGGGGCGGGACGGCGTTCCCCGTGAGATCCAGCTGAAGGGCAGCGGCAGGACGCCGTTCTCGCGCGGTGGCGACGGCCGCGCCGCGCTCGGGCCGGTGCTGCGCGAGTACCTCGTCAGCGAAGCCATGCATGCGCTCGGGATTCCGACCACGCGTGCGCTCGCGGCCGTCGCGACCGGAGAGACGGTGTGGCGGGAACGCCCCTTGCCGGGGGCGATCCTCACGCGCGTCGCGGCGAGCCACGTGCGCATCGGTACCTTCGAATACTTCGCCGCGCGGGGTGATCGCGAGGCGCTCGGGTTGCTGGTCGAGCACGTGCTCCGACGCAACCCGCCGGCGGGCGCGCTCGACCAGCCGCCCGCGCTCGCGCTGCTCGACGCGGTCATCGAGCGTCAGGCGCGCCTGGTCGCCGCCTGGATGCACGTCGGATTCGTGCACGGCGTGATGAACACCGACAATACGAGCATTGCCGGCGAGACGATCGATTTCGGACCCTGCGCGTTCCTCGACGGGTACGACCCGGCGACCGTGTTCAGTTCGATCGATCGTCACGGCCGCTATTCGTATTCGAATCAGCCGCACGCGGCCCGCTGGAACCTGGCGCGACTCGCGGAGGCCCTGCTGCCGCTGATCGATCCGGATCCGCAACGCGCGATCGACCGGGCGAACGCGGCGCTCGAGGAATTTCCCCGGCGATTCGACGCCGCCTGGCTGGAGGGGATGCGGCGCAAGCTCGGTCTCACCACCGCCCGGGCGGAGGATGCGGTGCTCGTCCGCGAATGGCTCGATGCGCTGCATCGTGGACGCGTCGACTACACCCTGGCATTCCGCGACATCGCAGCGCTCGCCGACGCCGAGGCGGCGCCGCGCGAGCGGCTGCGTGCGCGTTTTGCCGACCCGTCGGATTTCGACGCCTGGACGAACGCCTGGGAGGCGCGCATCGCGCACGAGCCGCCGCTGCCGCCGGGGGCGCGTGCGGCGGCGATGCGACGCGTGAACCCCGCGATCATCCCGCGCAACCACCAGATCGAACGCGCGATCGGTGCGGCGATCGACGACGGCGATTTCGCCCCTTTCACCGCCTTGTCGATCGTACTCGGCCGTCCGTACGACGAGGCCGGCCCGCGGACGGCCGGGTACGCGCGACCGCCCGCGCCCGAGGAGCGGGTGACCCGCACGTTCTGCGGGACCTGAGAGCCTCGCGCACTCGCGCCGGACCGCGATTCGCTACGGAGTTCTCCGTGTGGTGTCTCCCGGAAAATCGAGCGAAATTACCCCAGGCGATGGAACCGCCGAAATCGTCAACAGGAGGGAACGACCATGAGCTTGATTCGATGGGAACCGTTACGGGAAATGGACGAGTTATTCCGGCCTTATCTGCCGATGCTGAGTCGTGCGCGGCGCGGCGCGGAGGAGACCTGGGCACCGACCTCGAACATCAGCGAAACGGACAAGGAGTACCTGATCAAGGCCGAGTTGCCCGAAGTGAAGAAGGAGAACGTGAAGGTCGAGCTCGCCGACGGCGTGATCACGATCAGCGGGGAGCGCAAGCACGAGAAGGAGTCGAAGGACGAGAACGTGCTCCGCGTCGAGAGCTTCTACGGGACCTTCTCGCGCAGCTTCTCGCTACCGGACAACGTCGACGCGAGCGGGATCAAGGCGGAATGCAAGGACGGCGTGCTCCGGGTGCACATCCCGAAGAAGGAGGCCAGCAAGCCGAAGGCGATCGCGATCGATGTCCACTAGCCCGCCGCCGGCGGTCCGGTGGCGCGCGCCCCGCGGCGCGCCACCGCGTCGTCGGCCGGGCTGAGGTCCCGGACGGGTCCGCGTGACCGGCGCGACCCCGCGGCCGGAACCCGCGCTCGCCGAGAAGGTCGAGGCGATGCGGGATCCGGCGCGATATCCGGGCGGCGTGCGGTGCGTCGAGACGATCGAGACGCACTATGCCTGGGTGTTCCTCACGGGCACCCATGCGTACAAGCTGAAGAAGCCCCTGTGCGTCGATCGGATGGACCATCGCACGCTCGCTGCACGGCACGCGAGCTGCCTCGCCGAGTTGCGGCTGAACCTTCGGCTCGCGCCCGGGGTGTACGAAGCCGTGGTCGCGCTCGCGCGGGACGCGCGCGGCGAGCTCGGTGTCGAACGCGTCGGAGAGCCGGTCGAGTGGCTCGTGAAGATGCGCCGGCTGCCGCGCGAGGCGTTCCTCGACCAGGCGATCGCCGCGGGCACGGTGCGTCGCGCGGCGGTCGGTGCGGCCGCGGCGAAGCTCGCCGACTTCTACCGCCGCGCGGTACCGTGGCCGATCGAGCCCCGGGCCTACGTCGAGCGGATCCGCGCACAGGTCGCGGCGAATGCCTCGGCCTTGCTCGCGCCCGACCTCGGCCTGCCGTACGCGCCGGTCCGCACCGTCGACGTCCAGCAGCAGGACTTCCTCGCGCGCCACGCCGATCTGCTCGCGGCCCGCGCCGCCGCAGGCCGGTACATCGAAGGCCATGGCGATTTGCGACCCGAGCACGTCTACCTCGGTACGCCACCGTGCGTGATCGACTGCCTGGAGTTCGACCGCGATCTGCGCTTGCTCGATCCGGCGGAGGAGATCGAGTACCTCGCGCTGGAGTGCGAGGGGCTCGGCGCCCCGTGGGTCGGCGGCGTGTTCGCCGACGCGTATCGCGCGGCGACCGGGGATGCGCCGCCGCAGCCGCTACGCGATTTCTACCGCGCGCATCGCGCGGCGCGTCGCGCCCTGATCGTCGGCTGGCACCTGCGCGATCCGGCCTACCGCGATCTCGAGGATTGGCGGTCCCGAGCGGTCGACTATCTGCGCCTCGCCGTGCGCGAGGCCGCGCCACGGTAGCGCGGCCGCACGCGGCGCTACAGCCCTCCGAGCGGGGTGAGCGGGCCGGCGCCCTCGAGCCGCCGGATCGCCTCGGCGAAGCGCGGTGCGATCGGGCAGATCCGCAGGGTGCTCCCGGGGATCGCCGAGAAGCCCGGCGCCAGCGCGACCGAATCGGTCACGAGGACCGAGTTCGGGCCGTCGCTTCCGAACAACCGCAGCGCATCGCTCGAGAGCGGCGCATGGGTTGCGACCGCGTCCACGCGGGCGGCGCCGGCGCGTCGGCAGGCGGCGGCCGCACGCAGCAGCGTCGTGCCCGAATCGATCATGTCGTCGACCAGGATCACGCGGCGGCCGCCGACGTCGCCGACCAGCGTGTCGCCACTGACGATCCCACCGCTGCGCTTCTTGTCGACGAACGCGAACGCAACCGGTTCGCCGTGCAGCCGCTCGAGCAGCTCCTGGAAGTGTCGTGCGCGCTTCACGCCGCCGACGTCCGGCGAGGCGACCGCGAGCGGGATCGGACCGCGCTGCGCGCAGCCCGCCGCGAGCAGATCGGTGGCCTCGAGGTGCACGGTCGGGATCCGGAACGCGTTCTCGAATGCCGCGAGGTTGTGCACCTCGAGCACGACGACCCGGTCGGTCCCGACCGACTCGACGAGCTGCGCGACGTACCGGCTTGCGACCGGGTCCCGGGCCTTGGTGCGCCGGTCCTTGCGTGCGTACGCGAGGTACGGGATGCAGGCGGTCACCGACCCGGCGCCCGCATCCTTCAGCGTCGCGACGAAGAACAGCAGACGGCAGAGTCGGTCGTTCGCCGAGCCGCGCGCGTCGCCGTGCAGGGACTGGATCACGTACGTCGCGCGGCCGCGCACCGACTCGAGCGGCCGCATCTTGTGTTCGCCGCCGCCGAACTCGCGCTCCTCGTGACGGGCCGGTGCGATCCCGAGCGCGGTCGCGACGGCGGTGCCGAACGCGGCACTTGCCGCGGGAGCGAACAACGCGATCGGTCGCGGCACGGCGGGCGACGAGGCGAGCCCCGGTGTGGTCACCGGCTCGGGTGTCTCGGGGATCATTTGAGGAACGTCCGCCGCAGCAGCCGGCGCACCTCGCCGAGCGGCCGGGTGTTCGCGATCGCGGATGCCGACAGCCACGCGCGTCGCGCCTGGCGCACACCGCCATCGAGGAACGCGAAATCCTCGATCCGGTGCGCATCGCTCGCGATACTGATCAGCACGCCGCTCGCCGCTGCCTCCCGCGCGAGCACGTCGTCGAGGTCGAGGCGGTCGGGCTGGGCGTTCAATTCGAGCAGACACGGCCGTTCCTCGGCTCGTCGGAACACCTGACTCCAGTCGCAGTCGATCGGTGCCCGCTGGTCGATCAGCCGTGCGGTCGGATGCGCGAGCACCGAGAGGTACGGACGATCGAGTGCCCGCAGGAGCCGGTCGGTCTGCTTCCGGCGCGACAGGGCGAATTGCGAGTGCACCGCGCCGACGACGAGGTCGAGCCGGGCGAGCGCCGGATCGGGGAGCGCGAGCGAGCCGTCCTCGAGCACGTCGACCTCGATGCCCTTGAGCACGCGGATCCCGCGAACGCGCGCATTGAGCTCGTCGATCTGGTCGATCTGCCGGGACAGCCCGGTCGCATCGAGACCGTGTACCGCACCGAGGTACTTCGAGTGATCGGTGATCGCGAGGTAGCGCAGGCCCGCCCGGCGCGCGGCGTCGACCATCTCCTCGAGAGAGGCATTGCCGTCGGTGGCCCGCGTGTGCGCGTGCAGGTCTCCGGTGAGTTGCTCGCGCGTCACGAGGTCCGGCAGGTGCCGGGCGCTGGCGGCGTCGAACTCGCCGCGATCCTCGCGCAGTTCGGGCGCGATGTACGGAAGCCCGACCGCTCCGAGGACCGACTCCTCGGTCTCGCCCGCGATGCGATTGCGGCCGCGATACACGCCATACTCGTTGACCTTGAGTCCCTTCGCGACCGCGATCGTGCGCAGGCGGATGTTGTGCGCCTTGCTGCCCGTGAAGTAGTACAGGGCCGCACCGAAGCTTGCCGGCGGCACGACGCGCACGTCGACCTGCAGTCCGCTGCGCAGAACGACGGAGGAACGCGTGCGACCGGATGCGAGCACGGCAGCGACCTCGTCGTAGGACCGCAGCGCGCGGTCGACGTCGACGCCGGCAGGGGCGGCCACGACCAGGTCGAGGTCCCCGACGGTCTCGCGACCGCGTCGGTAGCTGCCCGCGACCTCCACCTGGGCGACTCCCGGGATCGCCGCGAGGAAGCGGCGCAGCCCCTGGGCGTAGCCGTCGGCGACGTTCCACGAGACCCGATGGCTGCGCTCGCCGAGCGCTTCGAGCGACTTGCGCAGGCGTTCCTCGAGCCTCGTGCCGAAGTGGGGTACGCGCCGGATCCGGTGGTGGTCGAGGGATTCCTTCAGGTCCGCGAGGCTATGGATCCCGAGCGCTTCGTACAGGGCGCGCGCGCGCTGCGGTCCGATGTCGGGCAGCGCGAGCATCTCGCGCAGGCCCCGGGGCACCGATCGACGCAATGCCTCGAGGGACTTGCAGTGGCCGCTCGCGACGAACTCGCGGATCTTGCCGGCGAGGTCCGCGCCGATCCCGGGCAAGCGGTCCGGATCGAAGCCGGCCGCGATCCGCGCGGCCAGTTCCTCGGGGAGCGCACGCACCGTCTGCGCCGCGCGACGATACGCCCTGATCCGGAACTGGTTCTCGCCACTCAAGGAGAGCAGATCGGCGATCTCGTCGAACGCCGTCGCGATTTCGTCGTTGTGCACCGGCATCGCAGTTCCCGGGGTGATCGGCCGCGCGGCCCATACTAGAGCTCCGTCCGATCGATCGTGATCGTGAGTATCCGAATCGCGGTAGCGCGCGGCGCTAGCGCTTCGATCGCTCGACGGTTCTGATAAGATCGATCGCGACGACGACTTCGCTCGCTGGGAGACCGTGGAACTGGACGATCGACAGCTGCGCGCATTGCTCGATGCGGCGCCGGACGCCATCGTCGCGGCCGACGCAGACGGCGTGATCGTGTACGTGAATGCGCAAGCCGAGCGCCTGTTCGGCTATGGGCGCGCGCAGATGATCGGCCAGGGGGTCGAGATGCTGCTGCCCGAGCGCAGCCGTGCCGCGCATCCGGCGTATCGGCGCACCTTCGCGACCGCGCCGCGAAGTCGCCCGATGGGCTCGGGCCTCGACTTGCGCGCGCGGCGCGGCGACGGAACGGAGTTTCCGGTCGAGATCAGTCTGAGCCCGCTCACGACCGATCGCGGGCTCCTGGTGTCGAGCGCGATCCGCGACGTGAGCGATCGTCACGCGATGCTCGAGGCGCTGCGGTCGGCGCGCGCGGAGGCGGATCGCGCGAATCGCGCCAAGAGCGCGTTCCTCGCCGCCGCGAGTCACGATCTGCGCCAACCTCTGCAGACGCTGACCTTGCTCAATGAAGCGCTGCACCAGCTGCCCGCGGATCCGCGGGCGGGAACCGCGATCGCGACCCAGGCGCAGGCGCTCGCGTCGATGTCGCAGCTGGTGACCTCGCTCCTCGATGTGAGCAAGCTCGAGTCCGGCGCGATCGTACCCGACATTCACGATTTCTCGGTGCGTTCGGTGTTCGGCAGCGTGCGCGCGGCGTTCGAGGAGCAGGCCCGCTCCAAGGGCCTCGAATTCGTCGTCGAGGATTGCGAGGAGGTCGTGCGCAGCGATCGCAACCTCCTGGTGCAGGTGCTGCAGAATCTCGTCGGCAACGCGATTCGCTACACGCGTTCCGGTGTCGTGCGGCTGCGCTGCCTGCACGAGGACGCCGGCGTGCGGCTGGAAGTGCTCGATACCGGAATCGGGATCCCGGCTCAGCAGCACCAGGCGATTTTCGAGGAGTTCTTCCAGCTGAACGATGCGCCGGGCCAGGCGCGCGAGGGGTTCGGGCTGGGGCTCGCGATCGTCCGTCGGATTGCGGTCTTGCTGAGCCTGTCGGTGGAGGTCGACTCGGCGCCGGGGCGGGGCTCGCGGTTCGCGATCACGGTGCCGCGCGGCGCGGCGCCCGGCGAGCCCCATGCCCGCGAGCGAGCGGTGCGGCCGGGCGGGGTGCAGCGGTCGCGGATCCTGGTGATCGACGATGATCCGACGGTCGCCCGCGCGACGCGTCTGCTGCTCGAGCTCGAGGGGCACGAGGCCGAATGGCTCGCGGGTGTCGACGACTGGCGTCGATGGGTCGCGACCGGCGCCGAGCCGCCGGACCTGATCATCGCGGAGGTTCGATTGCGCTCGCAGTTCTCGGGACTCGATGCCATTCGCGAGATTCGGGGCGCGATTCGCCGGGAGGTGCCGGCCTTGCTCGTCACCGGGGATACCTCGCAGCGCACGGCCGACGCGGCGCAGGCGTGCTCGCGTTGCGAATTGCTGAGCAAGCCCGTGGTGCCCGAGGTCTTCCTGGAGTGGGTGAATCGGATGTTGCGATCCTCATGAGCGGCGAACCGACCGACCCGCGAGCCGCCGCACGCGGCGTCCCCGGCGCCGACGGATTGAATTTCCCGTTCGCGAGCGAGCCAGGGACCGGCGACGGATCGGCGATTCCGGTCGCGCCCGGCGTGTTGTGGCTGCGGATGCCGTTGTACACCGCGTTGCCGTGGATCAACGTCTGGGCTCTCGCCGACGGTGACGGTTGGACGGTCGTCGACACCGGCGTGCACAGCGCCGCGGCGACCGGTGCGTGGACCACGGCGCTCGGCGGCGCGCTCGGCGGCCGCCCGGTGTCCCGGGTGATCGTCACGCACCTGCATCCCGACCATTGCGGCCTCGCCGGCTGGCTCGCCGAGCGCGATGCGGCGCGGTTGTGGATGACCCGCCTGGAGTACCTGACCGGTCGGCTGATGGCGGCGGACACCGGGCACGAGCCGCCGCGCGACGGGGTCGAGTTCTATCGGAGTGCCGGCTGGGATGCGGACGCGTTGCGCCGATATGCAGAGAAATTCGGCTGGTTCGGCCAGATGATCTACCCGATGCCGGCCTCGTATCGTCGCATCGTCGACGGGGAGATGCTCACGATCGGCGGACGCGCATGGACGGTCGTCGTCGGCACCGGACACTCCCCGGAACACGCGTGCCTGCACTGCCCCGAGCTCGGCCTGCTGATCTCCGGCGACCAGGTCCTGCCCCGGATCACCTCGAACGTGTCGGTCTATCCGATCGAGCCGGACGCGGACCCGCTCGCCGAGTGGCAGGCCTCGATCGCGACGCTCAAGGCGCGCATCGGCGACGACGTGCTGGTGCTTCCGGCGCACAACAGCCCGTTCTACGGGCTGCACGCACGACTCGACCGGCTCGCCGCCGTGCACGCGCAAGCCCTGGATCGGCTGGAGACCCTGCTCGCGGAGCCGCGCCGCGCGGTCGACGTGTTCGGCGCGCTGTTCAAGCGGACCATCGACTCGTCGGTGCTCGGGATGGCGACCGGTGAAGCGATCGCTCACCTCAATCATCTGCAGAAGATCGGCCGGGCGACGCGTGAACGCGACGCCGCGGGCGTCTGGTGGTGGCGTCGCGCACGGTAGTTCGGCTCGGCGTGCGATTTCGCACCGATGCTAAGATGGTCCCGGTTCCCTGGCTCGGAGACGAACGATGTACCGCCCCCCGCTGAAAGACGTGCGCTTCGCGTTGCATGCGCTGAGCGGCGATGCCCGCCTGATCGGACTGCCCGCCTTCCCCGATTACTCGGCGGAGTTCGCCGACGACGTGCTGGACCAGGCCGCGCGTTTCGCCGAACAGCTGCTCGCACCGATCAACACGCTCGGCGACCGCGTCGGCGCGCGCTGGACGTCGGATGGGGTCGTGATGCCTGCGCAGTTCAAGGATGCCTACCGGCAGTTCGTCGATGCCGGGTGGGCCCGGCTCGGCGGCCCGGTCGATCGAGGCGGGCTCGGTGCGCCAATCGTCCTGTGCAGCGCGGTCGAGGAGTTCTGGGGATCGGCGAATCAGGCATTCAAGCTGTGTCCCCTGCTCACGCGCGGCGCGATCGAGGCGATCGAGCACGCGGGCTCCGCGGAGCAGCGGCGAGTCTTCGTTCCGCGGATGCTGAGCGGCGAATGGACCGGGACGATGAACCTCACCGAACCCCAGGCGGGGACCGATCTCGGCGCGATCCGCACCCGGGCGGTCGCCGACGGCGACGGCTATCGGCTGTTCGGCCAGAAGATATTCATCACGTACGGCGAGCACGATCTCGCCTCGAACATCGTGCACCTCGTGCTCGCGCGCATCGACGGCGCACCGGCGGGCACCAAGGGGATCTCGATGTTCATCGTGCCGAAGTTCCTCGTGAACCCGGACGGTACGCTCGGCGCGCGCAACGATCTGCGATGCGTCTCGATCGAGCACAAGCTCGGGATCCGCGCGAGTCCGACCTGCGTGATGTCCTACGGGGACGCGGGCGGCGCGCTCGGCCATCTCGTCGGCGAGCCGAACCGCGGGCTCGAGTACATGTTCGTGATGATGAACGCGGCGCGGCTCGCGGTCGGAATCGAGGGGTACGCACTCGGCGAGCGGGCCTATCAACAAGCGCTCGAATGGGCGCGCCAGCGCGTGCAGGGGCGTCCGGTCGGCGCGCGGCCGAGCGCGGACGGCAAGCCGCTGACGATCATCGAGCATCCCGACGTCAGGCGGATGCTCCTGACGATCAAGGCGCAGACCGATGCGTCGCGCGCGATCGCGCTGTACGGCGCGCTGCAGCTCGATCTGGCGGCCCATGCGGCCGATCCGGCCGAGCGTCGCGCCGCGCAGGCGCGCGGCGACCTGCTGATCCCGATCATCAAGGCCTGGGCGAGCGAGCGGGGGCAATCATCGACCTCGCTCGGCCTCCAGGTTCACGGTGGGATGGGGTTCATCGAGGAGACCGGTGCGGCGCAGACGATGCGCGATGCGCGAATCACGACGATCTACGAAGGAACGACCGGGATCCAGGCGGCGGACCTGATCGGCCGCAAGCTCGGTCGGGACGCGGGGGCTGCGATGTTCGCGCTGCTCGACGATGCCCGGGCCGAGATCGAGGCGCTCGGCGCGGTCTCGCCGGACGAGGTACGCGACGGCGGCGCGGCGGCGATCGCGGCGCTCGAGACGCTGCGTCAGGCGACCCGCGGACTGTTGCAACTCGCCGGCGAGCGGCGCGAACTCGCGCTCTCGGTCTCGGTGCCGTATCTCGATCTGTGTGGCGTCGTGCTCGGTGGATGGAAGATGGCGCAGATGCAGGCGGTCGCGGTACGCGACCGGGATCAGGATCCCGGATTCTACGATGGCAAGCGGCAGCTCGCGCGCTTCTACCTGGGGCAGCTGTTGCCGGCGGCGGACGCGCTCGCGAAGGTCGTCGCCGGGGGCGCAGCGAGCGTCGTCGAAGCGGACGCTGCACTCCTCTAGGAATCCGGGCTCCAAAAGAAAGGAGGGGCCGGATGGCCCCTCCTTCGATCCCGCGGGAACCGTTCGACGGTCAGAACGGGAAGTACCGGACGCTCGCGAACACCATGCTGTCGTTCGCAACCGGCGCCCCGCCGACACCGGCGAACGCATTGCGTTGGGTGTAGGAGTACTGCAAGCCCCACTGGAACTTGCCGAAGCTGCCGACGTAGATCCGGTGCCAGAAGCCGAGAGTGCCCTGCTCGACGAGGCGCGTGTTGCCGACGCAGCCGCCGACCGCCGTCTCGCTGAAGCATCCCGAATTCGAATACAGCGCATTCCCATAGCCGTAGCCGACGATCCCGGTCGAGGTGGTCAGATTGAACGATTCCGCGCTCTCCTTCTCCTCGCCCGCGAACAGATAGACGTCGAGCATCGGCGTCGCGTGCAGCGTCAGACCGATGAGCGCGTCGACTTCGTGGATCGGATGCATGTTGCCCGCCGAGTCGAACGTGAGGTCCGGGAGCTGCGCGCTGCCGTACCGGCCGATCCCGCGGCCCGCCAGGGCGGAGACCTGGAAGTCGAGCAGATTCGGCGCGAGCGGCGCAACGATTCCGAAGCCGAACCCGCCGCCGCTCGCGGTCTGGTTCGTCTGGTTCAGGCGCGTCGCGAACGATCGGTACAGGCCGAACGCCTCGAGGTGCACGTCGCGTCCGTCGATCGGCGCCTCGTAGGCGACCTTCCCGATCACGTCGGGGACGTGGTTCAGCGACAAGGTGTTCATCGATGCGTAGCCCGAACCCGCGGGCGAGTTGTAGACCAGGTCCGTGCCCGACGGGAACTTGTTCGCGCCGGTGTAGAACGTCGTCTGCGGATTCTCGAGCGACAGCGCGACCCAGAGGTTCTTGCCGTAGTTCTCGGTCACGCGGAACTGCGGTTGACGCGCCCAGACGAAGCCCGGGACGTACTGCGCGTCGATCTGCGGCGGGGTGAGCTCGTTGCGCGGGGTGATCCCGTGCGTGTTCATCGTCGCGAGCGACCAGTTCTGGCCGGCGAGCAGGTGCAGGCCGATGTCGTTCCAGTCGACCGTGCCGTACAGGTTGCGGATCCGCAGATTGAACGAGTTGCTCTCGTTC
>JAGWPU010000154.1 GCA_028870355.1 Gammaproteobacteria bacterium | reverse complement strand
TGGCTGCCGTCCTCGACTCCATCAACAGCTTCTTCCTCGTCGAGCTCTTCAAGGGCCTGGCGCTGACCGGCAAGCATGCGTTTCGGCGCAAGATCACGGTCCAGTATCCGGAAGAGAAGACCCCGATGTCGCCGCGCTTCCGCGGCCTGCACGCACTGCGCCGCTACGAGAACGGCGAGGAGCGCTGCATCGCCTGCAAGCTCTGCGAGGCCGTTTGCCCGGCGCTCGCGATCACGATCGACTCGGGGGTCAGCGAGGACGGTACGCGGCGCACGACCCGCTACGACATCGACCTGTTCAAGTGCATCTACTGCGGCTTCTGCGAGGAAGCCTGCCCGGTGGATGCGATCGTCGAGACCCGCGTCCTCGAGTACCACATGGAGCATCGCGGCGAGAACATCATGACGAAGGACAAGCTCCTGGCGGTCGGCGAGCGCTTCGAACCCGTCATCGCGGCCGACCGGGCCGCCGACGCACGGTATCGATGATGTTCGAGACGATCCTCTTCTTCGCATTCTCCGCGGTGCTGGTCGGCGCCGCGCTCGGCGTGATCCTCTCGCGCAATCCCGTGTACTCGGCGCTGCTCCTGGTGCTGTGCTTCTTCAACAGCGCGGTGATCTGGCTGATGCTCGATGCGGAGTTCCTCGGGATCGTGCTGGTGCTGGTATACGTCGGGGCAGTGATGGTCCTGTTCCTGTTCGTCGTGATGATGCTCGACGTGAACCTCGAGGAGCTGCGCAAGGGGCTCGCGGGCTACTGGCCGCTCGCCGCGGCGGTCGCTGGCCTGATGGTGTTCGCGATCCTGAACGTCGTCGTCGCGAAGCACCTCGGCGGACTCGCGCTGCGCGCCGCGCCATCCCTGCCGGCGGGCTACTCGAACACGCGCGTGCTCGGCGAGGCGCTGTTCACGCGCTACGCATACCCGGCCCAGCTCGCGGCGGTGATCCTGCTGGTCGCGAGCATCGCGGCGATCGTGCTGACACTGCGACATCGCACCGGCCTGAAGCCGCAGAACGTCGGCGAGCAGGTGAAGGTGTCCGCGAAGGATCGGGTGCGGCTCGTGAAGATGGCTCCGGAGAAACGCCCGTGATCACATTGACCGAGGTGCTCACCTTGTCGGGATTGCTGTTCTCGATCGCGGTCGCCGGGGTGTTCCTGAACCGCAAGAACGTGATCCTCCTGTTGATGTGCATCGAGCTGATGCTGCTCGCGGTGAACTTCAACTTCGTCGCGTTCTCGCGCTTCCTCGGCGACATCAACGGCCAGATCTTCGTGTTCTTCATCCTCACGGTCGCGGCCGCGGAGGCGGCGATCGGTCTGGCGATCCTGGTCGTGCTGTTCCGGGAGCGGCGCAGCATCGACGTCGAAGACCTGGATAGTCTGCAGGGCTGAGGGGCGACGAAAGATCATGGAGTCCATCTACCTCACGATCGTGCTGGCGCCGCTCGTCGCGGCGATCCTGGCGGGGATCGGCGGCCGCGCGATCGGCCGTATCGGCGCACAGAGCGTCACGATACTCGGGGTCGCGACCTCGTTCGCGCTGTCGGCGCTGGTGCTGAAGCGCATGGTCTTCGACGGCGCGCCGACCTTCGACGCACCCGTATACACCTGGCTGGTGAGCGACGGCGTGACGATGCAGGTCGGCTTCCTGATCGACCACCTGAGCGCGCTGATGATGGTCGTGGTCACGTTCGTGTCGCTGATGGTGCACATCTACACGATCGGCTACATGCATGACGATCCGGGCTACCAGCGCTTCTTCAGCTACATCTCGCTGTTCACGTTCTCGATGCTGATGCTCGTGATGGCGAACAACTTCATGCAGCTGTTCTTCGGGTGGGAGGCGGTCGGCGTCGTCTCGTACCTGCTGATCGGATTCTGGTACACGCGCCCGAGCGCGATCTTCGCGAACATGAAGGCGTTCCTCGTGAACCGGGTCGGCGATTTCGGGTTCGTGCTCGGGATCGCGGCGGTTCTCTACTACACGGGATCGCTGGATTACTCGACGGTGTTCGCGCACGCGCATGCGATCGCCGCGGCGCGTGTGCAGATTACGCCCACGATCAGCTGGTCCGCGATCAGCTTCACCTGCATCTGCCTCTTCATCGGCGCGATGGGCAAGTCCGCGCAGATGCCCCTGCACGTGTGGCTGCCGGACTCGATGGAGGGCCCGACGCCGATCTCCGCGCTGATCCACGCGGCGACGATGGTGACCGCCGGGATCTTCATGGTCGCGCGGATGTCACCGCTGTTCGAGCTGTCGAACACCGCCTTGTCGACGGTGCTCGTGATCGGCGCGACGACCTCGTTCTTCATGGGGCTGCTCGGCGTCGTCGCGAACGACATCAAGCGCGTGATCGCGTACTCGACGTTGTCGCAGCTCGGCTACATGACCGCGGCACTGGGCGCCTCGGCCTACGCGTCGGCGATCTTCCACCTGATGACCCACGCGTTCTTCAAGGCGCTGCTGTTCCTCGCCGCCGGCTCGGTGATCATCGCAATGCACCACGAGCAGGACATGCGCAAGATGGGCGGTCTGCGCAAGTACATGCCGATCACGTACTGGACCTGCCTGGTCGGCTCGCTCGCGCTGATCGGCTTCCCCGGGACGGCCGGATTCTTCTCGAAGGACGCGCTGATCGAGGCGATCGGCCGGTCGCAGCTGCCGGGTGCGGGCTACGCCTACGCGTGCGTGACCGCGGGAGCCTTCGTGACCGCGCTGTACACCTTCCGCATGTTCTTCATGACGTTCCATGGCGAGGAACGCATGGATCATCACACGCGCGATCACCTGCACGAGAGTCCCTGGGTCGTCACGCTGCCGCTCGTGCTGCTCGCGATTCCGTCCGCCGTGGTCGGCTGGTTCGCGATCCGTCCGCTGCTGTTCGGCAACTTCTTCGCGGGGGCGATCCAGGTCGCCCCGACGCATGACGTGCTCGGCGCGATGGGCACGGAATTCCACGGGCCGACCGCGTTCCTGCTCAGTGCGTTCGGCGGCTTGCCGATCTGGCTGGCGGCCGCCGGCGTGGTGTGCGCGTGGCTGTTCTTCCTGAAGCGCCCGGAACTCGCGGACGCGGTGGAGCGGCGATTCCACGGCCTGTACCGGGTGCTGGTGGCGAAATACGGCTTCGACTGGTTCAACGAGAACGTGCTCGCCGCGGGCGCCCGTCGCCTCGGGTCCGGGCTGTGGCGTTTCGGTGACCAGGACGTGATCGACGGCGCGCTGGTCAACGGCAGCGCGCGCACCGTCGGCTGGTTCTCCTCGGTGATCCGCACGGTGCAGTCCGGATACCTGTATCACTACGCGTTCGCGATGATCCTCGGACTCGCGTCCCTGCTCATGTGGCTCCTATGGCGGACCTGATGTTCTCCGGACACCTCCTGTCGATCCTGATCTGGTTGCCGATCGTCGGCGGCTTCGCGGTGCTCGCAGTCGGCAACGACAACCCGTCGACCGCCCGGTGGGCGTCGCTCCTGGTCTCGGTTGCGACCCTGGCCGCGAGCGTGCCGCTGTTCACCCGGTTCGATCCGCACACGGCCGCGATGCAGTTCGTCGAACGCTCGGCGTGGATCCCGAGCGTGAATGCGCATTTCGCGCTCGGAATCGACGGGATCGCGATGCCGCTGATCCTGCTGACGACGTTCACCACGGTGCTGGTCGTGATCGCGGGATGGGGGAGCGTGCAGAAGCGCGTCGCCCAGTACTTCGGCGCGTTCCTGATCCTCGAAGGCGCGATGATCGGGGTGTTCTGCGCGCTCGACGCGCTGCTCTTCTACGTGTTCTGGGAAGTCATGCTGATCCCGATGTTCATCATCATCGGGGTCTGGGGTGGGCCGCGGCGCGTCTACGCGACGATCAAGTTCTTCCTGTACACGTTCCTGGGCTCGCTCTTGATGCTGGTCGCGCTGATCTACCTGCACCTGAAATCCGGCAGCTACGATCTCGCCGCCTTCCAGCGCCTGCCGCTCAGCCTGACCGAACAGACGATGATCTTCCTCGCGTTCTTCGCAGCGTTCGCGGTCAAGGTGCCGATGTGGCCGGTGCACACCTGGTTGCCGGACGCGCACGTCGAGGCGCCGACCGGCGGCTCGGTGATCCTCGCGGCGATCATGCTGAAGATGGGCGGCTACGGCTTCCTGCGGCTGTCGCTGCCGATCACGCCGGACGCGAGCCGGGAGCTCGCCTGGCTGATCATCGCGCTGTCGCTGATCGCGGTGGTCTACATCGGCTTCGTCGCGCTCGCGCAGAAGGACATGAAGAAGCTGATCGCGTACTCGTCGATCGCCCACATGGGCTTCGTGACGCTCGGCGCGTTCGTCGGTTACAAGATCCTCGCGAGTACCGGCAGCCAGACCGGGATCGCGATGGCGCTCGACGGTTCCGTCGTGCAGATGATCTCGCACGGGCTGATCTCGGGCGCGCTGTTCCTGTGCGTCGGCGTGATGTACGACCGGGTGCACAGCCGGGAGATCGACGCGTACGGCGGCGTCGTCAACACGATGCCGATCTTCGCCTCGTTCATGGTGCTGTTCGCGCTCGCGAACGCCGGCCTGCCGGGAACGTCCGGGTTCGTGGGCGAGTTCCTCGTGATCCTCGCGTCGTTCAAGGGGAACGTCTGGTACGCGTTCTTCGCGGCGGTCACGCTGATCCTCGGCGCGGCGTACACGCTCTGGCTCGTCAAGCGGGTGATCTTCGGGCCGGTCGCGAACGAGAAGGTTGCGGCGATGAAGGATCTCGACGGGCGGGAATTCCTGGTGCTCGGGGTGCTCGCGATCGCGGTGTTGTTCGTCGGCCTCTGGCCGGCGCCGCTGCTCGAGGCGATGCACGCGTCGACGCAGCACCTGACCCAGCAACTGCTGGTCTCGAAGATCGGGCCGTAGGGTTCACGCATGAACGCTTTCAGTGTCGCCGCTTTCACCTCCGGCCTGAATCTCGCGACGCCGGAGATCTTCCTCGCGCTCGCGGGCTGCGCGATCCTGCTCCTCGACCTACTGATCGGCGATTCGCGGCGGCACTGGACCGCGGCGCTGTCGATTGCCGCGCTCCTCGTCACCGCGGTGCTCGCGGGTGGCGTCGAGGTGAACGGCCCCGTGACCGCGCTCGGCGGGATGTTCCTGGTCGATGCGATGTCGCAGGCCCTGAAAATCGTCGCGCTGGTGATCGTCGCGGTCGCGTTCGTGTACTCGGTGGAGTACATGCGGCACCGCGGGATCCTGAAAGGCGAGTACTTCGTGCTGGGGCTGTTCGCGACGCTCGGGATCCTGGTGCTGATCTCCGCCGCGAGCCTCGTGACCGTGTACCTCGGCCTCGAGCTGCTGTCGCTGTGCCTGTACGCGATGGTCGCGTTCGACCGGGATTCCGGTCGTTCGGCGGAATCCGCGATCAAATACTTCGTGCTGGGTTCGCTCGCGTCGGGGACGCTGCTCTACGGGATGTCGATCATCTACGGCGTGACCGGGAGCCTCGATCTGGGCTCGATCGCGGCGGCGGTGCAGGGCGGGCTCGCGACGAACATCGGTCTGCTGTTCGGGATCGCGTTCGTGATCGTCGCGATCGGCTTCAAATTCGGCGCCGTCCCGTTCCACATGTGGATTCCGGACGTCTACGAGGGCTCGCCGACCTGCGTCACCTTGTTCGTCGGTAGCGCGCCGAAGATCGCCGCGTTCGCGCTCGCAATGCGTCTGCTCGTCGACGGCCTCGGCGGCGCGCAGGTGGACTGGGGCCAGATGCTGGTCGTGCTGTCGGTGCTGTCGATGGCGATCGGCAACGTCGTCGCGATCGCCCAGACCAACCTGAAGCGAATGCTCGGCTACTCGACGATCTCGCACGTCGGTTACATCCTGCTCGGGATCCTCGCCGGGACCTCCCAGGGCTATCAGTCCGCGATGTTCTACACGATCACCTACGTGATCGTCGCCGCGGGGTCTTTCGGGATGATCCTGCTGCTGTCGCGCCACGGGTTCGAGGCGGATCGGATCGAGGACTTCAAGGGCCTGAACGCACGCAGTCCCTGGTTTGCCGGGATGATGGCGATCTTCATGTTCAGCCTCGCGGGGTTGCCGCCGTTCATCGGGTTCTGGGCGAAGCTCGGCGTGATCCAGGCGGTGCTCGGGATCAACGCGGTCTGGCTCGCGGTGGTCGCGGTGCTGTTCTCGGTGGTCGGCGCGTACTACTACCTGCGGGTCGTGAAGATGATGTACTTCGACGAGCCGGTCGATGCCGCGCGCATCGACGGTTCGCCGCTGATGCGGGCGGTGTTGAGCGCGAACGCGCTGCTGGTGCTGCTCCTCGGCATCGCGCCGGGCGCGCTGTTCGTCGTCTGCGCGCACGCGCTGCCCTGAACGGCGGGGCCGAGGGCGTCGGGAATCCCGCCGCCGCCGGTGCCGCGTATCGAATTGCGCTCCGGAGCTTGTATTCGTACCAGGGCACGGTAGAATAGCGGGCTACTCCGGTGCGGGGTGGAGCAGTCTGGCAGCTCGTCGGGCTCATAACCCGAAGGTCGCAGGTTCAAATCCTGCCCCCGCTACCAATCTCACCGGGTCCGTTCGCCTTCGCGGCGCCGCGCCTCAACCACCGATTCGAGAAGAGGGCTCCTGCGCGTAGCCGAGGGTCCGAAGCGCCGTCTTGATCTCCTCGAGCGCGGTCGGATCGTCGATCGTCGGCGGTACCTCGAACGGTTCGCCGTCGGCCATCTTGCGCATCGTCGAGCGCAGCACCTTGCCGGATCGCGTCTTCGGCAGCCGGCTGACGATGCCGACGTGCTTCAGATTGGCGACCGGCCCGACCAGTTCGCGCACCAGGTGCACCAGCTCCGACACGATGACCTGTGGATCGCGCTCGACGCCGGCCTTGAGCACGACCATCGCGATGGGCAACTGAGTCTTCAGCGCGTCCTTCACGCCGAAAACCGCGCATTCGGCGACGTTCTCGTGGCTCGCGAGGGACTCCTCGATGCTGCCGGTCGATAGGTTGTGGCCGGCGACGATGATGATGTCGTCGATTCGTCCCATGATGAACACGTACCCGTCCTCGTCGATGTAGCCGCCGTCCCCGGTCAGGTAGTACCCGGGATAGCGGCTCAGATACACGCGGCGGAAGCGTTCATCGTCGTTCCACAGCGTCGACAGCGCGCCGGGGGGCAGGGGGGTTCGGATCGCGACCGCGCCGTCGTGATTCGGCGGCAGCGGCTTGCCGGTCTCGTCGAGAATCGCGATGTCGAATCCCGGGACGGGTCTGGTGGGCGAACCGGGCTTGAAGGGCATCGGCTCGATTCCCATGCAATTGCTCGCGACCGGCCAGCCGGTCTCGGTCTGCCACCAATGGTCGATGACCGGACGGTCGAGCAGTTGCACCGCCCAGTGATAGGTATCCGGGTCGAGCCGTTCCCCGGCGAGGAACAGGTAGCGCAGGCACGAGACGTCGTGCTTGCGGTAATGACGACCCTGCGGATCCTCTCGTTTGATCGCCCGGAACGCCGTCGGCGCGGTGAACATCACCGAAACCCGGTGTGCCGAGATCACCCGCCAGAAGTTCCCGGGATCGGGCGTCCCGACGGGCTTGCCCTCGTGAATCACCGTCGTGCAGCCAGCGAGGAGCGGGGCATAGGCGATGTAGGAGTGGCCGACGACCCAACCGAAGTCCGAT
The DNA here is from genome assembly GCA_028870355.1 of Gammaproteobacteria bacterium. Lineage (GTDB taxonomy): Bacteria > Pseudomonadota > Gammaproteobacteria > Steroidobacterales > Steroidobacteraceae > Bog-1198. Next base: position 32,113 of record JAGWPU010000154.1, on the reverse strand, counting down.
GCGGCCCAGAAGACCTCGCCGGGCCTCGCATCGAAGACGTGCTGCATCGACCACTTCAATGCGACCGCATGTCCGCCGTTGTCGCGAACGATGCCCTTGGGTTGTCCGGTGGTTCCCGAGGTGTAGAGGATGTACAGCGGATCGGTCGCCGCGACGGGTACGCAATCGACGGGGCGCGCACCGGCCAGCAGTTCCTCCCAATCGTGGTCGCGGCGCGGCTCGAGGGTGCAGCGGTGCTGCGGCCGCTGCAGGACGACGCAGCGGATGGGCTTGTGGCTCGATCGGGCGATGGCCTCGTCGAGCAACGGCTTGTACGGCACGATGCGGCTGCCCTCGATGCCGCTCGACGCGCTCAGCACGACCTTCGGCTTGCCGTCCTCGATGCGTGCGGCGAGTTCCTTCGCGCCGAATCCGCCGAACACCACCGAGTGGATCGCGCCAATCCGGGCGCAGGCATACATCGCGATCAGGGTTTCCGGCACCATCGGCATGTAGATGATGACCCGGTCACCCGCGGTCACGCCGAGCGAAGTCAGCGCGCCGGCAAAGCGCGCGACCTCTCCGAGAAGCTGGCGGAACGTGAGCGTGCGCTGGGTCGCGGTCACGGGGCTGTCGTAGATCACGGCGAGCTGTTCCGCGCGGCCGTTGGCGACGTGGTGGTCGATCGCGTTGTAGCAGGTATTGAGCGTGCCGCCTTCGAACCAGCGGTAGAACGGTGCCCGGGAGTCGTCCAGCACCTTGCGGTAGGGCGTGAACCACTGGATCTGCGAGGCGGCCTCGGCCCAGAACGCTTCCGGATCCCGCTGCGCCTGTTCGAACATGCGTTGGTACTTGCCCACGACCGTCGTCCTCGCTGTGAGTCGATTGACCCCCAATGGCCCCGTCCATTGGGTCGAAGTTCCCGTGCCTGGAGAGTGGATCGGGCTGGGCGGTTTCGTCAATCCTTGCGGCGCGCCGCTCCGCGCTGCTCGTCTTCACCTGAGGCGCGGGATCGTGGCGCGGCGGGCGGCCTAGGAACCGATCCACGCGATCCGCGGCGCGTTTCTCGGGACCGGCGGCGGCGGTGTCGCGGGCTCGCCGACGATGATCGGTGCGACCGGCACGCAGTCCGGTGACAGGCGCAGCGCGCGCTTGCCGTCGGGTGTCGCGAGCCAGGATTGGGCGAGACCGATCCAGCAGGTCCCGAGGCCGTCCGCGCACGCACGAAGCATTAGATTCTCGGCGGCGAGCGCGCAGTTCTCGACCGCCCACCGTCCCGGCGATTGGCTCGCGATCACGATCAGCGCGGGGGCGCGATAGAAGAGGTCGAAGTCGGGCTGCGCGAGGCGCTCGCGCAACGATCGCGGAAATTCGACGGCGGATTCGCGCAGGGCGTGCGCCTTGGCGCTCGTGGACACCTGCGCCAGGAGGTCGCGGTCCTGTACCACGGTGAACAGCCAGGGTTGTTCGTTCAGTGCGCTCGGCGCCTGAATGGCGGCATCGATCAGTCGAGCGAGGACCTGCCGGGCGATCGGTCTCGGCGTGAAGTTCCGCACGGAGCGACGGGCCTGGATCGCGAGTTCGATATCCATCGTGGTGTCATCCAATCGTTGCCGAGGAGGGAATCTTCGCGAGCGGGCGGGCACGTGACCATGCGCGAAACTGCGTAGCGACTTCGCGGCTTCGCGAACGCCACGCCGTGCCCCGCGGCGATCGTTGCGCCGCGCGGCGTGGCGGAGTCTCGACGCGCGCCGGCGACGGCGTTATGGTCTGCGATCGGGCCGTCACGGCGGGAGGAGATCATGTCGAATCGCAGTGCACTGATCGTCGGCGCCGGACCCGGGATCAGCGCCGCGTTCGCGGAGGTTCTGGTCGCCGATGGCTACCAGGTGGCGCTCGCGTCACGGCATCTCGCGAAGCTGCGGCCGATCGCCCAGGGAATCGGCGCGCGGGCCTTCGAAGCCGATGCGGTGTCGCCGCCCAGCATCGTCCGCCTGTTCGAGACGGTCGAGCGGGAGATCGGGGCGCCGGAGGTCGTGCTGTTCAATCCGAGCGCGCGGATTCGTGGCGACCTCCTGAGCCTCGACGTCGATGCGGCGTCGACCGCGGTGCAGACGACCGCAATCGGCGCACTGGTCACCGCGCAGGAGGCCGCGAGGCGCATGCTGCCGCGGGGACGTGGGAGCCTCTTCTTCACCGGGGCGACGGCGTCGGTCAAGGGCTTCGCGCGCTCGTCGGTGTTCGCGATGGCGAAGTTCGCGGTGCGCGGACTGGCGCAGAGCCTCGCGCGCGAGCTCGCCCCGGCCGGGATCCACGTCGTCCATTTCGTGATCGACGGGGCGGTCCGGCCGGACGCTCATGACCCCGGGGTGTTGACCCCGCGGACGATCGCGCAATCCTACCGTGCGGCGCTCGCGCAGCCGCCGGGCGCGTGGAGCTGGGAGATCGAGCTGCGCAGCCACACGGAGCCGTTCTAGTCAGGGGCACCTCGCCGGCGGCGGGCGGCGAACCGAGTGCGGCGCGCGGGCGGGATCACGGTCCTGAGTTTGCGGACTCGCGGGGTCCGCATATACTGCGACGCGGCAGGGGTCGCCGGGTATCGGCCACGCCGCCCCCGATTCACGAGAATTCCAGGGTCCCCATCCGCGATGCCCGGCAAGCCAACGGAGAATTCGACGCAGCGGCACCCGCTCGATGCGCGGGCGATCGGACTCGTGCTTGGGCTGTGCGTGATCTGGGGATTCCAGCAGGTCGCGATGAAGGCGGTCGCGATGGACGTCGCCCCGGTGATGCAGTTGGCGATCCGGTTCGCGATCGCGGCGGTGTTCTACGGGGCCTGGGTCCTGTGGCGGGAAGGACCGTCCGCGTTCGCGGACGGCACCTTGCGCAGCGGGTTGCTGATCGGCGCGCTGTTCACCCTGGAATTCCTGCTGGTCGGGGAGGCGCTCACCCACACGACGGCGGCGCACACGGTCGTGTTCCTGTACACCTCGCCGATCTTCACGGCACTCGGCGTGCAATTCCTGCCAGACGAGCGCCTGCGTCGCGCGCAATGGATCGGGATCGGGACCGCGTTCATCGGGATCGTGATCGCGTTCGTCGGGCCCGGGAACCGGCCGGTCGTCGAACTGCTGATCGGCGACGGCCTCGCGCTGCTCGCGGGGGTGACCTGGGGACTGACGAACGTGGTGCTTCGCCGCGGCCGCATCGGCGGGGCGTCGACCGCGAAGACCGTGTTCTATCAAGTCGCGCTCGCAGCCCCGCTGCTCTATGGTTACGCGGCGGCGACCGGGCAGACGGCCCTCGTGTGGACGCTGCCGGCGCTCGAGTCCCTCGTGTTCCAGACCTTCGTGATCGCGGTCGCGAGCTACCTGGTGTGGTTCTGGCTGCTGCGGCACTACCTTACGTCACGGCTGATGTTGATGACCCTGATGACCCCGTTGTTCGGGGTTCTGTTCGGCGCGCTGATCCTGCATGATCCGATCAATCCACCGTTCGCGATCGGCGCGCTGCTGGTGTTGTTCGGGATCCTCGTGGTCAACGGCGAGCTGTTCCGGCAACGGGTCGACTGACGACATCGAGGACCCGTCACCGCGCTCGGATCCGGATGCCGTCGGCGAGCTCGTTGGGTGGGTACAGGACCACCCGGTCGCCGGCGCGCAGGCCGGCGAGGATTTCGACCTCGGTCGAATTGCGGTGACCGATCAGGATCTGGCGTCGCCGGGCCCGGTGACCGTCGGCGACGAACGTGCACCACGCGGGTGCGCAGCGAAACAGCGCGGACACCGGCGCGATCAGCGTGCGCGGCGACTGCCACTGTACGATGCGTCCGGTCACGCGAAAGCCGTCGCCGAGACCGGCCGGGCTGCCGACGAAGTCGAGGATCACGTTGGTGCGTTTCTCCTCGATCCCGAGGGCCGAGACCTTCGTGTAGCCGTAGGGCTCGACCCGCTGGACGCGTGCGGGCAAAGCCCGCTCGCCGCCCCAGCCCACGATCGTCGCGCCCATCCCCGGCGCGACGTTCACCGCGTCGGAGGACAGCATCTCCATCACGACCTCCAGATGCTTCAGGTCGCCGACCACGAGGATCGGCGTGCCGGCGGCGACCACCCGTTCGCTCGGCTCCAGGACCCGCAGGACCTGACCGGCTGCCGGCGAGCGGATCTCGACGGACGCCGGTGTGCGCGACCGCGCGGCGGGCAGGGCGATCAGCCCCGCCCGCGCGGCCCGCAGGTCGGCCTCGGCGGCCTGCGCGCGATGCCGCGCAGTGTCGACGTCCTTCGAGAGCGTGTTCTCGGCATTGCGTCCCTGCTCGAGTTGCCGACGGGACGCGATGCCCTCGGTGTCGAGCTGCTCGAGGCGCGCTCGCTCGCGCCGTGCTTGGGCGAGGTCCGCGAGCGTGTGCGCGAGTTCCGCGCGTCGGGCCCGCAGCGCCGAGTCGGCGGCGTCGACCCGTGCGATCAGTTCGTCGCGTTCGCGCGGTGCGATCGGCAGCGGCGCGAGCGTCGCGACGACCTCGTCGGCACCGACCGGATCGCCCTCGCGCAACCGGATGCGCAGCAGCCGCCCGGCGACCGGCGTCGCGACGACGTAGCGGTCGCGGCTGCGCGTCTCGCCCTGCTCCTCGATGGCCACCTGCATCGGCCCCGCGACGACCGGACCGAGTTCGACGCGCACCGGCGCCGGCCGCAGCGCAAAGTCGAGCAGCAGCGCACCGATCAGTCCCGCCGCCAGTATCATCAGTGCTTTCGCGCGGGATCGCATCGACGTCACTCCCGGGTCTTCAGCACGGCGATCAGATCCAACCGATCGATCCGGCGCGCGACCAGCAGTCCCGAGACCGCGGCGGCGGCCAGCGTCACGAGCGTCGCGAGCGCGTAGGTTCGGGCGCTGAGCACGTAGGGCAGGCGGAACAGCTCCCGATCGAATACCGGAACGAGGAGGCGGCACAGTACGCTGCCGATCCCGAGCCCGACCGGAATCGCGACGACGGTCAGCAAGGCCTGCTCGCCGAGCAGGAGTCGCGCGACCTCGCCGCGCTGGAATCCCAGGACCCGCAGGCTTGCAAGCTCATTGCCGCGCTCCGACAGCGCGATGCGCGCGCTGTTGTAGACCACGCCGACGACCAGTACCGATGCGAACGCGGTCATCACGACCGTCATCAGGAGGAAGCTGCGATCCATGACTTCGCGGATCGTCTGCAGCGCGGCCGCTCGAATCGTGACGCCGGCAATTCGTGGGGTGCGTTCGAGCGCGCGGAACAGCGCCATCCGGTGCGCCGCATCGATCTGCAGGAGCGCGCCGGACACGGCACCCTCGTCGTGGAGCACCTGCGACAGCGTGTGTGCGTCCATGTAGCCCGCGACCCCGAGAGGTTCGTCCGAGACGCCCACGATCGGTTCGGTGAACCGCAGGCGCTTGCCGTCGAGCTGTTCGATCTGTACGCGGCTTCCCGGACGCGCGCCGAGCATCTCGGCGAGCTTGCGGGTGAGTACGATCCCGGCAGGAGGCATCCCGATCGGTCGGCGCTGCGCATCGATGAGCCGGTGAAGCGTGCCGGACCCGGGGATCCCGAGGAGCACCGACCGCTTGTGCCGGTGCGCGAACCGCAGTTCCACCGGGACGCTGCGAAACGGCTCGGCCCGCAGCACGCCCGGCAGGCGGGCGAGCGACCCGACCGCGGCGGCTCCGCCGACGCGGCGCAGGTTGACGATCGCATCCTCGCGTTCGACGGACTGGAAGTGGGCGACGACGAGTTCGTCGACCGCGTCGAATGCGTAGCGACCGACGACGAGCGTTGCGACCGCGGCCGCGATGCCGATCACCGACAGCGTCGCGCGCCACGGTCGTCGTGCGATGTTGCGCAGCACCACCCGCGCCGAGGGTCCGATCCGCCGGAGCGCGTGCACGGCTTCCCAGCGTCCGGTGCGGTAGCGCTTCGGGGGTTCGGGCCGCATCGCCTCGGCCGGCGGCAGCCGGACCGCACGCCGGACCGTCGTCGATGCGGCCACCAGTGCCGAGCCGAGCGCGATCAGCGCGGCCGCGCCGACGACCGTTGCGGACAACTCGAAGCGCAGCACCGGAAAATGGAAGTAGTCTCGATAGATCCCGACCAGCCCGGCGCCGAAGTACGCGCCGAGCGCGATCCCGCCGATCGACCCGAGGGTGACGACCGCGAGCGCGAACTCGGCAAAATGCAGGCCGATCCTGGCATTCGTATAGCCGAATGCCTTGAGCAGTGCGATCTGACCGCGCTCGGTCGCCACGAGTCGCGCGAGCAGCATGTAGATCAGGAACGCGGAGACACCGAGGAAGATCGCCGGCACGTAGGTCGCGTGCACGCCGATCTCGCTGAGTTCGTCGTCGAGGAAGCGATTCGACGTCTGATCCGCCCGGCCATAGGCGCGCAAGCCCCCAAAGGGTTCGAGCAGGCGATCCACGGCGCCGATGATCGGCTCGAGGGAGCTTGCGGCGGCGGTCCTGAGCGCCAGGTCGTTGAACGCGCCCTTCAGGCCGAATGCGCCGGCGAGCGCGTCGCGATCCATCCACAGGACTCCGAAGCGCCGGTTGTCGGGAAAGAGCATCCCGGGCGCGACCTCGTAGACGTATTCCGGGGAGAGCGCGAGTCCGACGATCCGCAGTTCCTCCCAGCGCCCGTTCAGGATCGCGCCGATGCGGCTGCCCGGCGCGAGTCCGTCGGCCCGCGCGAAGGCTTCGCTCGCGACGGCTTCGTCGGCGCGTCCCGGCCTCGGCCAGCGCCCCTCGCGCAGGAACAGCCGGTTCAGTCCGCTCGAGGGATCCGCGGGCAGCGAGATCAGGCGCCCGGTCGCTGGCTCCGCGAGTCCGGGGACATCGAGGCTCACGTCTTCGACGATGCGTCGGTCGATCTCGGTGACGCCGGGGATGCGAGCGAGGGCCGCGCCGAGCGACATCGGCGCTCGCTGCAATTGCGCGAACGCGTCGGCGAAGCGGTAGTCGGCGTAATAATCGTCGCGAGCGCGCTCGAGCGAACGGTATGCGCTCAGCATCGTGACGAACGCGGCGATTCCGCAGGCGGTCACGAGCGCGGCGGCGGCGACCTGCCCGCGCAGGTGCCACAGGTCGCGAAGCAGCGCGCGATGCAGCGCGCTCACCACGACAGGTCCTCCGGCCGCGCCCGCGTCGCATGGTGCTGCACGTCGACGATCTCGCCGCTGCTGATGCGAATCACGCGATCGGCCATCGCCGCGATCGCCGCATTGTGGGTGATCACGACGGTGAGGGTGCCGAGGTCGCGATTCGCGCGCTCGAGGACCTCGAGCACGACTTTCCCGGTCGGGTAGTCGAGCGACCCGGTCGGTTCGTCGCAGAGCAGGATGTCGGGACGCTTCGCGAGCGCGCGTGCGATCGCGACCCGCTGCTGTTCCCCGCCCGAGAGCTGGGCGGGGAAGTGCCGCAGCCGGTCGGCGAGGCCGACCCGGCCGAGGACGTCCGCAGCCGGCAGGGGGTTTGCGGCGATCTCGGTCACGAGCTCGACGTTCTCGAGCGCGGTGAGGCTCGGCAGGAGATTGAAGAATTGGAACACGAAGCCGACGTGCTCGCGCCGATATCGGGTCAGCTCACGGTCGGTCGCGGTGGTGAGCACGTGGTCTCGATACCGCACCTCGCCGCTCGTCGGCACGTCGAGACCTCCGAGGATGTTCAGGAGCGTGGACTTGCCGCTGCCCGATGCGCCGAGCAGGACCACGAACTCGCCCGCCCCGAGCTCCAGGCTCACCCCGCGCAGCGCATGGACCTCGACGTCACCGAGGCGATACACCTTGGAGACGTTCCGGCCGGCCAGTATCGCGGACGGCCGCGTCGCGAGGGTCGTTTGCGTCGACGTGTTCAAGCGCGCGATCGAGGGTTGCTTCCGCGACATTCTGCGCGCGAGACGCGCGCGCGGCATCGGCGATTCGCGCAGCCGCGTACGCGGAAGGCGCAGACCGGGGCTCAGCCCGCCTTGCCCGTCCGCCGATCGATCCGCTCGGCCGAGCCCACCGTGTCCGACCGGTCGGGATAGGTGCTGTCGAGATCCCGGCACGCGAGGCGCAATGCCGGGAGGATCTCACCGAGTGCGCGCGCCCGGGCCCCCGGACCGAACGGCAGCCCGACGTTGAGCGCCGCGATCGTCTCGCCGCTGCGACCGTGGACGGGCACCGCGACCGAGCACAGGCCGAGCTCGAGCTCCTGTTGAACGTACGCGAAGCCCTGACCGCGAACCCGGTCGAGCTCCCGGCCGAGGGTGGTTCGGTCGGCGATCGTGAACTGCGTCCGGAACGCCGGCTCGATGCCGGCGAGCCAGCGCTCGCGGTCCGCGACGGCGAGATTCGCGACGAGCACGCGGCCCATCGAGGTGCAGTACGCGGGCAGTCGCGCGCCGACGCTCAGGTTGATCGTCATCACCTTGCGGACCGAGACGCGCTGGACGTACACGACGTCGCAGCCGTCGAGCACGCCGAGCGAGCAGGATTCGTCGATGCGTTGCGCGAGTCGCTCCATCACCGGCAACGCGAACTGGGCGAAGGGCAGCGAGGAGAGATAGCGGTAGCCGAGATCGAGCACGCGAGGCGTCAGCGTGAATTCACGGCCGCGCTTGTCGACGTAGCCGAGGTATCCGAGGGTCATCAGGAGCCGCCGCACCACCGCGCGCGACAAGCCGGTCTCGCGCGCGATCTGCGAGAGCGAGAGCGCGGGGCGGTCGACCCCGAACGTCCGGATCACGTCGAGGCCACGGTGCAGCGACTGCACGTAGTCGGGACCACGATCGAACGCGTCCGCAGCCGACGGACGGAGTGCGTCCGTCGCATCACGCGAATCCGTCGCAACGCGCGTTCGTCGGGCCGACATCGCCACCGGTGGAGTCCTCGCTCGCGGATCGCGGCGCCGAGCCGCTTTGACGGCATCGCTCCGGATCGCCTAAAATTGTGCGGTAAGCGTACTAGACGTTCGTTAATCGTACAACCACCGCGGTCCGCCCCGTGTCCACCGAGTTCCCTGCCGACATCGAACGCCGCCTGGTGATGCACAGCTGGTGCGTCCAGGCGGATTGGCGCGCGCCGACGATCGTCGGCGGCGAGGGTGCGCACTTCGTCGACGATCAGGGTCGCCGATATCTCGACATGAGCAGTCTCGCGGAGTGCATGAATCTCGGGCACCAGCACCCCAGGGTGGTGCGCGCGATCCAGGAGCAGGCCGCGACGCTGTGTTTCGTGACCGCGGCGTGGGGTGCCGAACCCCGGGCACGGCTCGCCCAGCTTCTGCTGGAGAAGAGCGGGTTCGATGGCGGACGCGTGTTCTTCACGCTCGGCGGCGCGGATGCGAACGAGCACGCGGTCAAGTTCGCGCGCCAGGCGAGCCGCAAGGCGCGCGGCCGCGTGATCACGCGCGAACGCTCGTACCATGGCGCGAGCTACGCGGCGATGGCCTTGTCGGGAGACTCGCGGACCGAGAGCCAGGTCGATGCGGCGTCGTTCGGCGTGCTGCGGGTGCCGCCGCCGTACGCGTACCGTTGCCCGTTCGGCACGACCAACGACCAGGATTGCGGTGTCGCGGCGGCCGTGCGGGTCGCCGAGGTGATCGACGCGGCGGGCGCTGGCGCGGTCGCGGCGGTCCTGATGGAGCCGAACGCGGGCACCAACGGGATCGTCGCGCCGGAGAACTTCTGGCCACGCCTTCGCGAGGAGACCGCGCAGCGCGGCGTCTACCTGATCGCCGACGAGGTGATGAGCGGGTTCGGCCGCTGCGGCGAGTGGTTCGCATGGCAGCGCCACGGCGAGGCGGGCAGACCCGACTTGATGACGCTCGCGAAGGGACTCACCGGCGCGCACGTGCCACTCGGTGCGGTCGTGCTCTCGGCGGGAGTGGCGGCGCCGCTCGAGCACACGATGCTCTATACCGGTCTCACGTACTGCGGACATCCGCTCGCGTGCGCCGCGGGCGTCGCGGCGGTCCGGGCGTACGAGGAGGACGGTCTGATCGAGCGCTCCCGCCGGCTCGGTGCCACGATGCGCTCGGTGCTCGATGGAATCGCGGCACGGCATCCGGTCATCGGCGAGGTGCGCGGTGGCGCCGGCCTGTTCGCGGTGCTCGAGCTGGTGCGGGACCGCGCGACGCGTGCGCCGCTCGCCCCGTGGCCGACGCTGCACCCGTCGCTGCGTGCGCTGATCGACCGGGGGCGCGACGCGGGCGTTTCGTTCGCGGCACGCGGGAACCTGATCATCCTCGCGCCGCCGCTGGTGATCGGCGAGCGCGAGCTCGCGGATGCACTCGCGCTGCTGGATCGACTGCTAGGGGAGTTCGACTGGACATGAGTTTCAAGCTGACCTATTCGACGATGTTCGACCCGCCCGAGGAAATGCACCAGCGCTTCGACGCGGCGCTGCGCGACCGGCGGGCCGCGCTCGGCGCGACCCACCCATTGCACGTCGGCGGTCGCGACGTCGACGGGGCGGGCGCGGTCGAGAATCGCAGCCCGATCGACGCAACGCTGCTCGGACGGTTCGGGACCGCGGACCGGGCGCAGGTCGCGGCGGCGGTCGCGGCGGCGAAGGCGGCGTTTCCGGCCTGGCGCGCGACGCCGGTCGCGGAGCGGGTGCGCTTGTCGCGTCGCGTGGCGGCGCTCATCGAGGAGCGGGTCTATTCGATCGCCGCGGCGCTCAGCCTCGAGGTCGGCAAGAACCGGATGGAGGCCCTCGGGGAGACCCAGGAGACGGCGGACTTCTTCAGCGGATACGCCGAGGACTTCCTGCGTTACGAGGGGTTCGACCGGACGCTCGCGGACGATCCGGTCAAGGGACCGCGCTCGCGCAATCGCAGCGTGCTGAAGCCGCACGGTGTCTGGGCCGTGATCTCGCCGTTCAACTTCCCGCTGGCGCTCGCCGGGGGACCGACCGCGGCGGCGCTGGTCACGGGCAATACCGTGGTCGCGAAGGGCGCGACCGACACGCCGTGGGCGACGCGGCTGCTCGCGGATTGCATTCGCGATGCCGGCTATCCGCCCGGGGTGTTCAATCTGGTGACCGGCAGCGGCGCCGAAGCGGGCGAGGCGCTGGTCGGACACCCCGACGTGTCCGGGATCACGTTCACCGGCTCGCACGACGTGGGCATGAGCCTGTGCCGCCGCATGGTCGCGGGTGCCTGGCCGCGGCCCTGCATCGCCGAGATGGGCGGCAAGAACGCGTGCATCGTCGGTGCGGCGACGGACCTCGAGCGCGCCGTTCCGGGGATCGTGCGTTCCGCCTTCGGGCTGAGCGGTCAGAAGTGCTCGGCGCTGTCGCGGGTCTACGTCGTCGAGTCGCTCGCGCCGCGCCTGATCGAGCGACTCGTCGACGCGACGCGGGCACTGCGCATCGGTGACCCGACGCATCGCGATCACTGGATGGGACCCGTGATCAACGAGCGGGCGGTCGAGAGTTACCTCGGCTACGCGCGCGAGCTCGGTGGCCAGGGTGCCCGGATCCTCGAGGGCGGTCGGCGGCTCACCGGGGGTGCGTTCGGCAGCGGATGCTACGTCGCGCCGACGATCGCGACGGCGCCGCCCGGGCATCCGCTGTTCGATCGCGAAATGTTCCTGCCGATCCTGATGATCGCGCCGGTCGCGAGTTTCGCCGAGGGCGTCGCCCGAGCGAATGCCTCGTCGCTCGGCCTCACTGCGGGCTGCTACGGCGACGCGGCCGATGCCGCGTACTTCCTCGAACACGTCGAGGCGGGCACCGTGTACGTCAATCGACCGCAGGGTGCGACCACCGGCGCGTGGCCGTGGTACCAGGCGTTCGCCGGCTGGAAGGGCTCGGGCTCGACCAACAAGGCGATCGGATCGTTTTATTACCTGCCGCAGTACCTGCGCGAGCAGTCGCAGACCGTGGTGGAATGACGTCGGAGACCGAGATGAAAACGCAACGCATCGTGACCGAATTGCCCGGACCGAAGGCTCGCGCGCTCCTTGCGCGGGATACGAAGGTCGTTTCCCCGTCCTATCCGCGGGACTACCCGTTCGTGATGTCGCATGGCCGCGGCGCGGAGATCTGGGACGTCGACGGCAACCGGTTCCTCGACTTCGCGGCCGGCATCGCGGTCTGCAGCACGGGTCACAGCCACCCGCAGGTGGTGCAGGCGATCAAGGACGCGGCGGACAAGTTCCTGCACATCTCGTCCGATTACTGGCACGAGGGGCAGGTGCGGCTCGGCGAGCGCATCAACGATCTGGCGCCCATGCACGAGCCGGTGATGAGCTTCTTCGCCCAGTCCGGCACCGAGGCCGTCGAGGGCGCGCTGAAGCTCGCCCGGTACGTGACCGGACGATCGCGGTTCATCGGCTTCCTCGGGGGGTTCCACGGGCGCACGATGGGCTCGCTGTCGTTCACCGCGAGCAAGTACACCCAGCAGAAGGGCTTCTTCCCGACGATGCCCGGTGTCACCCACGTGCCGTACCCGAACGAGTACCGGCCGCTCTTCGCGGGCGCCGATCAGGGCCGGGCGGTGCTACGGTACATCGAGGACGTGCTGTTCGCGAGCAACCTGCCGCCGAGCGAGGTCGCGGCGATCCTGGTCGAGCCGATCCAGGGCGAGGGCGGTTATCTCGTCCCGCCGGACGGCTTCCTCGCCGGACTGCGCGCGCTGTGCGACCGGCACGGCATCCTGCTGATCTTCGATGAAGTCCAGTCGGGTGTCGGCCGGACGGGCAAGATGTTTGCGTGCGAGCATTGGGGCGTCGAGCCGGACGTGGTCACGCTCGCGAAGGGCCTCGGCAGCGGCATGCCGATCGGCATGGTGGTCGCGAAGGCCTCGATCATGTCGAAATGGACGCGGGGCGCCCACGGCAATACCTACGGCGGCAACCCGGTGTGCTGCGCGGCGGCCCTGGCGACCCTGGAACTCGTCGAGCGCGGGTATTGCGACAATGCCGCACGCGTCGGGGCCTACTTCATGGAGCGGTTGCGCGCACTGATGGCGCATCACGACGTGATCGGCGAGGTGCGCGGACGCGGTCTGATGATCGGCATGGAGCTGGTCGTCGATCGCGCCGGCCGGGAGCCGGCACGCACGCTGTGCGATGCGCTGATCCGTCGCGCGTTCGAGAACGGCTTGATCCTGCTCTCGTGCGGACAGAGCACCGTGCGCTTCATGCCGCCGTTGATGATCTCGAGCGGCGACGTCGACGAGGCGATCGAAATCCTCGAGACGAGCCTCCTCGAAGCGAGCGCGGTCGCCTCGGCACGCTGAGCGCGGTGAGACCGCGGGTCAGCGCCGGTCAGCGCGGCTCGGCGGGCGCCGCGACGCCGGTCGGCGCCGTCGCGGGCGCGTTCGCCGCGGTGCGCGCGATCCAGGCGTGCACCGCGCGGCTCAACACGCTCATCGGCAGCGTGCCGCCCGACAGGATCTCGTCGTTGAACGACTTGATGTCGAAGCGGGGCCCGAGCGCGTGCTGCGCCTCCGCGCGCAGCTTCAGGATCGTCATTTCGCCGATCATGTACGACAGCGACTGCCCGGGCCACGCGATGTAGCGGTCCACCTCGGTTTGGATGTTCTGGTCGCTCAGGGCCGTGTTCGCCTTCATGTAGTCGACCGCCTGCTGCCGCGTCCAGCCCTCGGAATGAATCCCCGTGTCGACGACCAGCCGCACCGCGCGCCAGCTCTGATAGGACAGTGCACCGAAGCGCTGGTAGGGCGTTCGGTAGACACCCATCTCCCCGCAGAGCACCTCGGCGTAGAGCGCCCAGCCTTCGCCGTACGCGTTGTAGTAGCCGAAGCGCCGGAACTTCGGCAATCCGCGCATCTCGGTTGCGAGCGACAGTTGCAGCGCATGGCCCGGCCGGCCCTCGTGACAGGTGAGGACCGGGATCTCGTACTTCGGCCGCGTCTGCGGCTTGTACAGATTCACGAACATGTAGGCGGCGCGGCTGCCGTCCGCGGCCGGCGGATAGGAGTACGCCGGGTAGGTGTTCGGCGCCTGGTCGGCCGGGATCACCTTGATGCCCCACGGAATCCGCGGTAGCCGGTGGAATTCCGTGACCAGCAGCGGGTCGATGATCTTCGCCTGCGCCTCGTAGGCTTCGAGCAGGTGCGCGGGGTTCCTGTAATAGAAACGCGGCGAGGTCCGCAGATACCGCAGGAACGCCTGGAATCCGCCGGCGAAGTGGACCTCGCGGATGATCGCGAGCATCTGCCGGTGGATCTGCGCGACTTTCGCGAGACCGATCGCATGCACCTGCGCCGGCGTCAGGTTCGTCGTCGTGAAGTGACGCACCAGGTATGCGTAGTAGGCCGGTCCATCGGGCAACGCGTCGGCGGCGATGCTCGTCCGGCAATGCGGCAGGTAGTCGTCGGCGAAGAATCGGCCGAGCCGGCGATAGGCGGGCACGACCACGGTCGCGATCGCGGTGCGCGCCTCGGCCTGCAGCCGCGCGGCATCGGCCGCATCGATCGTCGTGGGGATCTTCGCGAACGGCGCGTAGAAGGGACTGCGCGCGGGATCGGCGACGACGTTCAGCGCGATCTGCGGCGGGATGCGTGCGGCGACGACGCGCGGCAGCGTGTAACCGTCGGCGATGCCGAGCCGCAGCAGCGCGATCGTCTGATCCATGTACGTGCCGAACGTGCGCAACCGGCTCAACCAGTCGGCGTAGTCCTTCCGCGTCGTGAATCGAAGCGTCTGCGCGTAGTCGCCGGCGGTCTGGATCCCGCCGAGCTGGTTCAACGGGAACAGATATTCGTGGAACCGGTACGCATCCAGCGCGTCCTCGTGTTGCCATTCGAACAGGTCGTAGCTGATCCGATCCTGCGGATCGAGCGCCGCGCGGTCGATCCGGTGCAGTGCCGCGAGGGTTTCGAGGTCCGCACGGTGAGCGCGCTGGATCGCCGCGAGGCTGCGGTCCGGCCACCGGCCGTTGAAGCGGCGATCGCCGAGGTCGGAGGCGGTCAGGGGATGTTCACGCATCCGGCGATCCCAGTCGCGACGGAACAGGCGATGCAGCGTGCGCGTCGCCGTCGCCGACGGCGACGCGGCGCTGCCTGGCGGCGTCGGCGATGTCGATGGGGGCGCCGCGATCGCGAGCATCGGCACGAGGAGGGCGGCGACGATCAGTCGGGGGATGTGCATGCGATTCGGGCCCTCGCGCTAGTGACCGAGCAGGCTCTTCAGCTTCTCCTCGAGTTTCTTCTTCAGCGCGTCGCCGCGCTGACGAAGCTCGCGACCGAACGAGGCCTTCGCGAGCCCTTCGAGGTCCGGGCTGACCTTCGGTGCGGTCAGCGTTCCGGTGACCATGACGGGTACCGCGGCGAGCGCGGGCGCACTCGCGGTCGGGGAACTCGGAATCCGGACCTGCAGGCGATAGTCGATCGCGCGCGTCGGCAGGTTCGTGGTGCCCTCGCCGGTCACGCGCAGGGTTCGGGACGCGATCGTCAGGTCCTTCGTGGTCGCGATGCCGTCGACGAGCGTCGCCGACGCCGACAGCGCATCGAACCTCGTGCGTCCCGAGCCGGAATCGGTCGACAGCGTGTGGTGCTGCCACAGCGAGATCGCGTGATTGACGTCGGACCACAGGTCGATGCCCTCGATCGCACCGCCGGTCACGTTCGCGGCGACGTGGCCGCTCAAGCTACGCAGCATCGCATTCGTCCCGCGGCCGCGAGCGGCCAAGGTCGCGCTGAGATTGGCACGTCCCGAGAGCCGGCGGGTCTGCGCGAAATCCTGCAGCAGGCGAGCGACGTCGACGCCGGTGAGTTTCTCCGTGACCCGCAGGCCGGGGACCGCGGTACGGTCGTCGATCGTGACCTGGCCCGTCGCGCTCCCGCCGTAGAGCGCGGCATTCGCCGGGGCGACCCGGAGGACGCCGCCGCTGGCGGAGACTCCGATGCGGACCTGGCTGAGATGCAGCCCGGCGACGCGCAGATCGCCGATTGCGAGCCGTCCGTCGAGGCTCAGGCCCTTCAAGGGGTCGGTCGCGGGCGCGGTGGACGGCGTCGCCGGGGCGCTCGCGGAATCCGGACTCCGATACCGGTCGAGATCGATCCGGTTCGCGCTGAGGTCGAACGTCGCCGCGTGCGTCGCGAGATTCGTGATCGTCGCGCTGCCGCGCACCTCGGTCTCGTCGAGTTGCCAGTCGAGATTCGACAGGTGGATCGCGGGCGCCGAATACGCGAAATCGGTCGTCACGGCGAGGCGGGTCAGCGCCTTCGCGTCCCGTGTCCTCGGCAGCTTCATTCCGAGCTGATCGAGCCATTGCCGCAGCGAGAGCGGATCGAGGTGCAGGCCGCCGGCCCATCGAGGGGTCCCCAGCAGGCCGGTCGCGCGGAGTTCGCCGGTGATGCGGGCGTCCGCCAGATGCAGCGTGAACCGGGGAACCTCGGCGGTCTGGGCGTGCAGATCGAGACTCGAACCCGGCGCCGAGAAATCCCAGGTCGCTGCCGCACCCGGGGCCTTCGGCGGCAATTTGCCGTGCAGCGTCAGGGTCGCGAAGCGGAATCGGCGCAGCGCGGCGTCCGGCGTGAAATCGAAGCTCGCGGCGATCGGGAACGCCGGGGTCCCGGGATGGGTCGCGAGGTCCAGCGAGAGCTTGACCGGCACTTCGACGCCCGGGCCGAGATGCCCGACGTCGAGATCGACGTGATCGGCGAGGAGTGTGCCGTAGCGGATGCGTCCGTCGGTGAGCGTGATGCCGGCGAGTTGCGGCAGTGCGCCGAGGCCTTCGCTCGCAGCGCCCGGCGGGGCCGCTGTGCCCGACGTGCCGCCGATTCCCTGCCAGTTGCCCCGGCCCGCCGCATCGCGCTCGAGCCGCAGATCCAGACCGTCGATCTCGATGCGGCCGATCTCCAGGCGCCGGTGCAACAGCAGCGGCAGCAACTTGACCCGCAAGGACACGTGGCGCACCGATGCGAACGGCTGTCGACCGAAGCCGGGTGGGTTCCCGAGCGTGGCCGGCCCGAGCCGCAGCGCGATCCAGGGGAACACCGACAGACGAATCGCGCCGGGCAGCGAGAGCGCGCGGCCGGTCGCGCTCGAGGCGTACTGTTCGATCTGGGGCTTGTAGTCGTTCGGATTCACGAACGCCACGACCGACGCGAGCAGGGCGGCGATCAGGACGACCAGCGCGGCGAGCGTGATACCGATCCACTTCATCGTGCGCATCGGCGCAGTATAGCGCATGCTCCCGCGCCGCCGGACGCGCACTCGTCGCGGGCCGCGAGCCAGGCTTGCGGATTCCTGCAAGCGACCCGCGCAAGTGTCGCCAAACGGCAGCATGTGATTCCGTACAGTTCATGAATTTACGGTAAAACTGCATGAAAGGTCTCGCCAATCCCTTTCGAATTCGCCGATACTTCGGTCGTGTCGAGCGCACGGCTTCGGGGTCGTCGTCAGGCTCCCGCGGCGCGATCGGCACGCATTCGGAGCAACCATCATGGGAAGCGGATCAATGAGAAAACTCCTCTGGGTCGCGGCGATGCTGGCGGCGCCCGCTGCCTTCGCCGGCAACGTCGGCTTTTCGATCTCGTTCAACCAGCCCGGCCTCTACGGGCAGATCAACCTCGGCAACGTCCCGGCGCCGCAATTGATCTACTCGCAGCCGGTCCTCGTCGCGCCACCGCCGTATGCCGCGCCGGCGCTGCCGCCGATGTACCTGCACGTGCCGCCGGGCTATGAACGGGACTGGCGCGAGCATTGCGCCGAGTTCCATGCCTGCGATCGCCCGGTGTACTTCGTCCGTGACCGCTGGTACCGGGACGTGTACCTGCCGGCGCGGCGCGACTACGACGAGCGTGAGCACCGCGCCTGGCGCGAGCGCGAGGATCGCCGCGGCTGGAATCGGCGCGATCGCGGCGAGCATCGCGGCTGGGATCGGCGCGACGGGCATCGGCGCGGCGACGACCACGGCGACGATCACGGCGATCGGCACGGCGACGGCGGTCGTTGAGGTGACGCGCCGCGAGCCGAGGCTCGCGGCGCGCCGGGGTTCGCGGCGGGCGGACCGGTGCCGATGCCGGTCCGCATTGCCGCGAGCGGTCCCGGCCGGTTAGGATCCCGAGGTTCGACGAGCCGGTGAGGTTCGCGGACTCGGGTCACGGCTGGGGGCGATCATTGGCAAATGCAGAACGGGGCCGCGTCGGCGGCCGGCTGATCGAGCGACGTTCGATCGATTACGTGCCGCTCGCCGAGCGGCACGGCAAGGTCTGGCATCTGTGGCCCGTCTGGTTCGCGGGCGACGCGCATCTGGCGACGGTCGCGACCGGGGTGGTCGGCGTCGCGCTCGGCGGGAACCTCGTCTGGATGGCCGTCGCCGTCGTGCTCGGTTCGGCGCTCGGCACGTTCTTCATGGCCTTCCATTCGACCCAGGGTCCGCAGCTCGGGCTGCCGCAGATGATCCAGTCGCGGCCGCAGTTCGGCTACGTCGGCGCGCTGCTCGTCTGGGGCGTCGCGCTGATCGCGTACATCGGATACAACGCGTTCAACCAGATTCTCGCTGCGCAGACGATCCATAGTCTCTACGGCGGTCCCGCGGCCCCGACGATGATCGGCTTCACGGCGCTCTCGGTGTTCTTCGCAGTCGTCGGGTACGACCTGATCCACGTCGCACAGCGCCTGATCGCCTACACGCTGATCGTCGCGCTGCTGGTGTTCACGGCCGCCGTGTCGTGGCACGGCGGCTTCGATCCGGCCGAACTCGACTGGCGGCAGTTCGTCGCGGTGCCGTTTCTCGCCCAGGTCTTCGCGGCGGCGTCCTACCAGGTCTCATGGTCGATCTACGTGTCCGACTATTCGCGGTACCTGCCGCGGGACGTCGGGGTGACCGCGTCGTTCTGGTGGACCTACCTCGGGGCCTTCATCGGCGGCACCTGGACGATGCTGGTCGGCACGGTCGCCGCGGCGGCGTTCCCGCACCTGGAGGTGGTCGCCGCCTTGCGCGCGGCGGCCGACGCGGTGCTGCCGCATTTCGGCAAGCCGCTACTGATCTGCTCGCTGCTCGGACTGGTCACGATCACCTCGTTGAACTTCTACGGCGCGTCGCTCACCCTGATGAGCGTCGCCGATTCGCTCGCCTCGGTGAAGCCATCGCTCGGCAAACGGCTGCTCGCGCTGCTCCTCTCCGCCGTTGCGGCGACGAGCCTCGCGCTCGCCGCGTCGCACGACTTCGTCACCCAATTCGGGGAATTCCTCGCGATCCTCCTGTATCTGTTCACCCCGTGGACGGCGATCAACCTGGTCGACTTCTACTGGGTGCGCAAGGGTCATTACTCGGTGCGGGAGATCTTCAATCCGCACGGGATGTACGGACGCTGGAACTGGCGCGGGCTAGTCGCGTACTTCGTCGGATTCGCCGCGATGATTCCGTTCTTCAGCACCGACCTGTACAAGGGGCCGATCGCACGGGCGCTCGGCGGCGCCGACGTCGCGATGCTCGTCGGGTTGCCGGTATCGGCGATCGTCTACGTGTGGAGCTGCCGGTCGCTCGACCTGGAGAAGGATCGGGCGGACGCGGTGCGCGCGGACATCGGGCTCGACCCGATCATGGAGGCGCAGTCCGATCCGGCACCGTCCCCCTCGGCCGCGATCGCGCCGGAGGCCCTGTGATCGCGGGCCGCGCGGCCCGCCCGGGCTGATCGGGTCAGCCGCGCTTCTCGAGGAACCGCGCGATCACCGTCGCGACCGCGCGCGGCTGCTCCCAGAACGGGTTGTGGCCGAGCCCCTTGAAGATCTTCACCTCGGCGTGCGGCAGACCGGCCTCGAGCGACGCGCGGTCCTGCGGACCCATGATCGGATCCTTGCTCCCCCAGATCAGCAGCGTCGGCGCCTTCAAGCGCGGGAGCATCGTCTGCAGGTCCGGGTTCGTGAGCGCCTGGTCGAGCACCGCGAGCCACACGCGCAATGGAATCTTCGCCGCGTCCTGCCGCTCGCGCCGGATGAACTCGCGGTTCACCGGGGTCGGCGAGCTCCACCATTCCCGCATGAACGGGGAGTTGGCCTGGAGCGGCGCCTTCTGTGCGCGGATCTGCGCGGCGAAGTCGAATTGCCGCTTGCTCGCCGGCTCGCAGGGATTGCGGCCGCCGGTCGAGGAGATCAGCACGACGCGGTTCGTGCGCTGCGGCCAGGTCTCGGCGAAGCGCTGCGCGATCAGCGAGCCGAGCGAGTGGCCGACGATGTCGGCCTTGCGCACGTGCAGGTGGTCGAGCAGGAGCTTCACGTCGTACGCGAAGTCGTACAGGTCGTAGCAGCAATCGGGCTTGCTCGACTGGCCGTGGCCCCGCAGGTCGACGAGGATCAGGCGGAAGCGCTTCGGCAGGTACGGCAGCATCGGGACCCAATCGCGCGCGCTGTCGGTATAGCCGTGGATCAACACCACGGGCGGACCGTTGGGATCGCCCATCTGCAGGTACGCGAGCTTGATCCCGTCCGGCAACGCCGCCTTCTTCTTCATCGCCTCGAAGGCATCGAGGTTGATCTTCAGCGGCGGCCCCTCCGCGGGCGTCGCGGCGGGCATGGCGGCGTGCGCGCGCCACGCCGGGAGTGCGAGCGTGCAGAGCAGGAGGCCGGCGAGTCGGATCGAGTGGGAGGTGCGGTGGTTCATGCGGGCGATGATAGCGCAACTCGCCGTGGACGTCGGCCGCAACGGACAGCGGCCGGGATCTCAGTTCTTCAGCCGGTAGCCGGTGCGGAAGATCCCGGCGATGGCCGCGGAACAGACCGCCAGGAAGCCGAGCGTGAAGGCGACGCTGATCCTGATGTCGACGTCGGACGCCCCGTAGAAACTCCACCGGAACGCGTTGATCAGGTAGACGACCGGATTGAACAGACTCAGTGTGCGCCAGGGTCGCGGGAGCATGTCGATCGAGTAGAACGCCCCGCCGAGAAAGGTCAGCGGCGTCATGATCAGCGCCGGGATGATCTGGATCTGTTCCCAGCCCTTCGCCCAGATGCCCACGATGAACCCGAACAGGCTGAACGTCGTCGCGGTGAGCAGCAGCAGCGCGACCATCGCGACCGGATGCAGGATGCTGATCGGGACGAACAGCGAGGACGTGCCGAGGATGATCGCGCCGATCGCGACCGATTTCGTCGCCGCCGCGCCGACGTAGCCGAGCACGGTCTCGAGGGGCGAGATCGGTGCGGACAGCAGCTCGAAGATCGTCCCGGTGAATTTCGGATAGAAGATCCCGAACGACGCGTTCGCGATGCTCTCGGTGAACAGCGTGAGCATCATCAGTCCGGGGACGATGAACGCCCCGTAGGGCACGCCGCCGACGCTCTTCATCCGGGTGCCGATCGCGGATCCGAACACGATGAAGTAGAGCGAGGTGGTGATCACCGGCGTCACGAGCGACTGAATCAGGGTCCGTGCCGCGCGCGCGAGCTCGAACCGGTAGATCGCGAGCACCCCGTGACCGTTGAAGCGCGGCGGCGTGAACGGCGCCGGGCGCGGCAGTGGCGCGCTCACGAACGTCGTCCCACGAGTTTCACGAAGATCTCCTCCAGCGACGACTGACGCGTCTGCATGTCGGCGATCTCGATCGACAGGTCGGTCAGACGGCGCAGCAGCGCCGACACGTCGATCGCCCGCGTCGCATCGTAGGTGAATACGAGTTCGTCGCCCCGCTCGCGCAGTTCCAGGCCCAGGTCCGCGAGCCCCGCGGGAATCGCATCGAGCGGGCGGCGCAGCACCAGTCGCAGCTGCCGCTCGCCGAGCTGGTCGATGAGCGTGCGCTTGTCCTCGACGAGGACCAGCGAGCCGCGGTCGATCACGCCGATCCGATCGGCCATCTGTTCGGCCTCTTCGATGTAGTGGGTGGTGAGCACGATCGTGACCCCCTGGTCCCGGAGCCGGCGCACCAGCGCCCACATGTCGCGACGCAGCTCGACGTCGACGCCGGCGGTCGGTTCGTCGAGGAACAGGATCTGCGGCTCGTGCGCGAGCGCCTTCGCGATCATCACCCGGCGCTTCATCCCGCCGGACAACGTCATGATGCGAGCGTCGCGCTTGTCGGCGAGCGACAGCGCGTCGAGGAGCGATTCGAGGAACCGGGGGTTCGGCGACCGACCGTACAGCCCGCGACTGAATTTCACGGTCGCCCACACCGATTCGTAGTTGTCGGTCGCGAGCTCCTGCGGGACGAGCCCGATCAAGGCGCGCGCGGCCCGGTACTCGCGGACGACGTCCCGGCCGCCTGCGAGCACTCGACCCTCCGTCGGGGTGACGATCCCGCAGACGATGTTGATCAGGGTGCTCTTGCCGGCGCCGTTCGGACCGAGCAGCGCGAAGATCTCGCCCGCCTGGATCTCGAGGTCGATCCCGTGCAGCGCGACGTGACCGGAGTCGTAGCGCTTGACGAGCCGTTGGATCGAGATCGCGGGGGACATCGAGCGGCGACGGCCGGTCTTCAGGGCTTCGCGAGCCGCTCGAGGATCGCGCGCGTATATTCGGCGGTCCCGTCGTGGCCGCCGAAGTCGGCCGTGCGCACGCGATCGACGTTCAGCGTCGCGTCGATCGCGGCGCGCAGCCGCTGCGCCTCGGCGCCGAGACGGCAGTGATCGAGCATCATCGCCGCCGCGAGCATCAGCGCGGTCGGATTCGCGACGCCCTTGCCGGCGATGTCCGGCGCGGAACCGTGCACCGCCTCGAAGATCGACGCGTCGCTGCCGATGTTCGCGCCCGGGGTGGCGCCGAGCCCACCGACGAGGCCGGCGACGAGGTCGGAGAGGATGTCGCCGAACAGGTTCGTCGTGACCAGCACGTCGAACTGCCACGGGTTCTGCACGAGCTTCATCGCGCAGGCGTCGATGATCACCGCGTCGAGCTCGAACCGACCCTTGTAGCGCTTCTCGTAGAGGTCGAGCCCGGTCTCGAGGAAGATGCCGGTGAGCGCCTTCATGATGTTCGCCTTGTGCACGATCGTGACCTTCCGGCGGCCCGCGGCGATCGCATGCTCGAACGCGAATTCCAGGATCTTGCGCGACCCCTGACGGGTGTTCACGCCGGTCGCGATCGCGACCGCGTGCGGATCGTCGTCGATCGGGATGTAGTGCTCGTGGCCGATGTACAGCCCCTCGAGATTCTCGCGCACGACGATCAGGTCGACCGCGTCGAATCGACCGCCGGGGATCAAGGTGCGCGCGGGCCGCAGGTTCGCGTACAGCTTGAACTCCTCGCGCAGGCGCACGTTCGAGGAACGGTAGCCTCCCCCCGACGGGGTCTCGAGCGGGCCCTTGAGAGCGAGTCGGGTACGCTTGATGCTGTCGATCGTCCGCGGGGGCAGGGGATCCCCCGCGGTGCGGACGCCTTCGAGACCGGCGACCTGCACGTCCCATCGAAACGGCGCGCCGACCGCTTCGAGGACCTTCACGGTCGATTCGACGATTTCCGGTCCGATCCCGTCTCCCGGGATCAAGGTGGCTTCGAGGGTCGCAGGCATGGCGGCGCAGTCCCGGCGGAATGACAGCCCGCTAGGATACTCAAATCGGCGGCGTGCGGGCAGTGCGGCGGCGCGATGCGAACCGGATGCTGCATCGCGACACCCGCCGGTCGAAAATGATAAATATTCCGATTTTCAAGCGATTGGCGATCGTGTAGAATCGGCCCCGGTTGGTGAAAATCTAATTTGTATCGTGGCTGGCCGACACGCCGATGAAACCCATCGGTCGACCATCACCCACAAAGCAGGTCTCCTCGACCGAGGTGGCGGGTGTTCCGCGCGAACCGAACCGGTTCTGCGGACGTTCCGCCGATGAGTCTTTCCAAAGTGTTAGGGTTTTTCTCAATGACGAAGATGTATGTAGGCAATCTCCCGTTCTCGATGGACGAAGCGGCGGTCCGTGGTCTCTTCGAGAAGCACGGTCCGGTCCAATCCGTCGCGCTGATCAACGATCGTGAAACCGGTCGTCCGCGCGGGTTCGGTTTCGTCGAGATGGCGAGCGCCGATGCGGCTCGTGCGATGCAGGCTTTGAACGGCCAGGAACTCCAGGGGCGCGTGCTCAAGGTGAACGAAGCGCAGGAGCGTTCCGGCGGCGGCGGCGGCGGCGGCGGCGGTTCGCGCGGTCCGAAGCGCTGGTAAGGACCTGCGGGGACCCACGGGTTCCCGACCAGCCGGGATCGCGCTTCGCGATCCCGGTTTTTTTTGTCTTTGCGGGACCCTGGATGAGCGCCCGGGGTTTACCGAACGATCGGCGCACACTATACTTCCGTCGGTTCGGCGGGGGTGGTTGGCGATTGGACGCCACGCGCCCGCGAACGGCCTCCCGGGGGCCGTTCGAATGAACGCGCTTTGGTGGAAAAAGCCCCGACGACGGGGCTTTTTCATTACAGGGGGCCGACGGTCCCCTTTTTTGTCCGCGAAGGGATTTTGACGATGCGCAACGATCTTGTGCGCTTGTTGGAACCAGCGGTCGCCGCGCTGCATTTCGAACTGGTCGACGTCGAGTTCGCTCGCGCCGGGCGGGGTGGCGTACTGCGCGTGTTCATCGACCGCGATGCGCGCGAGGGCGGCTCGGTCACCGTCGACGATTGTGCGCGAGTGAGCGACGCGGTCAGCGAGGTGCTGGACCGCGTGGACCCGATTCCGGGGAACTACACCCTCGAGGTGTCGTCCCCGGGCTGGGACCGGGTCCTGCGCACCCCGGCGCATTTCGAGCGTTTCGTCGGCGAACGCGTGTTCGTCGAGTTGAAGCTGCCGCTCGATGGGCGGCGCCGCTTCGTCGGCGTGTTGCGACGGGTCGACGGCGAGGCGATCGAGGTCGATGTCGATGGACGGGGGTTCGTGTTGCCGTTCGATCGAATTCAGAAGGCGAGACTGCGGCCGGTTTGAGCGCGCGGGTGTCGCCGGCGCGAGCGATGGGCCGTACTGATGCAGGAGTCTTGACGATCATGAACAAAGAGATCTTGATGGCCGTCGACGCGGTCTCGAACGAGAAGGGCGTCGACAAGGAAATCATCTTCGAAGCGCTCGAGGCGGCGCTCGCGTCCGCGACCCGCAAGAAGCACGGCGAGGAACTCGACGTTCGGGTCGCGATCAATCGCAAGACCGGGGATTACGACACGTTTCGCCGCTGGAAGGTGTTCGCGGACGACTCGAGCGAGCTCGAGGTACCGGAGCGCGAACTGAGGCTGGAGGACGCGCACGAGCTGGACGCCGACGCGGCGCCCGGCGGCTTCGTCGAGCAGCCGATGGAATCGGTGCCTTTCGGCCGGATCCTCGCGCAGACCGCGAAGCAGGTGATCGTGCAGAAGGTTCGCGAGGCAGAACGCGCCCAGGTCGTCGACGCGTATCGGGATCGCGCCGGCACGCTGGTGAGCGGAATCGTGAAGCGCGTCGACCGCAACGGCGTGTTCGTCGATCTGGGGTCGAACGCGGAAGGGTTCATTCCGCGCGAGGAGATGATCCCGCGCGAACCCGTGCGCTCCCAGGACCGCATCAAGGCGTACCTGAAGGAAGTGCGTTCCGAGCCCCGCGGACCGCAGCTGTTCATGTCGCGCACCGCTCCGGAGTTTCTCGTCGAGCTGTTCAAGCTCGAGGTCCCGGAGGTCGGGCAGGGCCTGATCAACATCCTCGCGGCGGCGCGCGATCCGGGCGTGCGCGCGAAGATCGCGGTGCGCAGCAACGATCCGCGCATCGATCCGGTCGGCGCGTGCGTCGGCATGCGCGGATCGCGCGTGCAGGCGGTGTCCAACGAGATCGCCGGCGAGCGCGTGGACATCATCCCTCACGACGAGAATCCGGCGCAGTTCGTGATCAACGCGATGGCGCCGGCCGAGGTCACCTCGATCGTCGTCGACGAGGACTCGCACGCGATGGACATCGCGGTCGCCGAGGACAAGCTGTCGCAGGCGATCGGCCGCGGCGGTCAGAACATCCGCCTCGCGAGCGAGCTCACCGGCTGGGAGCTCAACGTGATGAGCGAGACGCAGGCCGAAGCGAAGAGCGAGTCGGAGTCACAGGCCTTGCGCGAGACGTTCATGAAGCAGCTCGACGTCGATGCCGATGTCGCGACGATCCTGGTCCAGGAAGGATTCTCGACGATCGAGGAGATCGCCTACGTGCCGGCGAGCGAACTCAACAGCATCGAGGAGTTCGACGAGGAGATCGTGAAGGAGCTGCGTACGCGCGCACGCGACGTGCTGCTCACCCTGGCGATCGCGAGCGAGGAATCCGCGTCGGACGGGACGCCGGCTCCCGACCTCGTCGAGCTCGCCGGGCGCGAGCTCGCGGCGGCGCTCGCCGCGAAGGGCGTTCGGACGCGCGACGACCTCGCGGACCTCGCGGTCGACGAGCTCGTCGAGATCGGTGGTGTCGACGAGAAGGCGGCGGCGGATCTGATCATGGAGGCGCGCAAGCACTGGTTCGAGCAGGACGCGACCACCGAACAGGCGAAGGCCTAGGAGCGGGACGATGGCCGATGTCACGGTTTCACAATTCGCCGAAGTCCTGAAGGTTCCGGTCGATCGGCTGCTCCAGCAGCTCGGCCAGGCGGGCATCCAGGTGGACGGACCGAACGGGATCATCAGCGAGGAGGCGAAGCACGAGCTGCTGACGCACCTGCGGCGCACGCACGGGCGCGACGACGCGCAGGGCGACGCCGCGCCGCGCAAGATCACCTTGCGGCGCAAGTCGCAGTCCGAACTCAAGCTCGCGAGCGTCCAGGGGCGCGCGCGCACGGTCAACGTCGAAGTGCGCAGCAAGCGCACCTACGTGAAGCGCGAGGTCCTCGAGGATCAGGCACGATTGCAGCAGGAGGAGATCGATCGGCAGCGCGAGACCGAGGAGCAGGCGCGGGCCGCGCTCGAGCGCGAGGAACAGGAGCGGCGCGAGCGCGAGCGGCTCGACCGTGAGCGCCAGGAAGAAGAGAGCCGTCGTCGTTCGGACGAAGAGGCGCGCCAGCGCACGGCGGAGGAGGAGGCGCGGCGGCAGGCCGAGGTGGCCGCACGCGAGGCCGCGGAAGTTGCGCGCAAGGCGGCGGCGGTTGCGAAGCCGGCTCCGGCGAAGCCCGTGCGCACGGCGAGCGACGACCGTGCGACGCGCTACGGCCGGCAGGAACTGCACATCGCGGGCGACGTGAGTTCGCGGCACAAGAAGAAGAAGACGCGGGACACGCGTCGGCGCACCTTCGGCGAATCGGATGGGAAGCACGGCTTCGAGATGCCGACCGCCCGGGTCGTGCGCGAGGTGCCGGTCGGCGAGGCGATGACGGTCGCGGAACTGGCGCAGAAGATGGCGGTGAAGGCGACCGAGGTCATCAAGGTGCTGATGACGATGGGCGTGATGGCCACGATCAATCAGACGATCGACCAGGACGTCGCGGTGCTCGTCGTCGAAGAAATGGGTCACAAGCCCGTCGTCCGCAAGGAGAACGAGATCGAGTCCGACCTGCAGGGCGGGCAGACCGACACGTTCGAAATGCTGTCACGACCGCCGGTCGTGACCGTGATGGGACACGTGGATCACGGCAAGACGTCCCTGCTCGACTACATCCGGCGCACCAAGGTCGCGGCCGGCGAAGCCGGCGGGATCACGCAGCACATCGGTGCGTACCACGTCGAGACGCCGAAGGGCATGGTCACGTTCCTCGACACGCCCGGCCATGCGGCCTTCACGTCGATGCGGGCGCGCGGCGCCCAGGTGACTGACATCGTGATCCTGGTCGTCGCCGCCGACGACGGTGCGATGCCGCAGACGATCGAGGCGATCCAGCACGCGCAGGCGGCGAAGGTGCCGATCGTGGTCGCGCTGAACAAGATCGACAAGCCGGAAGCGGACCCGGAGCGCGTGAAGCAGGAGCTCACGAAGTACGGCGTGATCCCCGAGGAATGGGGCGGCGAGAACATCTTCGTCCCGGTGTCGGCCCGCACCGGCGAGGGCGTCGAGCAGCTCCTCGAGAGCCTGCTGCTGCAGGCCGAGGTTCTCGAGCTGAAGGCCCCGGTCGAGGGGTTCGCCGCCGGCTACGTGATCGAGTCGAGCATCGAGAAGGGTCGCGGCCCGGTCGCGACGGTGCTCGTGTTGCGTGGCACGCTCAAGCTCGGCGACCCCGTCCTGGCGGGTCAGGAATTCGGGCGCGTGCGCGCGCTGTTCGACGAGGCGGGTCGCCCGGTCGACAGCGCTGGCCCGGCGATGCCGGTCGTCGTGCTCGGCCTCTCCGCAGCGCCGAATGCGGGTGACGAACTGCTGGTCGTCGAGAGTGAACGCAAGGCGCGGGAAGTCGCGCTGCATCGGCAGTCGAAGTCCCGCGACGTGAAGCTCGCGAAGCAGAGCGCGACGATGCAGGACGTGCTGACGGCGATGGGCGAGGCGAAGGCGAGTGTCGTACCGGTGGTCGTGAAGGCGGACGTGCAAGGCAGCGTCGAGGCGCTGCGCGACGCGCTGGTCGGCCTGTCCACGGGCGAGGTCGCCGTGAACGTGATCGCGGCCGGCGTCGGCGGCATCACCGAGTCGGACGTCACGCTCGCCGCGGCGTCGAAGGCCCAGATCATCGCGTTCAACGTTCGCGGCGATGCCGCGGCGCGCGCGGCGATCAAGGACCACGGTGTCGAGGTGCGCTATTACAGCGTGATCTACGAAGCGATCGACGACGTACGGGCGCTGCTGACCGGAATGCTCGCGCCGGAGGTGAAGGAGCAGATCGTCGGCCTGGCCGAGGTACGCACCGTGTTCCGATCGAGCAAGTTCGGCACGGTCGCGGGCTGCATGGTGATCGACGGCTACGTGCGCCGCAATTTCCCGATTCGGGTGTTGCGCGACAACGTGGTGATCTTCGAGGGTGCACTCGAGTCGCTACGGCGCTTCAAGGACGACGTCAACGAGGTTCGCGCCGGCACCGAATGCGGCATCGGCGTGAAGAACTACAACGACGTCCGCGAAGGCGACCAGATCGAGTGCTACTCGCGGGTCGAGGTCGCCCGCGCGCTGTAGAGCGGCGCGCGCGACTCGGGGAGGCGCGATGGCGAAGGACAATCCGCGGGCGAAGCGGCTGGCCGCTCAGATCCAGCGGGTGCTCACCGAGTCGCTGCGGCGCGACGTGAAGGATGCGCGCATCGGTAACGTGACGATCACGGAGGTCGAGGTCGGCGCCGATCTGCGGACGGCGAAGGTCTACTACCTCGTGTTCGGACACGAGGGTCCGGATCCGAAGGTGCAGCAGGGGCTCGAGAGCGCGGCGGGATTCCTGCGCAATGCGTTGTCGCGCGCGCTCGAGATCCGCCAGGCGCCGGCGCTCACCTTCGCAATCGACGAGTCGATCGAACGGGGCGTGCGACTCTCGCGACTGATCGACGAGGCGAACGAGCCGAACGAGCCGAACGAGCCTGGCTCGGACCGCGGATGATCGACGCCGTCCACGGAATCTTGCTGCTCGACAAACCGCTCGGGTTGAGTTCGGCTGCGGCGGTCGCCCGCGCGAAGCGCTTGTTCTCGGCCGCGAAGGCCGGTCACACCGGCTCCCTCGATCCGCTCGCGGAGGGGATGCTACCGATCAGTTTCGGAGAGGCGACGAAGTTCGCGTCGGGCCTGCTCGCGGCGGACAAGTCGTACGAAGTCACGGCCCGGCTCGGTGAACGCACCGCGAGCGCTGACCGGGAGTCCCCGGTGATCGAGCGACGCACGCTCCCGACGTGGTCCGAAGCCGATCTCGGGGCCGCCCTCGAGGCGTTTCCGCGCGAGTATCTGCAGGTCCCGCCGATGCATTCGGCGATCAAGCAGGCGGGACGGCCGCTGTACGAGTACGCGCGCGCCGGCGAGACCCGCGAGCGCGAGGCACGGCGCGTCGAGATTCGCGAACTGCGGTTGCTCGGCTATCGAGCGCCGGATCTGCGATTCTTCGTGCGATGCTCGAAGGGCGCTTACATTCGGGTGCTCGCCGAGGACCTCGCCGCAACGCTCGACACGGTCGCGCACCTGACTGCGTTGCGGCGCACCGCGGTCGCACCGTTCGCGGATCAGCCGTTGCGGGGCTTCGGGACGCTCGAATCGATGGACAGCGCAGAACGGTACCTCACCCTGCTACCGGTGGACGCGGCCCTGCAGTCGGTGCCCCGGATCGAACTGTCGGCGGCGACGGTTGCCGCGTTGCGCCAGGGGCGAGCGGTCGACTGGCCGCACGAAGCCCCGGGAGCGGTGCGCATGTATTCGGAAGATATGGTTTTTTTCGGTCTCGGTGAAATTTCTGACCGGGGCCGACTGGCGCCGGTGCGGCTGATTTCCGCCGCTGCGAATCGCGCTTGAGGGCCGGCCGCCCGACGCGTACAATGCCCGGCTTCCTACAGGGTCTAAGTGATTGATTGAGGTTCGATTTCAATGCCTATGACGTCAACTGACAAGAGCGGGATCGTCGCCAAGTTCCAGCGGGGATCCCACGACACCGGCTCGCCGGAAGTACAGATCGCGCTGCTCTCGGAGCGCATCAATGGTCTCGGCCAGCATTTCCAGGCGCACAAGGCGGACCATGCGTCCCGCCGCGGCCTGCTGAAGATGGTCAACCAGCGCCGCAAGCTTCTCGACTACCTGAAGAGCACGACGCCGGCGAAGTACGCCGAAGTCGTCGAGCGGCTCGGCCTGCGCCGCTAGCCGGACCGGCGCCGCGATCCGCGGCGCCCGTGTGCCGAAACGTTCGAACCGAAGACCAATTCCCAAGGGGCAGCCGACGTGAGCGCTAGCAAGAAAAGCTTTCAGTATGGAGACCACACGGTCACGATAGAGACCGGCGAACTCGCTCGCCAGGCGGACGGGGCGGTACTCGTCACGATGAGCGACACCGTCGTGCTGGTCACCGCGGTCGGCGCGAAGAAGGCCGTGCCGGGACGGGATTTCTTCCCGCTCACGGTGAACTACCAGGAGAAGACCTACGCCGCCGGCCGGATCCCGGGAGGATTCTTCAAGCGTGAAGGTCGCCCGAGCGAGAAGGAAACCCTCACCTCGCGCCTGATCGATCGGCCGATCCGGCCGCTCTTTCCGGAAGGCTTCATCAACGACGTGCAGGTCGTCGCGTCGGTGCTGTCGGTGAATTCGGAAGTGGATCCGGACATCGCGTCGCTGATCGGCGCGTCCGCCGCACTCGCGATTTCCGGCATGCCATTCCTCGGACCGATCGGCGCGGCGCGCGTCGGCTACATCGGCGGCAATTACGTGCTGAACCCGACCGCGACCCAGTTGCGGGATTCGCAACTCGACCTGGTCGTCGCCGGGACCGAGGAAGGCGTGTTGATGGTCGAGTCGGAGGCCGACGGGTTGCCGGAGGACGTGATGCTCGGGGCCGTGATGTTCGGCCACGAACAGATGCAGACGGCGATCACGGCGATTCGCGAACTCGCCGCCGCGGCTGGCAAGCCGAAATGGGACTGGGTCGCGCCGCCGCCGAACACGGAACTGAAGGACGCCTTGCGAGCGCTCGTCGAGAAGCCGCTGTCGGAGGCGTACGCGATCACCGAGAAGCAGCAGCGCCATGCGCGCATCGGCGAGATCAAGACCGCGGCGCTCGAGAAGCTGGCCGGTGGCGAGGCGCCGAAGTTCACGGTCGGTCAGGTCGGTGACGAGTTCTTCAATCTCGAGTACCGCCTGGTGCGTGAACGCATTCTCGACGGTCATTCCCGCATC
Organism: Gammaproteobacteria bacterium; assembly: GCA_028870355.1. Lineage (GTDB taxonomy): Bacteria > Pseudomonadota > Gammaproteobacteria > Steroidobacterales > Steroidobacteraceae > Bog-1198. The sequence continues at coordinate 556 of JAGWPU010000154.1, read as the reverse complement.
GACGGGCGCGATACGAAGACCGTGCGTCCGATCAGCATCCGCACCGGTGTGCTCGCGCGCACGCACGGCTCGGCGCTGTTCACGCGCGGTGAGACCCAGGCACTCGTGGTCACGACGCTCGGCACCGGGCGGGACGCACAGATCATCGACGGGCTGACCGGCGAGCGCAAAGAGCCGTTCATGCTGCACTACAATTTCCCGCCGTTCAGCGTCGGCGAGACCGGGATGATCGGCTCGCCGAAGCGCCGCGAGATCGGTCACGGCAACCTCGCGAAACGCGGTGTCCGGGCGGTGATGCCCGACATGGACAAGTTTCCTTACGTGATCCGGGTCGTATCCGAGATCCTCGAATCGAACGGCTCGAGCTCGATGGCGAGCGTCTGCGGCACGAGTCTCGCCTTGATGGATGCGGGCGTGCCGATCGCGGCGCCGGTCGCCGGCGTCGCGATGGGGCTCGTGAAGGAAGGGGATCGCTTCCAGGTGCTCACCGACATCCTCGGCGACGAGGACCATCTCGGCGACATGGACTTCAAGGTCGCGGGCACCGAGAAGGGCG
>JAGWPU010000018.1 GCA_028870355.1 Gammaproteobacteria bacterium | reverse complement strand
CGCGCCCATGTCGAGCGCGAGCACGCGCCGATTCTTCAGTCCTTCGGGAACTTCGCCATTGATGATGCGCTGGGCGAGGCCCTCGACGATCGCGGTCTTGCCGACCCCCGGCTCACCGATCAGCACCGGGTTGTTCTTGGTGCGCCGTTGCAGCACCTGGATCGTGCGCCGGATCTCGTCGTCGCGGCCGATCACCGGGTCGAGCTTGCCCTGGGTCGCGCGCTCGGTCAGGTCGATCGTGAATTTCTCGAGCGCCTGCCGGTTCTCCTCGGCGCTCGCGTCCTCGACCTTCGCGCCACCGCGCACCTCGGCGATCGCCTGATCGACCGCGCCGCGCTCGACGCCGCAGGCCTTGAGGATCCGGCCGAGTTCGCCCCGGTCCTCGCAGGCCGCGAGCACGTAGAGCTCGCTCGAGATGAACTGATCGCCGCGCTGCTGCGCGAGCTTGTCGGTGAGGTTCAGGAGCTTGTTGAGCTCGTTGCCGATCAGCACGTCCCCGCCCGCGCCCTCGACCTTCGCGATCCGATCGAGCGCGCCGGCGAGCTCCGAGCGCAGTTTCGCGACGTTCGCGCCAGCCTTCTGCAAGAGCGGGCGCGCGGTGCCGCCCTGGCTGTCGAGGAGCGCGGCCATCAGATGCACCGGTTCGATGTACTGGTTGTCGCGGCCGACCGCGAGCGACTGCGCGTCGGCGATCGCGGTCTGGAACTTCGTCGTCAGCTTGTCCATTCGCATGGGGGCACCGTATCGAAAACCGTCGAGATGCCCCGTAGTTGGGGTCGGGCCAGCGTCAATTCAACCGCCGCGACCGCCGCCGCGGCACCGCCGGCCGGCCGGGTCAGTCGAGCCAGACCAGCGTTGCCTGGCGCCCGCAGTGACCGTCGCGCCGATGCGAAAAATAACGATTCGCGTCGCTATAGGTGCAATCCGCGGTCACACCGACCTGCTCGATCCCGAGCGCCTCGAGCCGGGCGCGGGCGAGTGCCGGCAGGTCCGCGAAATACCGGCCGCGAGCGTTCGGCCGGAACGCAGGCTCAGCCCCCGGACCCTCGAACGCCGCCCGGACCTCGGGACCCACCTCATAGTGCTTGCGGCCGATCCCGGGACCGATCCAGGCGATGAGCCGGCGCGGCGGCACCCCGAGCGCACGCACCGTCGCCTCGAGCACGCCGGCCGCGAGGCCCCGCCATCCCGCGTGCGCGGCCGCGACCGCTTCGCCGTCCTCGGTCGCGATCAGCACCGGCAGGCAATCCGCGGTCAGGATCGCGGCAACCTGCCCGCGCCGGCGTGCGATCGCCGCGTCGGCGGGCGCATCCGGAACGCCGGCGCCGAGATCGACGACCCGCGTCCCGTGCACCTGCCGCAGCCACACCGGCTCCGCCGGCAATCGTGCCGCATCCTGCAACGTACGCCGGTTGCGCGCGACCGCGCCCGGATCGTCGCCGACGTGATCGCCCAGATTGAGGCTCGCGAACGCCCCCCCGCTCACGCCACCGCCACGCCAGGTCGACAGCGCACGCACGCTGGGCGGCACCGGCCAATCCGGCGTGAGCCATTCGATGCTCACGAGCCGGCATCCCGCCGCAGCGCATCGAGCAGCCGCGCGAAGTCCGCCGGCGGCGCACTCTCGATGCTGAGCACCCGCCCGGAGCGCGGGTGCGCGAACGACAGGCGCGTCGCGTGCAGCGCCTGCCGCCCGAATCCACGCAGCGCCGCGACCAGCGCATCGCTCGCGCCGCGCGGGCGCTGGAAGCGACCGCCGTACATCGGATCGCCGACGATGGGGTGATGCGCGTGCGCGAGGTGTAGCCGGATCTGGTGCGTGCGCCCGGTCTCGAGCCGCACCCGGAGCAACGCGTGGGCGCGAAACCGCTCGAGCACCCGGTAGTGGGTGACCGCGCGGCGGCCATCGGCACGCACCGCCATGCGCACGCGGTCGGTGCGGTCGCGGCCGATCGGACGATCGATCGTGCCCCCCGCGGTCGGCACCCCGCGGCAGATCGCGAGGTACTCGCGCGTGACGCTACGCTCGGCGATCTGCCGGGTGAGCGCGGTATGTGCCGCCGGCGTGCGCGCGACGACGAGCAGCCCGCTGGTATCCTTGTCGAGCCGATGCACGATTCCCGCCCGGGGCAGCTGCGCGAGCGCCGGATCGAGCGCGAGCAGCGCGTTCTGCAAGGTATGCCGCGGATTGCCGGCGCCCGGGTGCACGACCAGGCCCGCGGGTTTGTCGATCACGAAGCACTCCCGGTCGCGATGCAGGACGACGAGTGCGATCGGCTCCGCCTCGACCCCACCATCCGCCGGACTCGCGACCCCGACGCGGACCCGGATCCGCTCGCCCCCGTCGACCGCCTCGCTCGGCCGGCAGCGCCGCCCGTCGCGCTCGACGTCGCCCGCATCGATCCAGCCCCGGATCCGGCTGCGGGAGTGCTGCGGGAGCAGTCGCGCGAGCGCCCGATCGAGGCGTTCGCCGGCCAGATCCGGCGGGATCTCGAGGGTCAAGATCTGGAACTCCGCACTCATCGGGATGTTCGAAGGGTACTCCAGAGGCTTCGGGTATACTGCCGCGTCCCGTCGGCTCGAGACCATTGTAAGGAATCGCATGTGAGATCGCGCGATTGGAGATTTTCCGCCCGGGCGCTCGCCTTGGCCGCCGCTGCCGTCGTGTTCGCGACCGGCTGCCATCATCGCGGCGAGAACTTCAAGGCCGGCCCGGAGATCCTCTACCGGGCAGCCCAGAAGAGCATGCACGAAGGGGATTTCGCGAACGCGATCAAGCAGCTCGATGCGATCGAGGCACGCTTCCCGTTCAGCGAGCAGGCCCACCAGGCGCAGATCGACCTGATCTATGCGAACTACGAGAACCGGCAGACCCACGCCGCGATCGATGCGGCGAATACCTTCATCCGCGAAAATCCGACCAACGTCCGGGTGGACTACGCGTACTACATGAAGGGGCTGATCTACTTCTCGCGGCAGCGCAACTTCATCGAGCGCTATTTCAAGGTCGATCTGTCGGCACGACCGCCGGAGAACTCGCAGAAGTCCTTCGAAGCGTTCGCGCTGCTGCTACAGAAGTTCCCGCGCAGTCCCTACGCGCCCGACGCCCGGCAGCGCATGGTCTACCTGCGCAACCGTCTCGCGAACTTCGAGATCCACGTCGCGGATTACTACATGCGCCGTGGCGCCTACGTCGCCGCGATCGACCGCGCAAAGTACTGCGTGTCGCACTACGACGGCGCACCCGCGGTGCAACACGCGCTGCTCGTGATGATCGCGGCGTACAAGAAGCTGCACATGACGGACCTCGCGGCGAGCGTGCAGAAGGTCTACGACCTGAATTTCTCGGGCACGCATCCGGTGCCGCTGCCGCAGCCGAAGAAGCGCTGGCACCTGTGGAAATTCTGGTAGCGCGAGGAGTCCGCGCCCGGCCGCCGCGTCAGTTGCGGCGCGGTTCGTAGCCGCTCGTGATCGGGTAGCGCCAGTCGCGCCCGAACGCCCGGCCACTGACGCGCACGCCCGGCGGCGCCTGCCGGCGCTTGTACTCGTTGCGTTTCACGAGATCGAGGATGCGGCCGACGGTCGCCCGATCGAAGCCGCGGGCCGCGATCTGATCGACCGACAGATCCTCCTCGATGAACGCCTCGAGGATCGGGTCGAGGACCTCGTACGGCGGCAAGCTGTCGGTGTCTTTCTGGTCCGGGCGCAGCTCCGCCGACGGCGCCCGATCGATCACGCGCGCGGGAATCGCGCGGGCACGCTCGTTGCGCCAGCGCGCGAGCCGATACACGAGCAGCTTGCTGCAATCCTTGATCGGCGCGAAACCTCCCGCCATGTCGCCGTACAGGGTCGCGTAGCCGACCGACATCTCGCTCTTGTTGCCGGTCGTGAGCAGCATCCGGCCGGTCTTGTTCGAAATCCCCATCAGGAGCACGCCCCTGCAGCGCGACTGGATGTTCTCCTCGGCGGTGTCCGGCGGCCGTCCCGCGAACTCCTCACGCAGCGCCGCGAGCGTCGCCTCGAACATCCCCTCGATCGAGATCTCGCTGTGCTTCACGCCGAGCCATGCAGCCTGCAGCGCCGCGTCCTCGCGGCTCATCGCCGAGGTATAGCGCGACGGCATCGCGACCGAGTGCACGCGCGCGGCGCCGAGCGCATCGACCGCGATGCACAGCGTCAGCGCCGAATCGATCCCGCCCGAGAGACCCATCACGACGCCGGGAAAGCGGTGCTTGTCGACGTAATCGCGCGTCCCGAGCACGAGCGCCCCGTAGACGCTCGCTTCTTCGCCGAGGATCGGCGCGAGCGCGCCCGGCGCCGGCGCGATCGCACCGGCCGCATCGGCCACGAACTCGAACGGAACCACGCCCTCGACGTACGCCGGTGCGCGCTGGGTCACGCGGCCGTACGCGTCGGTGACGAACGAGTTCCCGTCGAAAACCAGCTCGTCCTGCCCGCCGACGAGGTTCAGGAACACGATCGGCAGCCCGGTCTCGAGCACGCGGCGGCGCACGACCGTCTCCTCGCGCTGCACCTGCTTGCCGAGCTCGTAGGGTGATGCGTTGATCACGAGCAGCAGCTGCGCACCCGCCTCACGCGCGCGTCGCGCCGGCTCCTGCTCCCAGACGTCCTCGCAGATCAGCACGCCCGCGGCGACGCCGCCGAGATCGATCACGGTCGCGTCCGTCCCCGGCGTGAAATAACGCTTCTCGTCGAACACCCGGTAATTCGGCAGGCAGGTCTTGCGATGATTCGCGACGAGCCGGCCGTCGCGAATCACCGCCGCGGCGTTGTAGATCCGCCCAGCGTCGTATTCCGGATAGCCGACGACGAGCGTGATGCCGGCGACCTCGCGGCGCAGCCGCTCCAGCGCGCGCGCGACCTTCAGACGCATCCCGGCGTGGAACAGCAGGTCCTCGGGCGGATAGCCGCAGACCGCGAGCTCCGGGAAGAGGATCAGATCGGCGCGATCACGATCCCGCGCCTCCTGGGCCGCGGCGATGATGCGCGAGGTATTCCCGTCGACGTCGCCGACGACGAGATTGAGTTGCGCCATCGCACCGCGGAGTCGCCAGACGTCCGCCAACACCCCTCTCCTACTTCGGGCGTCGTGCCGTCCGGCGACCCGGCGCGGCGGACTTGCGGGCAGCCGGCCGCGGCCGCGCGCGAGTCGCCGCCTTCGCGCGCCGCACCGTCCGCCCGCCGCTCGCCGCCTTCGCACGCCCGGGCGACTGCGCCGGTGCCTTCGCTCGCGCCGGGACGGTTGCCCGAGCGGGCGTGTTCGCTCGCACCGGCGCCTTCGCTCGCGACTTCGCGATCGGCCGCGCTTTCGCGACGGGACGGCGCAGACGCGCGGCGATCGCCGCACCGAGTTCGGCCGGCGAGCGCACCGTCGTGATCCCGGCCGCCTCGAGCGCGGCGAATTTCGCCGCCGCGGTGCCCTTGCCTCCCGCGACGATCGCGCCGGCATGACCCATCCGCTTGCCCGGCGGCGCGGCCACGCCGGCGATGTACGCGACGACCGGCTTGGTGACCCGCTTGGCGATGAACTGCGCGGCCGCCTCCTCGTCGCTGCCGCCGATCTCGCCGACCATCACGATGCCCTCGGTCTGCGGGTCCCGTTCGAACAGCTCGAGCACGTCGATGAAGTTCATGCCCCGGACCGGGTCTCCGCCGATGCCGACGCAGGTGCTCTGGCCGAGTCCCTCGTTGGTGGTCTGGAACACCGCCTCGTAGGTGAGCGTTCCCGACCGGGACACGATGCCGACCCGGCCCTTCTTGTGGATGAATCCCGGCATGATCCCGATCTTGCATTCGCCCGGCGTGATGATGCCGGGACAGTTCGGCCCGATCAGGCGCGTCTTATAGCTCGCGAGCGCCGCCTTCACCCGCACCATGTCGTTCACCGGGATGCCCTCGGTGATGCAGACGATCAGCTCGATCCCGGCATCGGCGGCCTCGAGGATCGCGTCGGCCGCGTACGCGGCCGGCACGTAGATCATGCTCACCGTCGCGCCGGTCTTCGCGACCGCATCGCGCGCGGTGTCGAACACCGGCAGTCCGAGGTGCTGGCTGCCGCCGCGGCCCGGCGTGACCCCGCCGACGAGCTTCGTGCCGTAGGCGAGGCACTGTTCGGAATGGAACGTCCCCTGCTTGCCGGTGAATCCCTGGCAGATCACCTTGGTGTGCTTGTCGACGAGAATGCTCATGCGTGCGCTCCGGCCATGCGAACGGCCTTGTTGGCGGCATCGGTCAAGTCGCTCGCCGGGATCACGCCGAGCCCGCTCCCCTCGAGGAGCTCACGCGCGCGCGGCGCATTCGTGCCCTCGAGGCGAACGACCACGGGGATCGTGACGCCGACCTCCTTCACCGCGGCGATGATGCCCTCGGCGATCATGTCGCAGCGGACGATGCCGCCGAAGATGTTGATCAGGATCGCCGAGACCTTCGGATTCGACAGGATCAGCTTGAACGCCGCGCTGACCCGCTCCTTCGTCGCGCCGCCGCCGACGTCGAGGAAGTTCGCCGGGGCGCCCCCGTGCAGCTGGATGAGATCCATCGTCGCCATCGCGAGCCCGGCGCCGTTCACCATGCACGCGATGTTCCCGTCCAGTGAGACGTAGTTGAGCTCGTGCTCGGCGGCGTGCCGCTCCATGGGGTCTTCCTGCGACGGATCCCGCATCGCCGCAAGGTCGCGCTGCCGGTAGAGCGCGTTGTCCTCGATGTTGACCTTCGCATCCAGCGCAAGCAGGTCTCCGCCACCGGTCAGGATCAAGGGATTCACCTCGACGAGGCTCGCGTCGCGCTCGAGGTAGAGCCGGTAGAGCGCACGGGCGATCTGACCGAACTGCGCGACCTGCGCCCCGGAGAGTCCGAGCCCGAACGCGAGTTGCCGGCACTGGAAGTCCTGCAGCCCCGCGGCCGGGTGCACGTCGACCCGCAGGATCTTGTGCGGCTCGCGCTCCGCGACCTCCTCGATGTCCATCCCGCCCGCGGCCGAGGCGACGAACGCGACGCGCCCGGCGTCTCGGTTCAGCACGACGCTGAGATAGTACTCTCGGGCGATGGCCGAGCCCTGTTCGACGTAGACCCGCTCCACCGGCAACCCCTCCGGGCCGGTCTGGTGGGTCACGAGTCGGGTGCCGAGCATGCCCGCCGCCGCCGCACCGACCGCGTCGAGGTCCTTCGCGAGCTTGACGCCGCCCGCCTTGCCACGGCCGCCGGCGTGCACCTGCGCCTTCACGACCCAGACCGTCCCGCCGAGCCCACGCGCGGCCGCGATCGCGCCCGCCGCGGAATCCGCGATCACGCCTTTCGGCACCGGAATGCCGTATTCGGCGAACAGCTTCTTGGATTGGAACTCGTGCAGGTTCATGGAAGGCCCTTCCCGTCGATCGAATCGCGTAAGGCCGGCTATTCTGAATTAAGCTCTGCATCTGCGCAAAGCCGGCATCCGAGGGAGCAGTTCTTGGCGAACGCGAACGAACGGCCATCCGCCCCCCGCGTCGCGTTCGCGTGGCGGATCCTCGGACTGCTGAACCTGTATCGCGTGCTCGTGCCGGCGGCGCTCCTGTCGGTCGTGGCGGTCTCGGGGCTGCACACGCTGTCGGTCGCCTCGCCGCGGGTGTTCTACGGCGCGACGCTCGCGTACCTCGCGTTCGGGCTCCTGAACGTGCTCGCCGTCCGGCGGCGGCTTGCGACCGCCGAGACCCAGCTCGTGCTGCAGGCGAGTGTCGACCTCACGGTGTTGATGCTGATCCTGTACGCCTGCGGCGGCGTCACGAGCGGCTTGGGGTCGCTGTTCCTGGTCCCGGTCGGCGCACTCGCGTTCCTGCTGTCGATGAACCGGGGACTGTTCCTCGCGGCAATCGCCGCGCTCGCGCTCCTCGGCTCGACGATCGGCGAGCAACTGAACGGGCGCGCGGATGCGTCCGCGGTCGCGACCGCCGGGGTCCTCGGGGCGATACTGTTCCTGACCGCCGCGGCGGCGAGCTTCGTCTCGACCCGGATGCGCGAGAGCGAGGACCTCGTCCGGCAGAAGGAGATCGACCTCGCGAACCTCGCGGAGCTGTCCCAGTACATCGTGCAGCACCTGCGCGAGAGCCTGCTGGTCGTCGACGGCAACGACCGGATCCGCCTGATCAACGAGTCGGCCGCGCAGATCCTCGGCGAGGACCGTGCGATCCCGAACGCCCTGCTCGGCGAAGTCTCGCCGCGGCTCCTGTACGCGCTCGCCACCTGGCGCTGGCACGCGCTCGGCGGCGAGCCGCCACCGACCTTCGTCGCCGCCGACGGCGCCCGCGTGATCCAGCCGCACTTCGCCCCGCTCGGCGACGGATCCGGCGGTCCGACGCTGATCTTCCTCGAGGACACGAGCGCGATGGCCGAGCGGGTGCAGCAGAGCAAGCTCGCGGCGCTCGGACGCCTGTCCGCAAGCATCGCCCACGAGATCCGCAACCCCGTCGGCGCGATGAGCCACGCCGGGCAGCTGCTCGCGGAGACCGCCGACCTCGGCCCCGAGGAGCGGCGCCTCACGACGATCATCCGCACGAACGCCGAGCGGGTGAGCACGATCATCAACAACGTGCTGCAGCTCTCGCGTCGCGAGGCGACCCAGCCGGAGCGGCTGCCGCTCGCCGCCTGGCTCGACGACTTCCTGCGCGAGTTCCTCGAGACGATGCAGGTCGCACCCGGCGCGCTGCGCGTCGGCGTCCCGGACCCCGCGACCGACGGGGCCACGATCGAGGTGCGCTTCGACCCGGGGCATCTGCGCCAGGTCGTCTGGAATCTCTGCGACAACGCCTTGAAGTACGGCGTGGACGGGATCGAGCTCACCTACGGCCGGCTCGCGCCGAACGCCCGCCCGTTCCTCCAGGTCGCCGATCGCGGCCCCGGCATCGACCCGCAAGCCGCCGATCGAATCTTCGAACCGTTCTTCACCGGCCGCCAGGGCGGCACCGGACTCGGCCTGTTCATCGCCCGGGAACTCGGCCAGTTGAACCGGGCGGTCCTGCTGTACGAAGCGCGACCGGGCGGCGGCAGCGTGTTCCGGATCGTGTTCGCCGATCCGCAACGCTGGGAGGAGTAGTGCAGCCGACCTTCAACGCAGCTCAGCCGCTTACGGCCCAAAGGAAGTCAAATGTCGACCGCTCGCTTCGAGAAAACTATCGATTAATATGGAGCATCCGGAAATATAACAATGCCCGCGTAACTTGCGATTCAGCGCGCGTTCAAGTTAAAAACGGTGCTATTCATCAGTCACGAAATTTCTAGCGGCCCTTTTCCACGGTGCATGGTCACGGCGCGGAAAGTGCTGTTTCTTACGCGCGAACAGAGGTAAACGACCGGCGGAGCCCGAGTTTCGACACCGGCCCTCCGTTCAAAGCCGTCATGCGCCCTAAATACCTACCCCGTTTGGACGGATTGCGTGCAATTTCCATTTTCCTCGTCCTCGCGGAGCACTTTTATTCTCATGGTTATGAATTCGGCGGCTACGGCGTCACTTTGTTCTTCGTTATCAGCGGCTATCTGATCACATCGATTCTAGTGTCCTATGCGGAGACGCTCTCTACCGCAGACGCTGCCAAGAAATTCTACCTTCGACGCGCTCTGCGCCTCGCACCACCTTATTACCTTTGCATATTTTTGGTGACCACATTCAACATCAACATGGGCAGGCCGCCATGGTGGATTGACGCCCTTTACCTATCAAACT
>JAGWPU010000153.1 GCA_028870355.1 Gammaproteobacteria bacterium | reverse complement strand
GCGCCCGCCGAGCCGGCGGGGTCCCTGGCGGGGCGCACCGGCGCGTCGCGCGGCCGCCGTCGCGGCGAGCTCTGCTTCGAGCGCGTGCGTCTCGGCGCCGCGGTCTGCGGCCGAACGCTGCTCGCCGACACCACGCTGACGATCGACGCGGGCACGAAGATCGTGATCCACGGCGATTCGGGCGTGGGCAAGTCGACGCTCGTCGACGCGCTGTGCCGATTCGTCCCGCTCGACGCGGGACGGATCCGGCTCGACGGCCGCGATCTCGCGATGATCGAAGCGCGCGCGCTCCGACGCGCGGTCGCGGTGCTCGTGACCGAGCCCGCGATCTTTCGCGCGTCCTTGTTCGACAATCTCCGCTACGGCCGCTTCGACGCGCCGGAGTCCGAGGTGCTGAGTGCCGCACGGCGCACGGGCGTCGAGGCGATCGCCGACGGCTTGCCGGCGGGATACGCGACCCTGCTCGGCGAGCACGGCCGGGAACTGTCGACCGGCGAACGACAGCGCATCGCGCTCGTGCGGGCGCTGCTGCGCGATCCGGACGTGCTCGTGCTCGACGAGGCACTCGCGAATCTCGACGCCGCGGCCGCGGTCGAGCTGCTGCACGTGGTCGACGAACAATTCGGGGATCGCACGCGGATCGTGGTCACCCATGCGCCGGCGCGCGTGCCGGCGCCCGACGCCGTCTACGAGCTGCGCGCCGCCTCCCTGGTCCGGTGCGACGACCGGCGCTCGCGTGTTTGACGGCTGGCGCGTCGCATTGATCGACAGCGGCGCGGATCCGGCGACGCTCGGCGCGGCCCGCGCCACGCGCCGCTTCGTCGATGCCGGCCGGCGCGTCGAGATTCATCCGGTCGTCGCCGACGCGCTCGGACATGGCACCCGCGTCGCGGGCGTGCTGTGGAGCGACGTGGCGCGCGCGGAGCTGCTCGTCGCGCAGGTGTTCGACCAGCGGCGCGCGACGACCGCGGCCACCGTCGCCGCCGCGATCCACTGGGCGATCGCGGAGCATGCGGCGCTGGTCCATCTGAGTCTCGGGGTGCGCGAGGATCGAGCCGTGCTCGCGGGGGCGGTCGCGGCCGCCGCGGCCGCGGGCATCCTGCTGATCGCGTCGACGCCCGCGCGCGGCCCGTCGCCGTTTCCGGCGGCCTACCCCGGCGTGATCCGCGGCACCGGCGATGCGCGCTGCGCGCCCGACGAGATCTCGGCGCTCGATGCGGATCGCGCGCATTTCGGCGCCTGCGCGCGCGCCAACGACGGGACCGGCGGCGCGAGCATCGGCGCGGCGCATCTGTCCCGGTTCATCCTGCGCCAGCTGGTGCCCGGAGAGGGGTACGACGCGAGCCGGCGACGTCTCGCCGCCCTCGCCCGATTCCACGGTCCCGAGCGGCGCTAGAGCCGCAGACCGCCGTCGATCTCGAGGCAGCGGCCCGTGAAATAATCGTTCGCGACGATGAACGCGACCGCCTCCGCGATCTCCTCCGGACGCGCGAACCGACGCAGCGGCACCGCTTCCTCGAGCTTCTCGAGGAGCGCCGGACGCATCGCGGCGATCATCTCGGTCCGCACGAAGCCGGGCGCGACCGCGCCGACCCGAATGCCGTGCCGGCCGAGCTCCTTCGCCCAGACGACCGTCATCGCGGCGACCCCGGCCTTCGCCGCGCTGTAATTGCTCTGGCCCGCGTTTCCGGACCTCGAAATGCTCGACAGATTCACGATCACGCCGCCCGCGCGCGATTCCGCCATCCGTGCCGCGACCTCGCGCGTGCACAGGAAGGTACCGGTCAAGTTCACGTCGATCACGGCCTGCCACTGCGCGAGCGGCAGTCGGTCGACGCCGCCGTCGTCGCGGACCTTCACGAGCAGGCCGTCGCGCACGATGCCGGCGTTGTTCACGAGTCCGTCGATCCGACCGAAGTCGGTCGCGATCCGCGCCACGGTCTCGATCACGTCCGCTTCGCGCGCGACGTCGGCCGCATAAGCACGCGCGCCGCCGCCCCCCGCGCGGCACGCCTCGAGCGAGCCGTCGAGGTCCGCGGCGTTCAAATCGATCAGCGCGAGATTCGCGCCGCCGCTCGCGAGCCGCTGCGCGATCGCCCGCCCGATCCCACGGGCCGCGCCGGTCACGATGAATGTCTTACCCGCCGGATCCATCGCACTCCTCCCACGGACGCCACGCGCGCTCGCGCAGCGGTCGGATTATAAGCCGCGGCGGATTACTGATCGGAATCAATTCGAGCGCGCCGCCGACGCCGCAGAATCCCCACCGTGCGCCTCCTCCTGATCAACCCGCGCTCGCCGGAGAGTTTCTGGAACTTCCGCTGGGGGGTGCGGCTCGCCCGGGCGAGCGACGCCGCGATCAACCCGCCGCTCGGCCTCGCGACGCTCGCGGCGCTGTGCCCGCCGAACTGGCAGGTGACGATCGTCGACGAGAACGTCGAGCCGGTCCCGCTGTCCCCGGACGTCGACCTGATCGGGGTCGCGGGCATGGGCGTGCAGTTCGCGCGCCAGAAGGAGCTGCTGCGCTACTACCGCGAGCGCGGCCACTTCGTGGTCGCCGGCGGCAGCTTCGCATCGCTGTGCCCGGAGCGCTACGCCGAGCTCGCCGACGCGGTGGTCTGCGGCGAGGCCGAGTCGATCTGGCCGCGGTTCTGCCGTGACTTCGAGCAGGGCCGGCCCGAGCCACTGTATCGCGAGGCGCAGACGGTGGACCTGCGCGACTCGCCGGTGCCGCGCTTCGACCTGCTGAAGCTCGAGCGGTACTCGACCGCGACCATGCAGTTCTCGCGCGGCTGTCCGTACCTGTGCGAGTTCTGCGACATCATCGTGATGTTCGGCCGCAAGCCGCGCCACAAGGCGCCCGAGCAGATCGGGCGGGAGCTCGACCGGCTGCGCGAGCTCGGCGTGCGCAACGTGTTCTTCGTCGACGACAACCTGATCGGCGACCGCAGGGTCGCGAAGACCCTGCTGCGCTACCTTGCCGCGTACCAGCGCGAGCATCGCTACGCGTTCCGCTTCGGCACCGAGGCATCGATCAATCTCGCGTCCGATGCGGAACTGATGACGCTGTTCCGCGCAGCGAACCTGCAGTGGGTGTTCATCGGGATCGAGTCGCCAGATCCCGCGAGCCTGCGCGAGACCCGCAAGCTGCAGAACCTGCGCGAGGATCCGCTGGCCGCGATCCGGCGGATCCACGCGAACGGCATCGAGGTGCTCGCGGGCTTCATCGTCGGCTTCGACAACGACACCGTCGCGACCTTCGATCGGCAGTACGAGTTCATCATGCGCTCCGGAATCCAGGCGGCGATGATCGGCCTGCTGAACGCGCTGCCGCGGACGCCGCTGCACGAACGGCTCGAGCGCGCCGGACGTCTGCGCGAGCACGCGGCGGAATGCGACAACACCAAGCTCGCGACCAACGTCGTGCCACTGAACATGAGCTACGAGAGGCTCGTCGCGGAGTACCGCCGGCTCTACCGGCGGCTGCTGACCGACGCGGCAATCGCCACGCGGATCGCGAACAAGATGCGCGATCTCGGCCACTCGAGCGCCGGCACGGGCTACGGACCGGTCGCGGCGACGCGGATTGTGCTGCGCTTCGCGCGCGAGGGCCTGCTGCGCGGCGGGCCGCGGCGGATCGGCTGGTTCCTGCGATCCGTCCCGTGGCGCTCGCCCGGGCGAATTCCGATCGCGATCTCGGACTGGATCGTCGGCTTGTCGATGCGCGACTTCGTCGACCGGCACTTCGGACACGCCGAGGCCGCGTCACCGCGCGCGTGGGAGGCCCAGATCGCGCGCCTGAGCGCCGCCATTTCGCGATCCCGCGATCGCGCACGCCTCGCCCTCACGGAGCGCCGCGAAACCGGCGGCGTCCCGGTGCTGACGCTCTCGGTGCAGGCCGGGCGCGGCCGCCGCCAGCTCGCGCGCGCCGCACGTCACCTGCGGGCGCTCCTCGCGGCGACCCCGTCGAAGCTGCACCTGCGGGTGTTCGACGCGCGCGAGGTCGACGTGCCGCAGCTGCGCCGGATGCTGCGCCAGCTCGCCGACTTCGGCGACCGGATCTCGATCGAGGTCGCCGAGACGCTGCACGAATGGCTCGCGCCCGACATGCGGCATTTCGAGCTCATCCTGCCCGCGCGCGCATCGGCGCCGCCGGGGCCTCCCGCGGTGCCGCGGCGCTAATCCTCCCGGAACACGCGCCGGCGCTCCCGCCAGAGCATGAAGAATCCCGACAGCAGGATCAGCGCCGCGCCGATCCACACCGGGCGCCGCGGGACGTTGCCGAACACCAGGTAGCCGAGCACGAACGCCCAGACGAGCGAGGTGTACTCGACGGTCGCCATGATCGCCGCCGGCGCGACCTGCGCCCCTTCGATCAGGAAGAACTGCCCGGCGCCTCCGAGCACACCGACCAGCAGCAGGAGCCACCACTGCGCGCCTCGCGGCGGGACCCAGGTCGCGAGCGACAGGCCGCCGGTGACCACCAGGTAGAACAGGTTCTGCGCGAGCACCTGCACGAGCGAGGATTCGCGCTTCGCGATCTGCCGCATCAGGATCACCGTGTAGGCCCAGGTGACCGCGGCCGCGAGCACGAGCACGGTCGCGCGCGATGCGTGGATCCGGGACGGCTCCGCGGCGATCAGCACCCCGGTGAAGCCGAGGAGCACGCTGACCCAGCGCGAGCCGCTGACCCGCTCGCCGAGCAGCGGCATCGCGAGCAGCGTCGTGACCACCGGGGCGCCGAAATACAGCGTCAGCAGCTGCGCGAGCGGGAGCGTCCGCGCCGCGGTGTAATACGCGAGCCAGGCGATCAGCACCAGCGCCGCGCGCAGCGTCAGTGCCCCGCGGTTCGGCGACGTGAGCACCCGACGCCACAGCCTGCCGCGCCCGATCAGGGTACAGCCGAGCACGATCAGCACGCTGCGGAAGAACAGGATCTGCCAGACCGGGATCGTTTCGACGAGCCACTTGGTCGCCGCGTCGTGCATCGCGAACAGCGTGTAGCCGAGGGCCCCGAGCGCGATGCCTCGACCGACGTGATCGCGGGTCACGGTACGCCCCTCGTCGGGTCGATTGCACGCATGGTCGCGCGATGATACCGGACTCATCGACGCGCCGGATCTCGGGTATACTCCCGCGCCGCCACCGGCCCGGTGATCGCGCGCCCGCGACGGATGCGCCGCGACCCGCGCCCCGACTCGAACCGCGAGGTGTGATCATGAACTGGGGCGTCGCCTACGCGCTCGGCGCGTATCTGCTCTGGGGCCTGTTCCCGCTGTATTTCAAGGCGCTGATCAGCGTGCCGCCGCTGCAGATCCTCGCCCACCGGATGGTCTGGTCGCTCGTGCTGCTCACCCTGGTGCTCCTCGTCAAGCGGCACTTCACCTGGCTGCGCGCGGTCCGCGAGCGGCCATCGATCGTCGCCCGCTTCGCGCTGAGCGCGTTCCTGCTCGCGAACAACTGGGGTCTTTACATCTGGGCGATCAACACCGGGCACGTCGTCGATGCGAGCCTCGGCTACTACATCAATCCACTGATGAGCGTCGTCGTCGGCGCCGTCGCGCTGTCGGAGCGCCTGCGACCCGCGCAGTGGATCGCGGTCGCGATCGCGGCCGGAGGCGTCGCGTGGATGGCGATCGTGGCCGGACACCTGCCGTGGATCGCGCTGTCGCTCGCGCTGAGCTTCGCGCTGTACGGTCTGATGCGCAAGACCGCGCCGCTCGGTTCGCTCGAGGGCCTGACCCTCGAGACCGCCGCGCTGCTGCCGCTCGCGCTCGCCTACCTCGCGTGGGAAGGCTCCCACGGCGCGGACGCGTTCCTGCGCGGGGGCTGGGGGCTGCGGCTCGCGCTGATGGCCGCGGGACCCGTGACCGCGATCCCGCTGCTGCTGTTCGCGGCCGCGGCGCGGCGCATTCCGCTGTCCCTGCTCGGCATCCTGCAGTACCTGATGCCGACCGTGGTGCTGGCACTTGGCGTCTGGCTCTATCACGAATCCTTCGGGCGCGATCGCGCGATCGGCTTCGGCCTCGTCTGGGGCGGTGTGGTGCTCTACCTCGGCGACGCGCTGTGGCGCTCGCGCAAGACCCCGTATGCGGCGCCCGCGTCGAGCAACCACTCGAGGAAGGACTCCGCGTAACTGCGCGCGACGACGATCCGGAACGACGGTTCCGCGGACAGGCAGCGCAGCGTGACCGCGACCAGCGCGACCCCCGTGCGCGCGACGTCGCCGACGCGAAACACCGCGGCGTCGAGATCGATCGGCACGCCTTTCGCGAGTACCTCACGCGCGCCCGGGCCGGCGACGTCGAACGCACGCGACCCGTCCGACTGATCGACGACCGAACCCGACTCGCCGGCGATCGCGCCCAGCGCCGCGATCGCGTGCCCCGGTGGACCCTCGGATTCGATTTGCCAGCGATCCGGAGCGAGCGCGAGCACGGTGAACTCCCCGGCGCGCACGCTGCGCCCGGTGCACGGCAAGGCGACGCCGGTCGCGGCCGCGAACGCCGCGCCGAGCGCCGCCACGCGGCGCGCCGATGACACGAGATCGATGCGCGCGAGGCTCGGCGCCTCGCCGATGCGGACGCGCGCGATCGACGGCGCGGACGGCGACTCAGCCACGCAGGCGCTCTCCGCGTGGATCGACGAACGGCGTCTCGACGACCTCGACGAGCGCATCCCGTCCACGCAGCGGATCGTGCGCGAGCACGCGTTCGCCGACGCGCTCGGCCGCCCGCCGCAGGAAGCCGAGACCGATCCAGTGCCCGAGCGTCGGCGAATACGCGACCGAGGACAGGTATCCCTCGTCGTGCGCCGCATCCCGCGGCGCGCCGAGCGCGATCAGGTGCGCGCCCGCGCCCAGGCGCTGCGCGCGGTCGACCGGCACGAAACCCGCGAGGCGCGGTCGCTGCGGATCCGCGAGCCCGGGGCGCCGGGCGAGCACCGCACCGACGCTGTCGCCATCCTTGGTCGTCCAGCGGCCGAGACCGAGGTCCGCCGCCGTCGTCTGGCCGTTGATCTCGTTGCCCGCGACGTGTCCCTTCTCGATCCGCATCGCGCCGAGCGCCTCCAGGCCATAGGGCGCGACCCCGAGCGGCGCGCCCGCCTCGAACAGCCGCTCGAGAGTCCGGTGCGCCGCGCGCGCCGGCACCGCGAGCTCGTAGGCGAGCTCGCCGCAGAACGACACCCGGAACAGCCGCGCCGCGGTCCCGTCACCGAGCCTCACCGACCCGGCCGCGAGCAGCGGGAACTGCGGGTCCGCGAGGTCGATGCCCGGCTCGACGAGGCGCCCGAGCAGCTCGCGCGACCGCGGCCCGGCGACCGCGAACTGCGCCCACTGGTCGGTGACCGAGGCGAGGCGTACGTCGAGATCGGGCCAGAGCACCTGACGGCAGTACTGCAGGTGGCGATAGACGTCGACGGCGCCGGCGGTCGTCGTGCTGAGCAGGTAGTGGCGCTCGCCGAGCCGCGCGACGGTACCGTCGTCCATCACGAACCCGTCCTCGCGCCGCATCAGCGCGTACCGCACGCGGCCGATCGCGAGCGTCGCGATGCGGCTCGCATAGACCCGCTCCAGGAACTCGGGCGCATCGGCGCCCTGCACGTCGACCTTGCCGAGCGTCGAGACGTCGCACACGCCGACCGCGCGGCGAACCGTGTTCACCTCGCGGCACATCGCGTCGAGCCATCCCCGGTCCCCGGCACGCGGAAAGACCTGAGCGCGCAGCCAGGGTCCGGTCTCGACGAACACCGCGCCGAGGTCCGCCGCGACCGCGTGCGCGGGCGGCAGGCGCGTCGGCCGGTAGTGGCGTCCGCGGTGCCGACCCGCGAGCGCACCGATC
This sequence comes from Gammaproteobacteria bacterium, assembly GCA_028870355.1. Taxonomy (GTDB): domain Bacteria; phylum Pseudomonadota; class Gammaproteobacteria; order Steroidobacterales; family Steroidobacteraceae; genus Bog-1198. Next base: position 19,153 of record JAGWPU010000153.1, on the reverse strand, counting down.
GTGACCGGAACGACCGGCGGTCGATGGGTCGTCGGGCCGAGCTCCTCGAGACGCCGGCCGGTCGCCTCCGCGAGCGCGATCAGCCCGTTCAGGCTCGAGGTCTTGCCCTGGTCGGTCGCCATCCCGAGCGTCGTGTAGCGCTTCAGGTGCTCGCTCGCTGCGAAGCCCTCGCGCACCGCCAGCTGCACGTCCGCGATCGTCACGTCGTTCTGCCAATCGACGAACGCCGCGCGGACCGCCCGCGCGGCGCGCGAGGGCACCGTCTGCAGCGGACGATCCGGCTCGACCGCGGGCAGCACGAGATCCGTCGCGCGAAAGCCGAGCGCCCGCGCCGCCCCGGTACCGCAGCGCGCACCCGCGGCGAGCGCCGCCGCAAGCCCGAACTCTCCGCAGACCGCGCCCGCGCCGGACAGATCCGGCGGCCACGACTCGGGCGCGAAGCACTGGGCGGCGCCGTCCCAGCGCAGCCGCTCGCCGAGGTGCGTCGCGAGCTGCAGCTGCGGCGCCCAGCCCCCGGACATCGCGATCGCATCGCACGCGACGCGCCGCGTTCGCCCGGAGGCGGCTTCGATCTCGACCGCGCGCACGCGATCCCGTCCGCGTGCGCGCCGCAGCCAGCCGGTCTCGACCGGGACGCCGTCGGGGGCCCACGCACCCGGGCCGCGCGCGGCTGCCGGCCGCTGGTCCACGATCGCCTCGACCGACGCGCCCGCCCGCAGCAGGTCCCGCGCGGTCGCCCACGCGTCGTCGCAGCTCGTCGCGACGACCACGCGCCGCCCCGCGAGCACCGCGTAGCGGTTCGCATACGCGCGCACCGCCCCCGCGAGCAGGATCCCCGGCAGGTCGTTGTTCTCGAACACCAGCGGCTGCTCGATCGCGCCGCTCGCGAGCACGCCGTGGCGCGCGACGACGTGCCAGAGGCGCTCGCGCGGCTCGAACGGCGCGGACTGCGCACGATCGGCGCCGACCCGCTCGAGGATCGCATAGACCCCGCCGTCGTAACGGCCGACCGCGGTCGCCCGGCGCAGCACGCGCACCGTCGGCATCGATTCGAGCTCCGCGACGGTGGCCTCGACCCAGCGCAGCGCCGGCTCCCCGCCGATCGCGAGCCGCTCCGCGAGCAATCGGCCGCCGGCGCGACAATCCGCCTCGACGAGCCAGACGCGCGCGCCGCTGCGGGCCGCGCCGAGCGCCGCGGCGAGGCCCGCGGGGCCCGCGCCGACGACGAGCACGTCGCAGAAGCCGTACGAACGCTCGTAGGTCGCCGGATCCGGCGCACCCGACGCACGACCGAGCCCGGCCGCTCGCCGGATGGCGGGCTCGTACACCCGTTCCCAGAACGCGGCCGGCCACATGAACGTCTTGTAGTAGAAGCCCGCCGGCAGCAGGGCGGAGAACAGGCGATTCACCGCGCGCAGGTCGAACCGCAGCGACGGCCAGCGATTCTGGCTCTGCGCGTCGAGTCCCTCGAACAGCTCGATCGTGGTCGCGGGCGTGTTCGGCACGCGCGCGTCGCCTTCGCCGAGTTCGACGAGCGCGTTCGGTTCCTCGAAGCCGGCCGAGAGGATCCCGCGCGACCGATGGTACTTGAACGAGCGGGCGACCCGGTGCACGCCGTGCGCGAGCAGTGCCGAGGCCAGCGTGTCGCCCGGATGCCCGGCGTACTCGCGCCCGTCGAAGCGAAAGCGGAGCGTGCGCGTCCGGTCGATCAAGCCGCCGTCCGCGAGTCGCGCACCGGCGCCGGGTCGAGCGCTCACCGATCCTCCCCGGGCGCCGGGTCGCCCGCGCTCCACACGCGGCCGACCGCGTGCGTCACGGTATCGCGCTCGACGACGATCCAGCGCTCGCAGCCGAACGCGTGGAACCACCATTCCCGGTGCCAGCCCGCGGGGTTGTCGCGCAGGTACACGAAGCGAACCGCCGCCGTCGGGGCGTCCGGCCGGCCCGGCGCCGGTCGGGTCACGGTCGCGTCCCCGTCGACCACGAATTCCTCGTGGCCGCGCAGGCCGCAGAACGGGCAGGGAATCCTCATCGGTCGCGCTCGCTCATTGCCGGTTCGGGTGTGCGCCCTGCCCCTTTTCGTCGATCAGGTGCCCGGTCGCGAAGCGGTCCAGGCGATAGGCGCGCGCGAGCGCATGGCTCTCCCCGGTCGCGAGCAGGTGCGCGAAGCACCAGCCCGACGCCGGTGTCGCCTTGAAGCCCCCGTAGCACCAGCCCGCGTTCAGGTACAGCCCCTCGATCGGCGTCCGATCGATGATCGGCGAGCCGTCCATCGTCATGTCCATCCGGCCGCCCCAGGAACGCAGCAGGCGCAGCCGGCTCATCGCCGGGATCATCGCGACCCCGCTCTCGCAGACGTCCTCGACGGTCGGGAGATTGCCGCGCTGCGCGTAGGAGTTGTAGCCGTCGAGGTCGCCGCCGAACACGAGCCCGCCCTTGTCGGACTGACTGACGTAGAAGTGTCCCGCGCCGAAGGTGATCACGCCCGGGATCAGCGGCTTCACCCCCTCGCTCACGAAGGCCTGCAGCACGTGCGTCTCGATCGGAAGCGTGAGCCCCGCGAGCGCCGCGACCTGGGAGGAATGGCCCGCGCACGCAAGGCCGATCCGCCGCGCGCCGATCCGGCCCCGGCTGGTGCGCACCCCGACGACGCGGCCGCGCTCGATCTCGAAGCCGAGGAGCTCGCACTGCTGGATCACGTCGACGCCGAGACGGTCGGCCGCGCGCGCGTAGCCCCACGCGACCGCATCGTGCCGCACGGTTCCGCCGCGCGGCTGCAGCAGTCCGCCGCGAATCGGAAAGCGCGCATCGTCCATCGCGAGGAAGGGCGCGATCCGCCGGACCTCGTGCGCATCGAGGAGCTCCGCATCGACGCCGTGCAGACGCATCGCGTTGCCGCGACGCACGATCGCATCGCGCTGCGCATCCGAATGATAGAGGTTCAGCACGCCCCGCTGGCTCACCATCGCATTGAAGTTGAGCTCGCGCTCGAGCCCTTCCCAGTGTCTCAGCGACGCCTCGTAGAACGAGACGTTGCCCGGCAACAGGTAGTTGGACCGGATGATCGTGGTGTTGCGTCCGACGTTGCCGCCGCCGATCCAGCCCTTCTCGAGCACCGCGACGTCGCGCACGCCGTGCGCCTTCGCGAGGTAATAGGCGGTCGCGAGGCCGTGCCCGCCCCCGCCGACGACGATCGCCTCGTAATGCGGCCGCGGCTCGGGGTCGCGCCACATCCGCGGCCAGCGCCGGTGGCCCGTCGCCGCATTCAGGAGCAGCGAGACGATCGAATGACGCATGCGCGTCTAAGGCTCGCCGTCGCCGATCGCCTCACGCCGGCGTGCGACGTAGTCGTCCAGCGCCTCGCGGACGGCGGGATCCATCGCCGGCTGCTCGTACTCGCCGAGCGCGCGCTTCCACACCGCGGTCGCGCGCTGCGCGGCGTCGGGCGCGCCGGCGGCGCTCCAGGCCTCGAAGCCCTGCCAGTCGGAGACCAGCGGACGATGGAACGCGTGCTCGTAGCGCGCGAGCGTGTGCGGATCGCCAAAGAAATGCCCGCCCGGCGCCACGCGCGCGATCGCGTCGAGCCCGAGCTCCGCCTCGTCGACGACGATCGGCTGCAGGAACTCGACGAGCATCTGCAACATCTCGACGTCGAGCACCAGCTTTTCGAAGGACGCGGTCAAGCCGCCCTCCTGCCAGCCCGCGGCGTGGTACACGAGATTCCCCCCGCCGAGCAGCGCGCCCCAGAGCGACATCTGACTCTCGTACGCCCCCTGCGCATCGGGTGCGTTCGACGCGCTCGCGTTGGACGTGCGGTAGGGCAGGCGGTAGCGGCGCGCGAGCTGGCCACAGGCGACGTTCGCCTTCGCGTTCTCCGGCGTCCCGAACGCCGGCGCGCCGGAGCGCAGATCGACGTTCGAGGTGAACGCGCCGTACATCACTGGCGTTCCCGGACGCACCGTCTGCGCGAGCACGACGCCGAACAGCGCCTCCGCGTTCTGCTGCGCGAGCGCCGCGGCGAGCGATACCGGGGTCATCGCACCCATCAGCGTGAACGGCGTGATCACGACCGGCTGGCCGTGCTCGGCCATCGCGATCAGGCCGTCGGCCATCGCCTCGTCGAGCCGGCGCGGACTGTTCACCGAGATGATCGTCATCACCCCCGGCGAGCGCGCGATCTCCTCGAGCCCGATCCCGCGCGCGATCGCCATCATCCGGATCCCGTCGAGCGCGCGCGCGGCGCCGATCGCCGAGCAATGATACGCACGATCCGAGTACAGGAGATTCGCCTGATACGCATCCAGGTGGCGCGTATTCGCCGGCAGATCGATCGGCGCGCAGACCTGGTTGCCGATCACGTGGATCACGTTGAAATGCTGTGCGAGGCGAATCAGATCGCAGAAGTCGCGATAGTTGCCCGGTCGGCGTCCGCGCTCCCGGTCGTGCACGTTCGGCGGTCCCGCGACCAGGCCGAACACCAGGGCATCGCCGCCGATCCGCACCCGATGGGCCGGGTTGCGCGGCGTCAGCGTGAATTCCGGCGGTGCGCTCGCGAGCGCAGCCGCGACGCAGTGCCGATCGAGCCGGACGAGCCCGCTCGCCTCGTCGACGTCCGCGCCCGCCGCCCGCAGGCGGCGGCGCGCCTCGGCGGAGAGCACCTCGATCCCGAGTTCCTCGAGGATCCGCAGCGACGCCGCATGGATCGCGTCCAGCTGATCGGCCGAGAGGATCTCGAGCGGCGGATATGGATTGCGGACCGCGGTCCAGGGCCGTTGCGGCAACCGCGCGCTGCGTTCGCGGCGCGCCCGCCGCGATCCGGCGTCGCGCGCGTGCGCCGAGCCGGCATCCGGGGGTCGCATGGAAGGTCGTTCGGCGGGCATCCGCGAGGAGTCGCTCCGTGGTTGCGACGATGATATCGTGTTTCGCGATGGCGACCCATCGCAGATCGACCCCGCGGCGTCCGCGCGAGCCGAGTTCGCCGCCGTGCTATCTCGAGTTCGTCGAGCCGCCGCCGGCCGAGTCGCGCGACCGCCCGACGCTGCGCGCGAAGCGGATCTACGACGCCGCGGAGCCCGCCGACGGATACCGCGTGCTCGTCGACCGCCTCTGGCCGCGCGGGATCGACAAGGCCTCGGCCGCGCTCGACGACTGGGCACGCGAGATCACGCCGAGCGACCGGTTGCGCCGCTGGTTCCACGCGGACCGCTCCCGCTGGCCGCAGTTCGCGCGCCGCTACCGCCGCGAGCTCGAAGCGCAGGCCGAGGCGATCGCCGCGCTGCGCGCACGGGCACGGGCACGGCCGGTGACGCTCCTCAGCGCCGCACGCGACCTCGAGAAGAGCCACGTCGCGGTGCTGCGACGCGTGCTCGCGACCCCTCAGGCGCCGTGCAGCGGCGGCACGCGCACGCACGCCATGCCCGCCGCCTCGGCCGCCGCGATCCCGAGCGGACTGTCCTCGAAGACCAGGCACGCGCGCGGCGGCACCCTCAAGCGCCGCGCCGCCTCGAGAAAGGGATCGGGGTGAGGCTTCGGGCGCGCGCTGTCCTCGAAGCACACGATCGCATCGAATAGATCGCGGATCCCGAGCGCATCGAGCGTCGCCTCGACGTGCCGCCGCAAGCCCCCCGAGGCGACCGCCATCGGCAGCCGCCGGTGCGCCCCGCGCGCGATCCGCACGACCGGCTCGATCGGCCCGACCTCGCCGAGGCTCTCGGTGAAATACTGCTCCTTGCGCGCCGCCGCGGCCGCAAAGTCGCCGAGGTCGATCCCGTACCCGGTCTTGAGTTCCTCGAGGATCGTCTCGGTCGGCTTGCCGCCCCAGCCGTAGAACGTGTCCGCGTCGAACGGCGGGTCCCGGCCGTCGAGCACGCGCAGCCACGCCCGGTAGTGCAGCGGCATCGTATCGGCGAGCGTTCCGTCGCAGTCGAAGACGTACGCGCCGAACTCCCCGTCCGGAACCTCGATCGAGACCATCGCCCGCGCGCGCTCGCTCAAGCCGGCGCCCCGGCGGGCGCGCGGTCGAACACGATCGCGCCGGCGGCGTCCCAGTATCGATCGCGGATCCAGGCCGCGCGCTGCGCGCACCACCACATCAGCGCGCTGTGCATCCCGCCGTAGGGGTTCGGGCACGGCAGGAAGCAGTGGTAGCCCGGCAGGTCCTGCGTCCCCTGCATCCCCCACGCGCCGAGACGCGGAACGAAATCGACGAGCTCGAACTCGGCCGCGTTCAGGCGGCGACAGACTTCCGCGGGATCCGTCGGGCGCGCGCCGAACGGGAGCGAGATCGATGCGAGGTAGCCCGCGCCCGCGATCGGGTGGAGCACGCCCGCGTGAACCTCGAGCAGCGCGGTCTGCGCGGTCGGATCGATCGCGCGCGTCGGGCAATCGCCGTGGAGCGGCAATTCCGCCCAGACCGCATTGCCGCGGCACGCGGACGCGAGTCCCCGCTGCTCCATCGCCTCCACGGTCGAGCGCAGCGCCGGCTCGTCGAGCGGCGTGCTCCAGTCCTTCGGCATCGCGTGATGGGCACGATGCTGCTCGAGCGCGGTCGCGGACACGATCGACTGCGCGACCGATCGGCCGATCGGCAACTGCGCGCCGAACGCCTCGAGGATCAGCCGGGCCGCGAGGTCCGCGGTCGACTCGACCGCGTACAGCGTGAACTGCGCGCGCTGCCGCAAGCGTCCGTCGTGCCGCTCGTACGCGCCATGCACCGCGAGCGCGTTGAGCCGCGCGATGCCGGCCGCGTGCAACGACGGCAGCCCCGCGGACTCATAGTCGGCGACGACGTCGACGATCGCGGTCGCGGTCGCCTCCGGGGTGTCGCCGGCGCCCGGCACCGGGCGGATCTCGAGCGAGGCGGTGCCCGCGCCCGGATGCACGAGGCGATAGCCGGTCGCAGTGCGCTCGAGCGCGTGGCGCGACAGGGCGGCGTGTAGACGTTCTTCGACTTCGGTCATCGCGATCGCTTCCTGTAGGTCGTTCGGTCTCAGGGCTCGGCGGAGTTGCGGTCCGGCTCGACGATCGGTATCCCGGGCGCCGCGTCGCGCGGCAGGAGCCCGACGAGCCGTGGATCGTCCGCGACCTCCACGCGCCGCGCATAGGGCCGGAACCCGGAGCGCCGATAGAAATCGAGCGCGGCCGGGTGATCGAGCGTGCAGGTGTGCACCCACAGCCGCTCGATCGGGCGGCGCCACGCGCGCTCGATCGCCCGGTTCATCAGCCAGCGGCCGGCGCCGCTGCCGCGCGCCGCCGCGGTCAGACCGAAGAACGCGAGCTCGCACTGGCCGGACTCGCGGAAATCGAGCTCGAGCAGTCCCTCGTCGGCTCCGCCGACGCTGAACACCCACACTTCCTCGTCCGGATCGGCGAGGATGCGGCGCAACTCCTCCGCCGGCATCGTCAGCCGCGAGAACCACAGCCACTCGCGACCGACCCGGGCGAACAGCGACCGATACGCGTCGAGATCGGCGTCGACCCGGCGCCGCAGGTCCCAGGCCGGATCGGCTCGCGCCGGCCTGAGCGGCGGCGCGGCGTCCATCTCGAGACAGGTCACCACCGAGGCGAGCTTGCCGGGGGCGATCTCACTGTATCCATCGGGCAGCGTCATGCGACTCCTCGTCTCCCCCATTCGGCGGGCCGCTACCTTCGCACAGGCCCCGGTCGCCTGTCAGCCCCGTCGCTCGAAGGTCGCGACGGTTTCCACGTGGTCCGTGTACGGGAACTGATCGAACGCGGCCAGCGACGCCAGCCGGAATCCGCCGTCGGCGACGAGTCGGGCCGTATCCGCGGCCAGGGATCGCAGGTCGCAGCTGACATAGACGAAGCGCGCCGGCGGCGAACCCCGCAGCGTCGCGAGCAGTACCGGATCGAGCCCCTTGCGGGGCGGATCGGCGATCACCACGGTTCGATCCAGCGCCGCGGGCGCCGCCGCCGCGGCCGTGCCGGGCCACACCGACACCTTCGCGCGCTCGCCCGGATCGAGCGCGGCGAGCCCGAGCGCGAGGCCGCGCAGCGACTCGACCGCGACCTCGTTGATCCGCAGCGCCGACGCGCGATCGAGCACCGACAGGCCGATCGCGCCGACCCCGCCGTAGAACTCCGCGACGCGGGCGTTCACGGGGATCCGCTCGCGGACGTGCGCGACGATGCGTTCCGCGAGCGCCGGGTGGCTCTGTCCGAACGCGCCCGGAGGATAGTGCACCTCGGCGCCGCCATAACGGTCGACGAGGCTCGCGGGCCCGCACCAGGCGTGGAATTCGCGTCCGAGCACCGCGTTCGAGCGTTCCGGGTGGGCGTTGAACCACAGGCTGTGCAGCCGGGCGCCGAGCGCTGCGCGGATCGCCTCGAGGAGCGCGGCGAACGGCTCGACCCGGCGCGCGTTGCCGACCACGACGACCTGCGCGGTCTGGGAACGCCGCTCGATCACCACCTGCAGGTAGCGCGCGAGACCACGATGCGCGTCATCGGAGTAACAGTCGACCCCGGTGTCGATCAGCGCGCCCCGAACGACCTCCGCGACCTGGTTGATCAACGGGTGATGGACCTGGCAGGTCGGGATGTGCACGAGCCGATGACTGCCCGCCTCGAACAGCCCGATCTTCGGGGATTCGCGGCGCCCGCGAATCGCGAGCCGCGCGCGATGGCGAAACCCCGTCAGCGCACCGCCGACGACCTCGACCGGCGGCAATCCATGCGCGCGCGCGAGCATCGCGAGCGTCGCGCGAGCGTCGGCCGAGAGGCCCGGCTCGCCGAACCGGGGACAGCCCGGGCACGGCGGCCGGTGGCTGCACGCCGGCACGCGGCGCCCGGGGTCCGGCGTCACCGATCGGCGCGGCGGGCGCGAACCCAGATCTTCCGGCGCACGGTGCGCGCGCCCGCGGGCCCTTCGCGGTTCGTGAAGATCATTCGACCGCTCTCGAAGTGCACGCGCTGGCGATACGCGACCCCGACCTCGTCGGCGAGCAACGCGGTCGTCACGCGGTGGATCACCGTCGTTCCGGCCGCATCGACGTCCCAGGTGCCGGCATAGGTGTAGTACGCGCCGGGCCCGGCGATCGCGACGCTCATCCAGCCGGCGGCATCGTAGATCAGCACGCCGGTCGAGTTCGGCCGATAGAACGGGTCCACGGTGTCGCCGTCCGGCGCGCGGTACTCGATCCGCAGCAGCTGCCAGGCTCCCCGCAAGCGGCGGCGCGTCGCGCGCGCCTCAGGCCGAGGGGACGAAGTCCTCATCGTCGTGGAACTCGCGCTCGAACGCGAGGAAGGCGTAGTAGCCGCAACGATTCCCGTACGGATATTTGCGGCACACCGCGGGTCGCGCCGCGTAGACCGTGCAGCGCCGCGCCTTGCGGTCGAAGAAGTGGCACACCGAGGCGTAGAGGTGATCCCGGTGGTGGCGCAGGATGCGCTCCACCCCCTCCTTCGCCCGGTAGAGATAGGTGTGGCGCTCGCGCGCGATCCGCACCGGGATCCCGAGGTGCTTCGCGAGCCGCCGGACGTCCGCGTCCGACACCTCGATGCGCGCATGGCTGCAGCAGTATCCCGGGCATCGCGAGCAATCGAATCCCATGGGCGCCCAGTGTAGACGAGTCGGCGGCCGACCGCTCAGGTGATCCGCCACGCGCGGAACGCCGCGACCTTCACGAAGTCCAGCGCGAACGCGAACAGGAACGACGCCCCGATCACCGCGCCGATCGCCGCCGGCGCGATCGGGTGCACCAGGATGCCGAAGCCCGCGAGGAGGGAGATCACCGCGACGTCCGCGATCGAGGAGAGGACGACCCAGACGCTCGGCCGGGAGCTCCACAGACGCTCGCGCTCGCGGACCACGTAGAACGACGCCTGGGCCACGCAGACGAGCGTCACCGCCGACAGGGTCCGAAGCCCCGCGTGCGCGACGACTCCGTAGCGATCGCGCGCGACCAGCAGCACCGCGACGCTGAACGCGAGGTCGCAGGTGCCGAGCACGACCGCGGCGGCGGTCACCCGGCCGATCCGCCAGGCGTTCGGCCCGCCGGTCGGCCTGACCCGGTCGGTGGTCGCCGACATCGCGAGGAAGTCGCCGCTGATCATCAGCAGCACCATCAGCATCGGGGTCAGCACCGCCGAGCCGGTGACCAGCAAGCCGACCGTGAGGAACAGCATCTGGTTGATCTTCGCGGTGACCGAGCGCAGCGTGTAGGTGAGGATGCGCTGGTAGGTCGAGCGGCCGCAGCGCACCGTCGCGACGATCCCCGAGAGCCCCGGCTGGGTGAGCACGATCCCCGCCGCCGACTTCGCGACGTCGGTCGCGGTCGATACCGCGATGCCGATCTGCGCCTGGCGCAGCGCCGGCGCGTCGTTCGCGCCGTCGCCGCACATGCCGACCGTGTGACCGCCGCCCTGGAACGCGCGCACGATGTGGAACTTGTCCTCCGGGAACACGCCGGCGAACACGGCGTAGTCCCGCGGTTCGGCGGACGCGGGCACCTCGGCCGCCGTTCGCACCGGCCCGTCGATGCCGACCGCGTGCGCAACCACCGCCGCAGTCGCCGCCGAATCGCCGGTGATCATCACGGACTGCACGCCGAGCGTCGTGAGCTCCTCGATCAAGCCCCGCGCATCGGTGCGCGGCGGATCGCTGAGCGCGAGTGCGCCGACCCACCCGAGGCGGTCCGGCGGACCGGCGGCGACGCCGAGCACGCGGTAGCCGGCGGTTTCCCGCGACGCCGCGTCGGCAGCGAGCTCGGGCGGCGGCGCGACCTGCGCCGCGATACTCGCGAACGCACCCTTGACGACGCGCAGCGGCTCGCCATTCGGGCCGAGCGCATCGGCCTCGGACATCTTGCGCGCCGGATCGAACGGTCGGAACGCCGTGCGGCGCGCGCCCGCCCCGGCGCCCGGCGGCAGCTTCGCGGCGGCATCGCGCACCGCGCCGTCCACCGGATCGAGGCCCGCGTCGGCGCTCGCGAGCAGCGCAAGCGGCAGCACCGCGGCCCGATCGATGCCCGGCGCGGCGAGCACCTCGGCGACCGCGAGCTGATTCTGGGTCAGCGTCCCGGTCTTGTCCGAGCACAGCACGTCCATGTTCGCCGCCTCGTCGATCGCGGACAGCCGCGTCGGCAGCGCGCCCTGCGCCGCGAGCGAGCGCGCGCCGAGCGCCGATGCGAGCGTGAAGGTCGCGGGCAGCGCGACCGGGATCGCGGCGAGCACCGCGGTCAGCACCAGCGGCACGAGGTCGGCCGCGGGCATGTGCGTCGCGGTCGCAAACGTCAGCTGCACGATCACCATCGCCGCGCTGAACAGGCCGAGATTGCGCACGATCCGCAGCACCGCCTCCTGCTGCGAGCTGCGTCCGTGCGCGACGCGCACGAGCTCCGCGGTCCGGCCGAACTTCGTGCCCGCGCCGGTCGCGGTCACCCGCGCGACCGCCTCGCCACGCCGGACCAGCGCGCCCGCGAACGTCGCCGCGCCGACGCCCGCCTCGACCGGCAGGGACTCGCCGGTCAGCATCGATTGGTCCAGCAGCACCTCGCCGGAGAGCAACGCGACGTCCGCCGGTACGATCCCGCCGAGACTCAGCTTGACGACGTCGCCCGGCACGATCTCGGACGCGGACAGCGTCTGCCAGCGCCCGTCGCGGCGCACCGTCGCGTTCAACGCGAGGCGCGACTTCAACGCGCGCAGCGTCGCCTGCGCGCGCCCCTCCTGTACCAGGCCGAGCGCCGCGTTGAACACGAGCAGCACCGCGATCACCAGGGCCTCGATGCGCTGACCGAGGGTGACCTCGAGCAGGATCGCCGCCTCGAGCATCCACGGGATCGGCGCGGAGAACTTGCCGAGCGCGCGCCGCCACAGCGGCTCCTCGGCGTCCGGCATCGCGTTCGGACCGAACCGCGCGAGCGCCTCGCGGGCCGCCGCGGCGGTGAGCCCCTGCTCGGCGGAGGAGTCGTCGGCTCTCGGGTCGGGCGCGCGATTCACGGTGCGAGCAGTGTAGCGCAGACCCGCGACCGGCTACGCATCGGCGCGCGGGGCTGGCATGCTGCGCCGATGACGCACGCGATCGGCTCCCCGGATCTCGTCTGGCTGATCGCCGGCGGCGCGATCCTCGGCATCGTATTGCGCCCCTGGCGGATCCCGGAGGCGCTCTGGGCGTCGCTCGGCGCCGGTGCCGCGCTCGCGCTGTCGCTGATCTCCTGGCGCGAGGCGCTCGCGGCGGTTCGCGAGGGCACCGACGTGTACCTGTTCCTCACCGGGATGATGCTGCTCGCGGAGCTCGCGCGACGCGAGGGCTTGTTCGCGTGGACCGCGGCGCTCGCGACGCGGATCGCGCGCGGCTCGCCGCGGCGGCTGTTCGCGCTGGTGTATGCGGTCGGGATCGTCGTGACCACGCTCCTGTCGAACGACGCGACCGCGGTCGTGCTGACCCCGGCGGTGTACGCGGCCGCGAAGGACGCCGGCGCGCCGCCGCTGCCCTACCTGCTGATCTGCGCGTTCATCGCGAACGCGGCGAGCTTCGTGCTGCCGATCTCCAATCCGGCGAACCTCGTCGTGTACGGCGCGGCCATGCCACCGCTCGGCGCCTGGCTCGCGCGGTTCGCCGTCCCGTCGGTCGCGGCGATCGCCGCGACCTACGCGGTGCTGCGCGTCGCCCTGCGCGCACAGCTCGCCGGGTCGATCGTGATCGACCCGGTGGTTCCCCCGCTCGGCGCCGCGGGGCGCGTCGCCGCGGGCGGGATCGGCGCAACCGCGGCGCTGCTCGCGCTGTCCTCCGGGCTCGGCCACCCGCTCGGTCCGCCGACGCTCCTGTGCGCCGCCGCGACCTGGCTCGCGATCCTGGTCGTGCGGCGCGCACCGCCCTGGGGCGCGCTGCGCCGGATCTCGTGGAGCGTGCTGCCGCTCGTCGCGGCGCTGTTCGTGCTGGTGCGCACGGTCGAATTGACCGGTGCGCTCGCACCGCTCGTCCGCCACCTCGCGCCGCCGGCCGCGGACCGACCCGCGCACGCCGCGGCCGCCGCATCGATCGTCGGCGTCGCGACGAACCTCCTGAACAACCTCCCGGTCGGCCTGCTCGCGACGAATCTGATCACCGCCGCGCACGCCTCCGCGCGGACCGCGGGTGCACTGCTGATCGGCGTCGATCTCGGACCCAATCTGTCGGTCACCGGATCGCTCGCGACGATCCTGTGGCTGATCGCCCTGCGGCGCGAGGGCGTCGAGGTGAGCGCCGGACGGTTCCTGCGACTCGGCGTGCTCGCGATGCCACTCGCGCTCGCGGCCGCGCTCGCGTGCTTCCTCGCGGTCACGTGAGCGCGGCCGGCGATTGACTTGGATTCATTAGCCCTCTACATTTTAGCGGCCTAATCACCGAGCCCCGGAACCCCCTTTTCGTACCGCGCCGATGTGGATCGTTAGAGTCGCGCTGCACCGGCCGTATACGTTCATCGTGCTCGCCCTGCTGATCGTGCTGCTGGGCGTGTACTCGTACCTGCGGACCCCGATCGACATCTTCCCCGACATCGATCTACCGGTCGCCGCGGTGATCTGGCACTACAACGGACTGTCGCCGCGCGAGATCGCCGACCGGATCGTGCTGTTCTCGGAGCGCGTCGCCCAGACCGTCGTGAACGACGTCCAGCACACCGAGTCGCAGTCGGTCGACGGCGTGTCGGTCGTGAAGTACTTCTTCCAGCCCGGCGCGAACCGCGACCTGTCCTACGCGCAGATCGCCGCGGTCTCGCAGGCCCAGCTGTTCAACTCGCCCCCGGGGACCTCGCCGCCGTTCATCCTGTCGTACAACGCCTCCAGCGTGCCGATCCTGCAGCTCGCGCTCTCCAGCAGCACGCTGTCGGAATCGCGGCTGTACGACCTCGCGAACAACGTGCTGCGCACCGACCTCGCGACCGTCGCCGGCGCCTCGATCCCGTTCCCCTACGGTGGCAAGCAGCGCGAGGTCAGCGTCGACCTGGATCCAGCCGCCCTGCGCGCGCGCGGCCTCACGCCGGCGGACGTGTCGGCCGCGATCGCCGCGCAGAACCTGATCCTCCCCGCGGGCACCGAGAAGATCGGCTCGCGCGAGTACTTCGTCGGGCTGAACGCGAGTCCGCGCCGCATCGATCAGCTGAACGACCTGCCGATCCGCGCGCGCAATGGGGCCGTGACCTATGTCCGCGACGTCGCGCACGTGCGCGACGGCTATTCGCCGCAGACCAACATCGTCCGGCTGAACGGCCGCCGTGCGGTGCTGATGAGCGTACTGAAGACCGGCAAGGCATCGACGATCGACATCATCGATGCGATCGACCGGAAGTTGCCGCAGATCCGCGCGTCGCTCCCGCGCACGCTCACGATCGAGCCGCTGAGCGATCAGTCGATCTTCGTGCGCGCGGCCGTGTCTGGCGTGATCCACGAGGCGGTGATCGCGGCCGCCCTGACCGGGCTGCTGATCCTGCTGTTCCTCGGCAGCTGGCGCAGCACGCTGATCATCACGATCTCCATTCCGCTGTCGATCCTCGCGTCGATCACCTGCCTCGCCGCACTCGGCCAGACGATCAACATCATGACGCTCGGCGGGCTCGCGCTCGCGGTCGGCATCCTGGTCGACGACGCGACGGTCACGATCGAGAACATCAACTGGCACCTCGAGAACGGCAAGGACGTCGAGACCGCGATCCTGGACGGCGCGCGCCAGATCGCGCTGCCGGCGCTCGTGTCGACGCTCGCGATCTGCATCGTGTTCCTGCCGATGTTCCTGCTGGCGGGGATCGCGAAGTACCTGTTCATCCCGCTCGCCGAGGCGGTCGTGTTCGCGATGCTCGCCTCGTACCTGCTGTCGCGCACGCTCGTGCCGACGCTCGCGAAATTCTGGCTGCGCGCGCACGTCCCGCACGCCGCCGCGACGCCGCGCCACGCGCTCGCCCGCGTGCAGCAGCGATTCGAACGCGGCTTCGAGCGCCTGCGGGACCAGTATCACGCGCTGCTCGGCGCGGCGCTGCATGCCGGCCCGCGCTTCGCGGCGGTATTCCTCGCCGCGATCGCGGCGACCGCGCTGCTCGCGTTCCCGCTCGGACCCCTGCCCGGCCTCGGCCAGGACTTCTTCCCGACCGTCGATGCCGGCCAGATCAAGCTGCACCTGCGCGCGCCGACCGGCACCCGGATCGAGGACACCGCGGCGCTGTGCGACGCGGTCGAGCGGACGATCCGCGAGGTGATCCCGCGCGGCCAGATCGCGAACATCGTCGACAACATCGGCTTGCCCTACAGCGGAATCAACCTCGCGTACAGCACCTCGGCGCCGATCGGTCCCGGCGACGCCGACGTGTTCGTGAACCTGCGGCCGGGGCACACGCCGGTCGCCCGGCTCGTGCGCAAGCTCCGGGCGGTACTCGACGCGCGCTATCCGTCCACGACGTTCTCGTTCCTGCCGGCGGACATGATCAGCCAGATCCTGAATTTCGGCGTGCCCTCGCCGATCGACGTCCGGATCGTCGGATTCGACGAGGCCGGCAACCGCGCGTTCGCGAACCGCCTGCTCGAGAAGCTGCGCACGGTACCCGGCGCGGTGGACCTGCGGATCCAGCAGCCGAACGACTACCCGCAGATCCAGGTGCACGTCGATCGCACCCGGGCGCAACTGCTCGGGCTCACCGAGCGCGACGTCGCGAACAACCTGCTGGTATCGCTCTCCGGCAGCTTCCAGACCACGCCGAGCTTCTGGATCGACCCGCGCACCGGCACCCAGTACCAGGTCGCGGTGCAGACGCCGCAATTCCGGATGCACTCGCTCGGCGACCTCGCGAACACGCCGGTCGGACCGCCGTCGCCGGGCGGCGGCCTGCCGCTGCTCGCCGACGTCGCGACGTTCCGGCGAACGATGGTGCCCGCGGTCGTCACCCATTACGACGCGAAGCCCTCGATCGACATCTTCGGCTCGGTCCAGGGCGCCGACCTCGGCTACGTCGCCGCTCACATCCGCCGGATCGTCGACGCCTCGCGCAAGGACCTGCCGCGCGGCTCGCAGGTGACCCTGACGGGCCAGGTCGCGACGATGCGGGCCTCGTTCGACGGGCTGATCCTCGGGCTGCTCGCCGCGATCGCGCTGGTCTACCTGTTGCTGGTCGTGAACTTCCAGTCGGTGCTCGACCCGTTCATCATCATCACCGCGCTCCCGGCCGCGCTCGCCGGCATCGTCTGGATGCTGTTCCTGACCGACACCACGGTCACGGTGCCGGTGCTGACCGGCGCGATCATGGCGATGGGCGTCGCCACCGCGAACAGCGTGCTCGTCGTGAGCTTCGCACGCGAGCGCATGAACGCCGGCGACGACGCGTTCGAGGCGGCGATCGCGGCGGGCGTCACCCGCTTGCGCCCGGTGCTGATGACCGCGCTCGCGATGATCGTCGGCATGGTGCCGATGGCGCTCGGGCTCGGCGCGGGCGGCGAGCAAAACGCGCCGCTCGGCCGGGCGGTGATCGGCGGCCTCGCGTTCGCGACCGTCGCGACGCTGTTCTTCGTCCCGACCGTTTTCACGATCGTCCACGGCCGCTCGCGCGCGGCCGGGGCCGTTCTCGCGGAGACCCTCGATGCCTGACCTCTCGCGAACCGCACCCGACCCGGCGCTGCGCCGGCGGATCCGCCGGATCTCGTTCATCACCCTCGCGGTCGCGGTGCTGCTCGCCGCCTGGGGGACCTACACGCGGGTCGCTGCCCACGCGGCGCTCGCCCGGCGCGCGGCGACCGCGAACGTGATCGACGTGACCGTCGTCCGTCCGACCCGCGGTCGCACCGGCGAGGACATCGTGCTGCCGGGCAGCGTGTCGGCCTACGCGCAGGCCGCGGTGTTCGCTCGAACGAGCGGCTACCTGCAGGCCTGGTTCGCCGACATCGGCGCGCACGTGAGCAAGGGACAGCGGCTTGCGACGATCGCGGCGCCGGAGATCGACCAGGAGCTCGCGCAGGCGGTCGCCGATCTCGCGAACGCACGCGCGAACGAACGGATCGCGCGGATCACCAGTGCGCGCTGGCAGAAGCTCCTCGCGATCGATGCGGTGTCACGCCAGGATGCCGAGGACAAGGCGAGCGCGGCCGACCAGGCGCAGGCCGCGGTCGAGTCCGCGGTCGCGAACGTCGCGCGGCTGCGCGAGCTCGCGTCGTTCGAGCACGTGGTCGCGCCGTTCGACGGGGTCGTGACCGCGCGCAACACCGACGTCGGCGCACTGATCAACGCCGGACAGGTGCCGGGGAGCGAGCTGTTCGACGTCGCCGACACGCACGCGTTGCGCATCTACGTCGACGTGCCGGAGGCATACGCCGGCGATGCGCACGTCGGCACCCCGGCGCGGCTCGCGTTCGCCGAATTCCCCGGACGCACGCTCACCGCCCGTGTGGTGCGAACCGCCGGGGCGCTCGATCCGGTCACGCGGACCCTGCGGGTCGAGCTCCTGCTCCCGAACCCGACCGGCCGGATCCTGCCCGGTGCCTACGTCGAGGTCCACTTCGAGCTCAGCGCGGATCGCCGCGCGCTCGAGCTGCCGTCGAACACGGTGCTGTTCCGCTCGGCGGGACCTCAGGTCGCGACCGTCGGTCCCGGCGGGCGGATCGCGCTGAAGCGCATCGTCGAGGGTCGCGATTTCGGCACGACGATCGAGGTGCTGTCGGGCCTCGATCCGCGCGACCGCGTGATCGTCAACCCACCGGATTCGAGCTACGACGGCGAGCCGGTGCGAATCGTCCCGGTTCACCCGATCGTGCCGGTCGGGCACTGACGGGCGCGCGCGCCCGGGCGGCGTCGCGCCCGAGATTGCGCCGGATGATCGCATCCGCGAGCGCGTTCGCGCGCGCCAGATCGGTCGCGTAGACGTCGGTCACGCCGGTGAATCGGTCCGCGACGTCCGGCGCGAGCACCGGCCCGCCGCGCTTCGTCGTATCGACGGTCACGGTCGCCGACAGGCCGATGCGCAGCGGGTGCCGCGCGAGCTCCCGCCGATCGATCGAGACCCGCACCGGCACGCGCTGCACGATCTTGATCCAGTTCCCGGACGCGTTCTGTGGCGGGAGCAAGGCGAACGCGGCACCGGTGCCGGCGGCCATCCCGAGCACCCGGCCGTGGAACACCACCGAGGTGCCGTACAGGTCGCTCACGATCCTCGCCCGCTGCCCGATGCGCAGGTTCCGCAGCTGCACTTCCTTGAAATTCGCGTCGATCCAGAGCGCATTCAGCGGGATCACGGTCATCAGCGCTTCCCCCGGCTGCACGTGCTGGCCGAGCTGCACGCTGCGCTGCGCGACGTAGCCGCTCACCGGCGCGACGACGACGTCGCGCTGGGCCGCGATCCAGGCGTCGAGGTAGGTCGCGCGCGCCTCGAGAACCGCCGGGTTGTGCGCGACGTCGGTGCCGTCGACGAGCGCATGCGCCGCGCTCGATCGACGCTGTGCCTCGATCACCGACTGCCGGGCAATCCGCACGGCGTCCTCGGCATGACGCAGGTCCTCGCGCGCGACCGCCTCGGCGGCGACCAGCGGCCGCCGGCGCGAAAGATCTCCGCGGGCGCGTGCGAGCTCGAGGCGGGCGGCAACCACGGCGGCGTCGAGCTGCGCCGCGGTCTGCCGCTCCTCGCGCACCCTGCGCACCGTGCGGGCAAGCGCGCTCGCGGCGCGGCTGAGGGTGGTCCGCGCATCGATCGGATCGAGCCGCACGAGCACCTGCCCGGCCTTCACGAGCTGCGTGTCATCGGCGAGCACCGCGATCACCGTGCCCGACACGCGCGCGGAGATCACGACCTTGTTGCCGTTCACGTAGGCGTCGTCGGTGTCCTCCCGGTGCGAGAGCACGAGGAACCAGTACAGCGCCCAGGCCGCGCCGGCGAGGAGGAACAGCAAGCCGATCGTCAGCAGGAGCTTGCGGCGCTTGCCGTTCGACGGGATTTCGGAGGGAGTCTCGGTGGTGGCGTTCATGGGTGCGATGTGGTTTGCGTGGTGGAGGCGTGCCGGCTCGGTGCCGCCGCGAAGCCGCCGCCGAGCGCGCGCTGCAACGCGACGTCGGCGGACAACGCGTCGCCGTCGATCTGCACGGCGGCATCGCGTTGCTCGAGAAGCGTGATCCGTGCCGCGAGATCCGCGCGGCGGTCCTCGAGTCCCTGTCGAACGGTCGCGGCCGCGCTCGCCGCCAGCCGCT
>JAGWPU010000152.1 GCA_028870355.1 Gammaproteobacteria bacterium | reverse complement strand
GACAGGCGCTGCGCGCCAGCGGTCCCCGACTAGAATTTCCCACTCTAGGAGGGACGACCCATGAACAAATCCATGCTCGTCGGCGCGGTGTTCGGCGCGGTCGCGGCGACCGCCGGGGCTGCCGTCGCCGGCTATCGTTATCTCGGTCCCCACGAAGAGAGCGCGAAGGTCCTCGACGTCGTCGCGCTGCAAAAGACGCTGCGGACGCCGCGGCAAGTGTGTCACGACGAGGCGGTCACGCGCGTGGCGCCACCCCGCGACCAGCAACGCCTGGCCGGCACCGGGATCGGCGCGCTGGTCGGCGGCTTGCTCGGGAATCGCATCGGCGACGGCAGCGGCCAGGTGCTCGCGACCGTTGCCGGCGCCGCCGCGGGCGGGTACGCGGGCAACCGGATCGAGCGCCGGATGCAGCAAGGCAACACCTACACGACGACGGAGCGGCGCTGCGTCACGGTATACGACATCACCCGCGAACCGGCCGGCTACGAGGTGACCTACCAGCTCGGCGGTCAGCGGCATCGCGTCCGGATGGCGCACGATCCGGGGAAGACCTTGCCGGTCCGCAACGGTCAGGTCGTCACCACGACCTGACCCGCCGAGCCCGGTCGGGCCGCCGCGTCAGCCCGCTTGACACCGATCGCTCCGGCTAATATGGTATTACAGTACCATAATACGATATTGGCGTGGGCTGGCCAGGGCGTCGCCGGGCGATCGAGGCGGCGCGGCCGGGTCCGGTGGACTCGGGAGGAACGATGTCGAGTACGTCGCGAATCGCAATCGCGTCGCGAGACGGCGCCGGGTCGGATGATCCGATGCGTCTCGGCGTCGATGAACTGCGGAGCCTGCAGCTCACGCGCCTGAAATGGTCGCTGCGCTACACGTACGATCGAGTCGAGCACTTCCGTCGTCGTTGCGTCGAGGCCCGCGTCCACCCCGAGGACCTGCAGCGCCTCGAGGATCTCGCGAGATTCCCGCTGATGACGAAGGCGGATCTGCGGGATACCTACCCGTTCGGGCTCCTGGCGGTGCCGCGCACCGAATTGCAACGCGTGCACGCCTCCAGCGGTACGACGGGGCGTCCCACGGTCGTCGCCTATACGCGCCGCGATCTCGACACCTGGAGCGACCTCGTCGCGCGGTCCTTGCGGGTCGCGGGCGCGCGGCCCGGGGAACTCGTGCACGTCGCGTTCGGCTACGGCCTGTTCACCGGCGGCCTCGGTGCGCACTACGGCGCGGAGCGCCTCGGATGCGCCGTCGTCCCGATGTCCGGCGGCCAGACCGAGCGACAGGTGCAGCTGATCGTCGACTTCAAGCCCGACGTCCTGATGGCGACGCCGTCGTACGCGCTCACGATCGCGGAAGAATTCGCGCGGCAGGGGATCGATGCCCGCGAATGCTCGCTGCGGGTCGGGTGCTTCGGCGCCGAGCCGTGGACCGAGCCGATGCGCGCCGAGATCGAACGGGCGTTCGGGATCGATGCGGTCGACCTTTACGGCCTGTCGGAACTGATGGGCCCCGGCGTCGCCTGCGAGAACGTCGCGACGAAGGACGGCCCGATCCTCTGGGAAGACCATTTCTACCCCGAGATCATCGATCCGCAGAGCGGCGCGCCGGTCCCCGATGGTGAGGAAGGCGAGCTGGTGCTGACCACGCTCACGAAGGAGGCGCTGCCGGTGATCCGCTACCGGACCCGCGACCGCAGCCGCCTGCTGCCGCCGACGACCGGCGCGATGCGCCGGATCGCGCGGATCCGCGCGCGCACCGACGACATGATGATCGTGCGCGGCGTGAACGTCTTCCCGAGCCAGATCGAGGAACAGATCCTGAAGGTCGCCGGCCTCGCACCGCACTACCTGATCGACCTGTCGCGCGACGGGCATCTCGACGTGATGCGCATCGAGGTCGAACTGGTCGCCGGCGTCGACGGCGGGGACGCCGAACGCGCCCGGCGAGCCGACGAGCTGCATCATCACCTGCGCTCGTTCGTCGGGCTCGGCGCGGTGATCGAGGTCCGTGCGCCGGGAAGCCTGGAGCGTTCAGCCGGCAAGGCGCGCCGCGTCCGCGATCGGCGGCAGTTGTGATCGGGCGGCAATCATTGGATCGAGAGAGGGTCATCGAATGAAGAACACGCTGCAGGCCGGAGTCACCCGGCAGGTCTCGGTGCCGATCGACGCCTCGCGCACGATCGATTTCCTCGGCGAACAGCTGCGGGTGTACGCGACGCCGGCGCTCGTGCGGGACTTCGAGGTCCTGTGCCGGGAGTTGCTGCTCGAGCACTGCGATTCCGGCGAGGACTCGGTCGGCACGGGCATCTGCATCAGCCACACGGGCGCGACGCTGCTCGGGATGAACGTCGCGCTGCGCGCCGAGGTGACGGCAATCGATCGCCGCCTCGTGAAGTTCGCGCTCTCGGCGCACGACGGCGTGGAATCGGTGTCCGCCGGCGAGCACACGCGCGCGGTCGTCGAGGTGGAGAAGCTGCGCACGCGGCTCGCGGCGAAGGCTGCGGCGGCGAAGGCGAGCTGAGGAACGGGAGCCCGCCGATGACCCGCTACGTGATGGTCGTCGATCTGGGCCGCTGCACCGGCTGCCAGACCTGCACGGCCGCGTGCAAGCACGCGAACGGCACCCCGCCGGGCGTGCAATGGCGCCGGGTCCTCGACATCGAGACCGGCGTCTTTCCGAACGTGCGGCGCACCTTCGTCCCGGTGAGCTGCATGCATTGCGGCTCGCCGCCGTGCCTCGACGTGTGTCCGACCGGCGCGACCTATCAGCGGGACGACGGCCGGGTCGCGATCAACTACGACGTGTGCATCGGCTGCGCGTACTGCGCGGTCGCCTGTCCGTACCAGCAACGCTTCAAGGTGCAGCACGCGCAGTTCGCGTACGGCGAGCAGCCGACCGCCGCCGAGGAGCGCCAGTTCGACCCCGCCAAACTCGGCGTCTCGACGAAGTGCACGTTCTGCAGCGACCGGATCGACCGCGCGCGCGAGACCGGGCAGGTGCCGGGGATCGACCCGGACGTGACGCCCGCGTGCGTGAACTCCTGCATCGGGAGCGCACTGCACTTCGGTGATCGCGACGACCCCAAGAGCAACGTCTCGACGCTGCTGCGCGAGAACCGGCACTTCCGGATGCACGAGGAGCTCGGCACCGATCCGGGCATCTATTACCTCACCGAGAAGGACGGTTGACCGATGGTCGTACCGAACTCCAGCCGGATCGCGCCGTGGCGACAGACCTATTGGGACTGGCGTGCGGCCGGCAACTTCATCTTCGGCGGCACCGGGACCGGGACGCTGATCTACGCCGCCGTGGTTCCCGGCGCGCCGCCGGTCCTTGGACCCCTCGGTGCCGCGTTCGTGCTCTGCGGCTTGCTGTGCGTGTGGTTCGAGATCGGCCGGCCCTGGCGGGCGCTCAACGTGTTCCGGCGGCCGCGCAGCTCGTGGATGTCGCGCGAGGCCTTGATCGCGCCCTGGCTGATCGCGACCGGAATGCTCGCGCTCGTCCCGCGGCTCGCCGAACTGCGCGTCCTCGCCGGCGTGCTCGCGCTCGCGTATCTCTACTGTCAGGCGCGGATGCTGAACGCGGCGCGCGGGATCCCCGCTTGGCGCCATCCGCGTGCGGTCCCGCTGATGGTCGTGACCGGACTTGCGGAGGGGGCGGGCGTCGGCGTGCTCGTCGGCACCCTGGCCCCACCCGCGATCGTCGCGGCGGCGTGGCTCGCGTGGCCGCTCGCCGGACTGATCGCGCTGCGGATCGCCGCGGTGGTCGCGTATCGCGGCGGACTGCAGCGCGACGGCGCGCCGCAACGGCTGTTGCGCGAGCTGTCCCGGGAGGCACCGAAGCGCCTGATCGTCGATGCCTGCGCGCTGGTCGCCGCGCTCGCGCAATTCGTGTGGCCGCGCGGGACCGTGCCGATCGACGTGGCCGCGGTGCTCGCGGTCGCGGCCGGCTGGTGGTGGAAGCACACGATCGTCGTGCGCCTGTCCTACAACCAGGGTTTCGCGTTGCCGCTGACGCCGGTGCGCGGCGCCGGCGTCAGCGGGCCCGGCGCGCGACCCGGCTGGTGACCGGCGCCGCCCGGCGCAGCGCGACGCGGACGAGGTCGGAACCCGAGCCGGTCGCGTCGGTCAGGTCCATCGACATCGGCGCGACGGTGTTCAGGCTCGGCGCGTGCAGGTCCTTCGCGTACGGCGTCGCCCAGTGGTCGAATTGCCCTACGATCACCAGCACGTCCGGCCGCACGCCCTGAACCACGATCGCCGGGCCCGAGGTCGTGCCCGTCGGCGACGCCACCTCGACCGGATCGCCGTCCTCGATGCCTAGGCGCGCTGCGGTCGCGGCATTGATCACGACGCCGCGATGCCCGCGGACGTTCTGCGCGACCTCGTCCATCAGCTGGATCATCGTGTTGCCGCCGGCGTGGTACTGCATGCTCTTGGTCGTGATCAACCAGAACGGGAAGTCCTCCGGCGAGAAGCCGCGATTGCGCAGGTCTTCTTCCCAGATCCGGGGAAAGTCGTGCCAGGTCGGCAGGAATCCGTACTCGGTGAGCTGCCGGTCCCACCAGTGCACGCCGCTTTCGTGCAGGCGATTGCCGAGCTCGCGCCCGGAGCGGGCCAAGCGTTCCTGGTACGGCAACTCGAAGCGCAAGCCGAGCTTCGCGAGCGTCGGGTACAGGTACCAGGCACTCTGCGGGAACGGCCGCGTCATGAAGCCGTTCGCCTTGAACCAGTCGAGGTCGTGGCGCTCCTCGCCGCCGCTCAACTCGGCGCTCGCGGCGAGGCACATCGCATTCCAGATCGCGTCGACCGAATTCGCCTCCTGGACCGGCAGCGAATAGTCCCAACTCGCGCCCTTCAGGCGCACGCCGCAGGTGCCGCGATTGATCGCGGCGTTGTACCCCTCCAGCAGTCCCGTCCGACGCGCCAGCTCGGTCGCGATCCAGGTGAAGTCGCGCGTGTCGCCGCGCGGCGCGACCGCCGGCTGGCGCAGCGCGAAGCCCTCGTGGCGCCAGAACTGCTCGACGAACTTCGTGCGGCCGAGGCGGATCAATTGCGTGCTCTCGAGGTCGGTCGCTTCCGGCAGCAGGATGTCCGCCATGTGATTGGTCTCGTCCGGCGTGTACGCGAAGCACACCGTGAACGGGAACGTCGCCATCGTGTCGGCGACCGATCGGGTGTCCCAGAACGAGATCGCCGGGTTCGTCCGGTACGCGATCCACACTTCCGGCTTGGTCGCCTTCGGCCAGTGATCGGCGTCGTGCTTCTGGAACATCCAGGAGAGGTGCGTGGGTCCGAGCGCCTGGCTCCATGCGCCGGCGTTGCCGGAGAGCGGAACCAGGGTCCGGTGCGCATTGCGCACGTGCGGGGTCTTCTCCCAGTGCGCCGCGTCGGTCGGGTTCAGCGTGTGCTGCATGAAGCCGTCGGCGCCGGGCTGCACGCTCTTGTGGCGATCCTCGTGGAACTTGTTGATGCGCACCGTGGTGCCGAGCGTGCCGCCGGGGACCTCGAGCGCGCCGACGAGCACCGCGAGCACCGTCCGGGCCCAGACGCACTCGTACGCGCCCCAGCCGTTGTTCACCGTCTTGCCGAGCGTCACGGAGACCGGCCGGAACGGCAAGGTCGCGCCGTCGATCTCGATGGTGTCGCCGACGCGGGCCTCGTCGAGGTAGTCGGTCGCGATCCGGCGGATCGTCGCCGCAGCGACGTCGCAGACACCCGCGGCCCACTCGGGCGAGTACTGCTGCAGGTGCGTCAGGAGTTTCTGGAACGCGGTGTCGGCCGCGACGTCGGTGTGCTCCCAGCGCTCCTCGTCGGCGCCGACCTCGACCGCGGCCGCGACCCGCACCGACGCTTCGAGCGCCGGATCGGCCGCGGGATCGTCGAACGGGACCGCGATCTGGCGGCGTGCGTCGAAGACCAGCGGCTTCAAGCTCGCCGGGTCCCGCAGGTAGTAGCCATGCGGACCGACCAGATACGGCGAAGAGGTCATCTTCGTGAGGTAGGGTAGGTCCAGGCGCGAGCGCGGGTGCTCGTGCAGCAGCACGTGGATCATTGCGAACATGAACGCCGGATCGGTCTTCGGCCGGATCGGAATCCATTCGGCGGACGCCGCGCCGGAGATCGACAGATGGGGCTCGATCTGGATGCGCCGCGCCCCCCGCGCGCGCGCGGCCGCATGCCGCGCCGCGGCGCTCACGCCGCCGCTGACCTCGTTGTTCGCGCCGAACGAGACGATGTAGTTGCTGAGCGGCGTGTCCGCCGATACCGTGAATGCTCGATGCCAGAATTCGCCGTACAGGTGCTCCGAGTGCACGCATTTCACGCCTTGTCCGGAGCCGAAGCTGAAGTCGACCGGCCCGAACGCGGACAGGAACGCGGGGAACGTGCCCATGTAGTTCGCCGGCGTGCCGCCGTGGCCGAAGGTCACCGCGACCCGCGGCATCCCGGCCTCGTCCGTGAGGCCGCGCTGGCGGATCTGCGCGAGCTTCGCGGCGACCTGGTCGAGCGCGTCGTCCCAGGAAATCGGCACGAACCCCGGGTCCTCGTCACGGCCCTTGCGCGGGTTGGTGCGGCGCATTGGCGTGAGGATCCGCGCCGGGTGATAGGTCTTCTGGACGAGGCCGTAGGCCTTCACGCAGGGCTTGCCGTCGCCCGGGTGGATCCCCTTCGCGGCGAAATTCGGGCAAACCTCGGTCGCGACGCCGTCGACGACCTTCACGGTGAGCAGGTCCGGTCCGGCCACGCAGTTGTAGCAATACGTGGGCACGGACCGCGCGGCGGGCGATTGCGTCATCGGTGACTCCCCAATGCGCCTGGAACGAAAAGAAGTAATTCGGTACAATAATACATGAATTGGGGTCAGAATGAAATCGCCCCTGGAACGGCCGAGGGCGGATTCCCGCGAGGATGACGTCGACCATGGCGGAACGATCGTTTTCGAAGGAAATCGAGAAACTGCGTCTCGGCGACGGCGAGGAGTTCCGTGGGGAAGGCATCCTCGCGGTCACCAAGGCGCTGCTGCAGTCCGGGGTTGGCTATGTCGGGGGCTACCCCGGCGCACCGATCTCTCATTTGATGGACGTGCTCGCCGATGCGCGCGGCCTGCTCGATGAGCTCGGCGTGCAATTCGTCGCGAACGCGTCCGAAGCCGCGGCGGCGGCGATGCTCGCCGCGTCGGTGAACTATCCCGTCCGCGGCGCGGTGGCCTGGAAGTCGACCGTCGGCACGAACGTCGCCTCCGATGCGCTCGCGAACCTCGCGTCCGGTGGCGTCACCGGCGGTGCGCTGGTCATCGTCGGCGAGGACTACGGCGAGGGCTCCTCGATCCTGCAGGAGCGTTCGCATGCCTTTGCGATGAAATCGCAGATGTGGCTGCTCGATCCGCGACCGCGGCTGCCGAGCATCGTCGAGGCGGTCGAGCGCGGCTTCGAGTTGTCCGAAGCGTCGCACACGCCGGTGATGCTCGAGCTGCGGATCCGTGCGTGTCACGTGTACGGCCGCTTCCGAGCGAAGTCGAACCGTCCGCCGCCGTTCTCCGTCCAGGACGCGCTCGATCACGTCCGCCGCGATGTCTCGAGGATCGTGCTGCCGCCGGCGAGCTTCGAGCAGGAGCGCGAGAAGATCGAGCAACGCTGGCCCGCGGCGCTCGAGTTCATCCGCTCGCGGCGGATGAACGAATTCGTCGAGGGCACGCGCGAGGACGTCGGGATCATCGTCCAAGGGGGCCTGTACAACGCGCTGTTCCGCGCACTCGAGCTCGCCGGCGTCGCCCGGCCGGACGGCTCCACGGATCTGCCGATCTACGTGCTCAACGTGACCTACCCGTTGCTGGACGACGAGGTCGTGCGGTTCTGCGCCGGGAAGCGCGCGGTACTCGTCGTCGAAGAGGGTCAGCCGGAATTCATCGAGCAGGCCTTGAACTCGATCCTCCGCCAAGCCGACTCGCCGGCCAAACTCGTCGGCAAGGCGGTACTGCCCCGGGCGGGCGAATACACCGGCCCGGCGCTGCTGCGCGGGATTGAGCGCTTCCTCGGTCAGCACGCGCCGACCATCCCGCGGGTGCGCGCCGGGTCGGGCGCGGCCGGAACGATCTCGAGCGCGGCCGCTGCGCTCGCGCCGGCGGTCCCGCCGCGACCGGTCGGCTTCTGCACCGGCTGCCCGGAGCGGCCGATCTTCGCCGCGATGAAACTCCTGCAGCGCGACACCGGCCCGCTGCACGTGAGCTGCGACATCGGCTGTCATCTGTTCTCGATCCTGCCGCCGTTCCACATCGGCAACACCACGATGGGCTACGGGCTCGGTGCCGCGGGCGCCGCCGGCCTGCGTTCGGCGCGCGGCAAGCGACCGCTCGCGGTCATGGGCGACGGGGGCTTCTGGCACAACGGCCTCACCTCCGGTGTCGGCAATGCGGTGTTCAACCGCTCCGATCAGGTCCTCGTCGTCGTCGACAACGGTTATGCGGCCGCGACCGGCGGCCAGGACGTGCCGTCGTCGCGCACGGCGAGCAAGACCCGCAGTACCCGCCATCCGATCGCGACCGCGGTCCAGGGCGTCGGCGTCGACTGGATCCGGGTCGTCGAGCACACCTACGACGTCGCGGCGATGCGCGATGCGCTGCGCGAGGCCGTTGCGAGCCCCAGCGCGGGACCCAAAGTGGTGGTCGCGGCCTCGGAGTGCATGCTGAATCGCCAGCGCCGCGAGAATCCGCAGCGCCGACGCGCGATCGCGGCCGGCGAGCGCGTGTCGCAGGATCGCTTCGGCGTCGATTCGGACGTGTGCACCGGCGATCACTCCTGCATCCGCCTGTCCGGGTGTCCGTCGCTCACGATCAAGCCGCGCGCCGACCGGGCGCCGGCGGCGACCGTCGATCGCAGCTGCGTCGGTTGCGGGCTGTGCGGCGAACTCGCGGATACGGCGGCACTGTGCCCGTCGTTCTACCGGATGCGGGTGCTCGACAACCCGACGCGCTGGGAGCGGCTGCGGGCGCGCCTGCGCGGCGCGATCATCGGCTGGTTGCAGCGGCGCGCCGCCGCGCAGAGGCTCCGCCATGCCTTCTGAGCCCGCGCCGACGGTCCCGTCCCGCGATCGTCTGTCGATCGCGATCGTCGCACTCGGCGGCCAGGGCGGTGGCGTGCTCGCCGACTGGCTCGTCGACGTCGCGGAATCCTACGGCTGGCTGGTGCAGACGACGTCGGTCCCGGGGGTCGCCCAGCGGACCGGCAGCACGGTGTATTACCTCGAAACCACGGCGCCACCCACCGCGGGCAGCGCCGAGCCGGTCCTCGCGCTGATGCCCGTGCCCGGCGACGTCGACCTGGTCGTTGCGCCGGAACTGATGGAGGCCGGCCGGGCGATCGCGCGCGGCCTGGTCACGCCCGATCGGACCACCCTGATCGCCTCGAGCCACCGGGTCTACGGAATCACCGAGAAGTCGGCCGCGTTCGACGGCATCGCCGATCCGCAGCCGGTGCTCGCGGCGATGCGCAGCGAGGCGCGCAAGCTCGTGCTGTTCGACATGGAACGCGCCTGCGCCGAGACCGGTAGCGTCGTGAGTTCCGTGCTCTGCGGCGCGATCGCCGCTTCGGACGCGCTGCCGTTCCCGCGCGCGCTGTACGAGCACGCGATCCGCCACGGCGGCGTCGCGGTCGAGGCGAACCTCGCGGGTTTCGCGGCGGGCTGGCGGCGAGCG
>JAGWPU010000151.1 GCA_028870355.1 Gammaproteobacteria bacterium | reverse complement strand
CTCGATCTCCGGCCTGATCCGTCCGCCGAAGGACGGGGAGCGCTATTTCGCGTTGCTGAAGGTCGGCGAGATCAACTTCGACTCGCCCGAGAGCTCGCGCGGCAAGGTGTTGTTCGAGAACCTGACGCCGCTGCATCCGACCGAACGCCTGAAGCTCGAGCGCGGCAACGGTTCGACCGAGGATCTGACCGCGCGCGCGATCGACCTGGTCGCCCCGATCGGCAAGGGACAGCGCGGATTGATCGTCTCGCCGCCGAAGGCCGGCAAGACGATGCTGCTGCAGAACATCGCGACCTCGATCACCGCGAACCATCCGGAGTGCTACCTGATCGTGCTGCTGATCGACGAGCGGCCCGAGGAAGTCACCGAGATGGCGCGCACGGTCAAGGGCGAGGTCGTTTCGTCGACGTTCGACGAGCCGGCGAGCCGGCACGTCCAGGTCGCCGAGATGGTCATCGAGAAGGCGAAGCGCCTCGTCGAGCACAAGAAGGACGTCGTGATCCTGCTGGACTCGATCACCCGGCTCGCCCGAGCGTACAACACGGTCGTTCCGAGCTCCGGCAAGGTGCTGACCGGCGGCGTCGACGCGAACGCGCTGCAGCGCCCCAAGCGCTTCTTCGGCGCGGCGCGCAACATCGAGGAGGGCGGCAGCCTCACGATCCTCGCGACCGCACTGGTCGATACCGGCTCGAAGATGGATGACGTGATCTTCGAGGAGTTCAAGGGGACCGGCAACTCCGAGATCCACCTCGACCGCCGGATCGCGGAGAAGCGCGTGTTCCCGTCGATCAACATCAACCGCTCGGGAACCCGCAAGGAAGAGCTGATCACCGACCCGGCGGAACTGTCGAAGATGTGGATCCTCCGCAAGCTCCTGCATCCGATGGACGAACTCGCCGCGATCGAATTCCTGCTCGACAAGATGAAGGATACGAAGACCAACTCGGTGTTCTTCGACGCGATGAAGCGCTGAGCCCGGGAGGCTCGGCGCGCGACGCGATAAGGACGCGACCATGCAGTGGTGGGCCTGGATCGTCGTCGGCGCCGTGCTCCTCGGCGCCGAGCTGTTCTTCATCGACGCCCAGTTCTACCTGGTGTTCGTCGGCGCCGCCGCGCTCGTCGTCGGCGCCGGCTCGCTCGCCCTTCCGGGGCTCGCGGTCTGGGTCCAGTGGGTCGCGTTCCTCGCGCTCGCGGTCTTCGCGATGCGCACGTTCCGGCGGCGGATCTTCGAACGGGTGCGTCGCGGCCTGCCGGCGGTCAAGGGCGGCCCGACCGGCGACTCGGTCGTGGTCGCCACCGGGTTGCGGCCCGGTGAAGCCTGCCGGATCGAATATCGCGGGACCACCTGGAACGCCGTCAACGGCGGTCGCGACGCGATCGTCGCCGGCGCGCGCGCGCGGATCGCGCGGATCGAGGGACTCACGCTCGTATTGCACGGCGAGGATTGACGCCCGGGGCGACGAGCCCCCGGCGACCAACGAACGGAGGAGAGGCGCGTGAACAGTCCGATCGGTTTCCTGGCGATCGCGGTCGCGATCATCGTGGTCGTGGTGCTCGCGAAGACCGCGACGGTCGTCCCGCAACAGAGTGCGTTCGTCGTCGAGTACCTCGGCAAGTACAGCCGGACGCTGCAGGCCGGATTCCACATCCTGGTGCCGTTCGTCGAGCGCATCGCGTACCGCCACAGCCTCAAGGAGATCGCGGTCGACATCCCCGAACAGGTGTGCATCACCCGCGACAACGTGCAGGTCGCCGTCGACGGGGTGCTGTACATGCAGGTGCTCGATCCGCACCTCGCGTCCTACGGCATCGCGAACTACGGTTTTGCGATCACGCAGCTCGCGCAGACGACGCTGCGTAGCGAGATCGGCAAGATCGAGCTCGATCGCACTTTCGAGGCACGCGGCGCGATCAATGCGAACGTCGTCAGCGAACTCGACAAGGCCTCGGCGCCGTGGGGCGTGAAGGTGCTGCGCTACGAGATCAAGAACATCACGCCGCCGAAGGACGTGCTGTCGGCGATGGAGAAGCAAATGCGAGCCGAGCGCGAGAAGCGCGCGGTCGTGCTCACCTCGGAGGGCGAGCGCGACGCGAAGATCAACACCGCCGAGGGCGACAAGCAGCGGGTGATCAAGCAATCCGAGGCGGTGAAGCAGCAGCAGATCAACGAGGCCGAGGGCCAGGCGCAGGCGATTCTCGCGGTCGCGACCGCGACCGCCGAGGGCTTGCGTCGCGTTGCGACGTCGCTGTCCGCGGCCGGCGGGATCGAGGCGATGCAATTGCGGATCGGCGAGGAATACGTGCGCCAGTTCGGCAAGCTCGCTCAATCCGGCACGACGCTGATCGTGCCCGCCAACCTCAGCGATCTCGCCTCGATCGTCCAGATGGCGACCAGTATCGCGCGCAAGAACGCGCCTCCGGCGGTCTGACCCGAGGCCTCACCGGCGCCCCCGGGGATCGGTTGCCCGGGGACCTCAGGGCTTCTTCGCGGACGCCGGCGGGTGATCGGCCCGCGCGCGATAGTCGTGCACGCCCTGCTTGGTCGCCGAGGCGACCCGCAGGCCGAACCGCTTCGCGGCATGCCCGATCTGGATCGCGGCATCCTTGACCGCGAATCCGAAGGCCTTCGCGTCGTGCTTGACCGTGGTGCCGGCCGCCTTCGCGTCGGCCGAGACCGAGCGATGCGGCGCTGCCGCCGCGAGTGCGGGCGAGGCGGCGACGGCGGCGGTGAGCAGACAGATCGCGATTCGGCGCATGGATGACCTCCCGGGGGATGATACTCGCTCCGACCGCCCGTCGGCGGTCGGCGACAGTCACAGCAGCAGCAGCAGCGGGACGCAGCCGGCGACCCCGAGGCCGAGGAGCAGGATCAGGCTCTCGAGCCCCGCGCGCCGCGGCGACCAGGCGTACGCGTAGATCCCCTTGATCACGTTGTTGCTCGCGGCCGCGAGCAGGATCGCAGTCGCCGCCACCCCGAGCGGCGTCGGCGCCGGCGAGGACTGCGTCATCCCGAGGATGAAAGGGTCGACGTCGGTGACGCCCATGATGCCCGCGAGCGAATACACGCCGACGTCGCCGAGGTAGCGGATCGCGAGGTGCGTCGCGACGAGCATCGCGACGAACAGCGCCGCGAACAGCAGCGCGGTGCTGATCTCGAGCGGATTCTTCGCCGCGAACCCGGCGGTCGTCGCGGTCGTCTCGCGATCGGGTCGCCGGGTCCAGATCCAGCCCGCCCCGATCCCGAGCGCCGCGAGCACGAGGAACGCCGGGCCGAGACGCAGCATCAGCGCGCGGTTGAAGAGCGCGAGCAGCGCCGCGAGCCGCAGGTACATGATCCCCGAGGCCATCAGGGTCGCACCGGACGAGAGATGGGGGCGCGCGTCCGCCGCCGCACGCCGCGCGATCACCACCGTGGTCACCGTCGAGGAATAGGCGCCGCCGAGCACGGCGGCGAGCACGATTCCGCCGCGACCGCGCGTCAGGCGCTGCAGGAGATAGCTGCCGTAGGACACCGCGCTCACCGCGACCACGACGAGCCAGATCCGGAACGGATTGATCGCGAACGGCCCGTAGGCGACGTCGGGCAGCAGCGGCAGCACCACCGCCGCGAGCACCAGGAATTTCGCGAGCGTGAGCAGGTCGGTCGCCTCGATCCTCCGCGCGACGCGTTCGAGCCGGTCCCGCAATTCGAGCAGCAGGATGATCGCGACGGTCAAGGTCGTCGCGATCCAGAAGGTCTTCCGGTACACCAGCGCGCCAACCAGGTACGTCGCGAGTCCCGACATCTCGGTGGTCACGCCCGCATAGCCGGACGTGGACAGCTTGTGCCAGTACGCCATCAGCAGGAAGCCGGCGATGATCGCGAAGCCGACCGCCTGCAGCATGAGATCGCCGCCGGCGAGCACGCCGACCCCGTAACCGATCATGCCGATCAGCGGAAACGCGCGGACGCCGCCGAACGAGGATCGATCGTCCGGCGCGCGGCGTTCCTCGCGCTCGAGTCCGATCAGGAACGACAGGAACAGCACGAAGAGGACCTGGGTGCCTTCCGGGGGGAGCCAGTTCAAGGGTTGCATCTGTGCCGCCGTGCGATCCTCGAGATGGGTAAGATAACTCCGAGCCGCCCGGATTTCCCTGCGGCGATGCGCGCCGCGCCGGGGCGCCGTGGGGCCGAGGGGTCGAGGATACATCGATGAACGACGATTTCGGGGTCGGGTCGCGGGTGGCTTACCAGAACGGGGATTTCCTGCGCAGCGACGCCGCCCGGCCGATCCGCATCCTCTCCGAGTACCTCGGGCCGCTCGAGGCGCTACGCCGCGCGCGGGTGCACGACACCGTCGTGTTCTTCGGCTCGGCGCGACTCACGCCCGAGGGGCCGTTCGGTCCCTACTACGCGGCCGCACGGGAGCTCGCCCGGCGGCTGACCGACTGGGCGAATCGCTTGCCGTCACGGGCGCGCCGATTCGTGGTCTGCTCCGGCGGTGGCGGCGGGATCATGGAGGCGGCGAATCGCGGCGCCGCCGATGCCGGCGGCCGCAGCATCGGCCTGAACATCAGCCTTCCGCACGAGCAGCGTCCGAACCCCTACATCAGCCCGGAGCTGTCGTTCGAATTCCACTATTTCTTCATGCGCAAGCTCTGGTTCGCGCATCTCGCCCGCGGCCTCGTGGTGTTCCCGGGCGGCTTCGGCACCCTCGACGAGCTCACCGAGATCCTCACCCTCGCGCAGACCCGCAAGCTCGGGGCGAAGATCCCGGTGCTGCTGTTCGGGAGTGCGTACTGGCGCGAGATCGTGAACTTCGAGGCGCTCGCCCGTTACGGCATGATATCGCCGGAGGATCTCGCGCTGTTCGAATACGTCGACGACGCCGACGCCGCGTTCGGGCGTCTGCAGAGCGCAATCGCACCCGCCGCGGCCGAAGAGGAAGGCCCGGCGTTCGCGCATTCGCTCACGTCTCGCTCCGACGCGCCGTGACGGCGGTGCCCGCGACTCAGAAACGCAGCGACAGGCAGCTCAATCCGCCGTCGAGCTTGCGGAATTCCGAGGTGTCGAGCAGCAGCGGCGAGTAACCGAGCGCGGCCAGGGTGTCGGCCGTGCGCGGGTAACCGGCTGCGACCAGCACGCGCGAGTTGACCCGAACGCAGTTCGCCGCGTACGACTCGCGGGGGTCGACCTCGACGATCTCCAGGTGCGCGAGCTCGGCCGTGCGCGGCAGCTCGCGCACCGCCAGCAGGCGTCCGTCGCCGAGGTACGCGATCCCGGACTTCAGGTGCAGGAGCTTCGCGCTGCCGCGAATGTCGATCGTCGAGGCGGTGTACCCCGCCGCGCGCACGATCTCGCAGAACTGCGCGGCGCCGTCGGCGTTCGTGCGGGCCGACACGCCGACGAAGAAGTGCGAGCCCGCCTGACACACGTCGCCGCCGTCGACCGTGCCCGGCGCGCGGATCTCGGCGAGGTCGCCGCGCAGACCGCGCAGGCAATCGCGAATCGAGTCCACCTCGCCGCGCCGGGTCGCGGCTCCCGGCCGCGTGACGATCGTGACGCGCTCGGCGGGTACCGCGGTGTCCTCGACGAAGGGCGCGTCCGGGAAACCGGGCTGCGCGTCGAGCATCGTGAGCTCGAGCCCGCAGGCACGCAGCGCGTCGCAATAGGCGGCGTGCTGCGCCGACGCGAGTGCGAGATCCGGCGGACCGAGGCCCGCGGTCGAGAGGCCCTGAGAGAAGGTCGCGCCTGGCGCGCGCACGATGGCATGGGTGAATTCGATCATCCGGTCTTGCCTCGATGGAAGGAATGGGGATTCATGCGGCGTCGGGCCGCGAGCGAAGGCGCGGGCTGCACCTCGCGCAGCAGGCGCGCGAGCCGCGGCGGGCGTGCGCCGCGCGTCCACGCGAATGCGACGATGTGTTCGATGATGTGCTGCACGTAGGCGCGCGTTTCCCGATAGGGAATGTTCTCGATCCAGACGTCCGCCGCCATCGGATGGTCGGGCAGCCAGCGCTCGACCGCGGCGGGGCCGGCATTGTACGCGGCGAGCCCGAGCGCGAGCTGTCCGTCGAATCGATCGAGCAGATCGCGCAGGTACGCGGCGCCGAGATCGAGCGCGACCGGCGGGCGCATCAGTTGCGCCGGTGTCGGCCGGCGCAGGTGCCAGCGCCGAGCGATCGCGACCGCGGTCCGCGGCTGCAATTGCATCAGGCCACGCGCATCCGCCGGGGAGAGCGCGTCGGGTTGGTACAGACTCTCCTGGCGCATCACCGCGAACAGCCAGTCGGGCGGCAGGCGCGCCAGCCGGCTCGCGGCGGCGACGGCGCGTCCATAGGGGCGGGGATAGCGCAGGCGCAGATCGTCCCAGTCGTCCGCCTGCTTCAGTGCGATGATCGAGCGTTCGTACCATCCCCAGTCCGCGGCGAGCCGGGCGGCCTGCACGAACGTGGTCGCGTCGGCGTCGCGCAGCGCAACCCGCCACTCGAGCGTCGCGCGCTCGATCATGCCGCAACGGTACAGCTCCCGCGCACGGATCAGCCCGGGGTCCGCGGCGAGCTGCGCGAGGACCCGGCGGTCGATCGGCGCGAGGTGGACGTGCAGGCGGTACGGACGCCGCAACCGGTCCGCCGCAAGATAGCCGTAGAAGTCCCGGCGCTGCGCGACTTTCGCGTACAGCGGGCGGGCGGCCGCGGCGCCGGCGGTCGCGGCCACCGCGCGCGCGCGCCAGTACTGCCAGCGGGGTTCGGCGGCCACGCTGGTCGGGAGCGCGTCGATCGCGGCGAGCGCCTGCGCGAAGTCGCCATTCCACAGCGCCGCGCGCACGCGCCATTCGGCGGCGAGCGGATCCAGGCGGCCGGGTCCCAGCGCGCGAAACGCCGCGGGCGCGTCGGGGTCGTGATCCAAGGCCGCGCCGATCGCGGCGCTGCGGCGCAGCTCCGCCCGCAGCGCGGAGCTCGTGCCCGGTCGCGCCAGCAGGCGCGGCAGCAACGCGAGCGCCGCCACGCCGTCGCGTCGCGACAGGCGCTCG
>JAGWPU010000150.1 GCA_028870355.1 Gammaproteobacteria bacterium | reverse complement strand
GGCCAACCGAAGTGCATCACGAGCCAGACGACCAGGAAGAACGCGATCCCCTGGACGACGAGAGTGATTGCTATATCCATCCGCTGAAGCTCCTAGACAAGGGACTCGGGCCGCCCGCAGGCGCGGCGCGTCGTGCGGATCAGGCGCCGAACTTCGCGAGGAACGGGTTCGCGAAGATCAGGAGCAGCGCGATCGCGACGCCGATGATCGGCACCGCGTCGAGCAGGCCGGCGACGATGAACATCTTGGTCTGCAGCATCGGGGTGAGCTCCGGCTGGCGGGCCGAGCTCTCGAGGAACTTGCCGCCGAGCAGCGCGAACCCGATCGCGGTGCCGATTGCGCCGAGCCCGATCAACAAGCCCACCGCGACCGCGGTCGCGCTCATCACTTGGGCGATTTGAACTACGTTCTGCATCGAAGTCTCTCCAGGGTCAGATCGAGGATGAAGGGGAAACGAAGCACGGGCCTCAATGGTGTTCCGCAGCCATGCTCAGGTACACGACCGACAGCATCCCGAAGATGAACGCCTGCAGCGTGATGATCAGGATGTGGAACAAGGTCCAGATGAAATCGGCGATCAGCTGGACCGGGCCGAACAGGTAGGTCGACAGGTGCGACAGCGACGCATCGAGGGTCAGCACCGCGATCAGCACGAAGATCAGCTCGCCGGCGTACATGTTGCCGAACAGTCGCAGGCTCAAGCTGAGCGGGCGGACCGCTTCCTCGATCAGCCGCAGCAGCAGGTTCGCGGGCGCGAGCAGGATCTGCGCGACCACGCCGTGCGCGTGGAACGGTGCGGTGAACCACTCGCCGAAGAACCTCGCGAAGCCTTTCTCGGTGATCCCGACCCACTGGATCAGCAGGAACACGCACAGCGCCATCCCGAGCGTCGTGTTGATGTCGGCGGTCGCGACCGTGCGCAGGTGGCCGATCCCGAGGTCGCGCGCGAGCGTCGGCAGCGCATCGACGGGGAGCAGGTCCATGAAGTTCATCAGGAACACCAGCACGAACACCGAGATCGCGAGTGGCGCGACCAGGCGGCTCTTGCCCCCGAAGGTTTCCTTGACGATCTGGTCGACGAACTCGATCAGCATCTCGACCGCGCACTGGAACTTGCCCGGCACGCCGGACGTCGCCCGGCGCGCGCCGCGGACGAACAGCACGAGGAAGCCGACCGAGAACACCAGGCTGAAGAACACCGTATCGAGGTGCAGCGTCCAGAACGCGCCCGGACGCAGCTGCACCGTCAGATAGGTCAGGTGGTGCTGGATGTACTCGGTCATCCCGCCGCTGGGATCACCCGCGGTCGCGGTCATTCGTTCATCCTCGTTTCATCCCTACAAGCCCGAACCAGTAGCCGAATTGCGCGACGATCAGCCCGAGGATCAACGGCAGCGGCGCGAGCCGCCAGCGCCCGAGCGCGAGCCAGAGCGCGAACACCGTCCAGGTCCACTTCAGGGCCTCGCCCGCAGACATCGCGCGCCGCAACACCGGCGCTGCCGCGACGCCCGGCAAGAACATCCGCCAACCGAACAACGCACTGCCGATCGCCGCGATCGATCCGCCGGCGAACGCCGCGCCCGCTGCCGCCCGATCCCAGAATCCGAGGCACGCCGACGCGACCAATCCGGCGCTGCCGAGCTGCAGCAGCACGACGCGCATCACGAGCCGGCGTCCGGGACCCGCGATGCCGTTCATCGCGAGGGGGTCCAAAGCGTCAGCGGCCTCCGGCAGCCGAGCGTCGAGAACATAGGGGCGCGCCGATGCTGGCCAAAAAAGCCGGCGCATTATAGAGACGCGCCCCGCCCCTCACAATACGTTGAAACCGAGGGTGATTTTCGGTCGGTACCGGCCGTCCGGTTGCCCCGTCCGCGATGCTGCATCGCATTATCGGACCGGGCCGCAGGTTCTCCCCCCTCGCGCCGGATCTTACTGGATGTGCGCGAGGATCCCCTCGAGTTCGTCGAGACTGTTGTAATTCACCACGAGCTTGCCCTTGCCGCTCGCGCGGTGCTGGAACACGACCTTCGCGCCGAGCTTGTCGGCGAGCTCCCGTTCGAGCCGCTGAATGTCCGGATCGCGCTCGGCTGGCGCCTCCCGATCGTCGGCCGGCGGCGCGCTCAGGCGGCGCACCAGCGCCTCGGTCTCGCGGACCGACAGCGCCTTTTTCGCGACGAACGCGGCGACCTCGGCCTGCTGGCGGTGGGAAGCGAGCGCGAGCAAGGCGCGCGCATGCCCCATCTCGAGCAGGCGCTCCTCGACCAGGCGCTTGACGTCCTCGGCCAGATCGATCAGCCGCAGCAGGTTCGACACCGCCGCCCGCGACCGGCCGACCGCGTCGGCGACCTGCTGGTGCGTGAGCCCGAACTCCTCGATCAGGCGGGCGAACGCGCGCGCCTCCTCCAGCGGGTTCAGATCCTCCCGCTGGATGTTCTCGATCAAGGCCATCGCGACCGCGGCCTCGTCGGGCACGTCGCGCACGACCGCCGGAACCGTCGCGAGGCCCGCGAGCTGCGCGGCCCGCCAGCGGCGCTCGCCGGCGATGATCTCGTAACGCAGCACCTCGGTCTCGCTCGCTCGCGCCAGGGGTCGCACGACGATCGGTTGCACGACGCCCTGCGCCTTGATCGAGGCGGCGAGCTCGGTCAGCGTGTCGTCGCGCAGGTCGGCGCGCGGCTGGTACTTGCCCCGTTGCAGCACGTCCACGGGCAGCGTCGCGAGACGCTCGCCGGGCGGCGGCGCGGCCGCCGCGTCGGCACCGGCCGGCGCGCGCTTCGCGAGCAGGGGGCTCAGCTCCGCGAGGCCGCGGCCCAGAGACGGTTTTTTCCCGACCATCGTGTATCGATCCTGCGGTGTTCGCTTGCCGAGTCGGCGCGATTATACGGGTCCGGGCGACCCTTCGCCGCGCCGGATCATCTCGCCGGCGAGCGCCAGGTACGCGAGCGCGCCGCGCGACTCCTTGTCGTGCAACAACGCCGGCTTGCCGAAGCTCGGCGCTTCCGCGAGCCGCACGTTGCGCGGGATCATCGTCCGGAACACCTTCTCGCCGAAGTGTTCGATCAGCTGCGCGGAGACCTCGGTCGCGAGATTGTTGCGCGGGTCGTACATCGTCCGCAGCAAGCCTTCGATCTCGAGCTCCGGGTTGATGCTCCCCCGAATCTGCTCGATCGTCTGCATCAACGCGCTCAGCCCCTCGAGCGCGTAGTACTCGCATTGCATCGGCACGAGCACAGAATCCGCGGCCATCAGCCCATTGAGCGTCAGCAGGCCGAGTGACGGCGGCGTATCGATTAGGATGAAGTCGTAATCTTGGCCAACCGGCTGGAGGATCTGGCTTAATCG
>JAGWPU010000017.1 GCA_028870355.1 Gammaproteobacteria bacterium | reverse complement strand
GAGCTCGAGTTCAACAAGCGCAACGCCGCGGCGAAGGTGCTCGAGGACTCGAAGTCGGACGTGAGCTGGGGCAACCAGATCCGCAGCTACGTGCTCGACCAGTCGCGGATCAAGGATCTGCGCACCGGCGTCGAGATCGGCAACACGACCGCGGTGCTCGACGGCGACCTCGACGAATTCCTGAAGGCCAGTCTGAAGCAGGGACTATGAGCGAACACGAGCCGGGCAGCGAGCCAAGCGAGAACCACCTGATCGCCGAGCGGCGCGCGAAGCTCGCGCACCTGCGCGAGCGCGGCGAGGCGTTCCCGAACGACTTCCGGCGCGACGCGCTCGCGCAGCACCTCGCCGACACCTACGCGGCACGCGATGCCGCCGCGCTCGATGAGCTCGGGGTCGAGGTCCGGGTCGCCGGCCGGATGATGGCGAAGCGGGTGATGGGCAAGGCGAGCTTCGCGCGGATCGAGGATTCCAGCGGCTCGATCCAGCTGTTCCTGCAGCACCCGGTGCTCGGCGAGACCTACGAGGCGTTCCGCGGCTGGGACGTCGGCGACATCGTCGGCGCGCGCGGGACCTTGTTCCGCACCAAGACCGGAGAGCTCTCGGTGCGCGTGAGCGAGCTGCGGCTGCTCGTGAAGTCGCTCCGCCCGCTGCCCGACAAGTGGCATGGCATCGCGGACACGGAGCTGCGCTACCGGCAGCGCTACGTCGACCTGATCATGAGCGCGGCGAGCCGGCGGGTGTTCGAGACGCGCACGCGGATCACGCGCTTCCTGCGCGACTATCTCGATGCGTCCGGCTTCCTCGAGGTCGAGACGCCGATGCTGCAGCCGATCCCGGGCGGCGCGGCCGCGCGGCCGTTCCGCACGCACCACAATGCGCTCGACATGGACATGTACCTGCGGATCGCGCCGGAGCTGTACCTGAAGCGGCTCACGGTCGGCGGCTTCGAGCGGGTCTACGAGATCAACCGGAACTTCCGCAACGAGGGGCTCTCGACGCAGCATAATCCCGAGTTCACGATGCTCGAGCTGTACCAGGCGTACGCCGACTACGACGACATCATGCGGCTCGTCGAGGGGATGTTCCACGGGCTCGCGGACTCGCTGTTCGGCACCCGCCGGATCGTCTATCAGGGGACCGAGTACGACCTGACCGGCCCGTTCCAGCGGATGACGATCGAGGAGATCCTGCTGTCGCGAAACCCGGGGCTCGAGCGCGGATCGCTCCGTGACGTGGTGTACCTGCGCGGCGTGTGCGAGCGGCTCGGCATCGCGCATCAGCCGGGCGACGGCGCCGGGAAGCTGCAGATCGAACTGTTCGAGAAGACCGGCGAGCACACGCTGATCCAGCCGACCTTCGCGACCGCGTACCCGACCGAGGTGTCGCCGCTGTCGCGGCGCAACGACGCGGATCCGTTCGTGACCGACCGGTTCGAGCTGTTCATCGGCGGCCGGGAATACGCGAACGGCTTCTCCGAGCTCAACGACCCGGAGGACCAGGCGCGGCGCTTCCGCGAGCAGGTCGAGCGCAAGCGCGCGGGCGACGAGGAGGCGATGTACTTCGACGCCGACTACGTGCGTGCGCTGGAGTACGGGCTGCCGCCGACCGGCGGCCTCGGCGTCGGGATCGACCGGCTGGTGATGTTCTTCACCGACTCGCCGTCGATCCGCGACGTGCTGCTGTTCCCGCACCTGCGGCCGGAGACCTGAAGGTCCGCGATGACGCAGACTGCCGCGCCGATCGGCGTGTTCGACTCCGGCGTCGGCGGCCTGACGGTGCTGCGCGCGTTGCGCGCGGCGCTCCCCGACGCGGACTTCGTGTACCTCGGCGACACCGCCCGGCTCCCGTACGGCACGAAGAGCGCGGCGA
This sequence comes from Gammaproteobacteria bacterium, assembly GCA_028870355.1. Taxonomy (GTDB): domain Bacteria; phylum Pseudomonadota; class Gammaproteobacteria; order Steroidobacterales; family Steroidobacteraceae; genus Bog-1198. Next base: position 1,156 of record JAGWPU010000017.1, on the reverse strand, counting down.
CGGTCGCGCGCTACTCGCTGCAGTGCGCCGCGGCGTTGCGCGCGCGCGGGATCGGCGCGCTCGTGGTCGCATGCAACACCGCCTCGGCCTCGGCGCTCGATGCGCTGCGCGCGGCCCATCCTGACCTGCCGGTCGAGGGCGTGGTCGAGCCCGGCGCCGCCGCCGCGGTCGCCGCCTCGCGCACGCGCCGCATCGCGGTGATCGCGACCGAGGGCACGATCGCGGGCGGTGCGTACCAGCGCGCGATCCACGCGCACGCGGCCGATGCGCGCGTGGTCGCGCGCGCCTGCCCGCTGTTCGTCGCGCTCGCCGAGGAGGGCTGGACCGACGGGGCGATCGCCGAGGCGATCGCGCGGCGTTACGTCGAGGACCTGTTCGACGGGCCGCAGCCGCCGGACACGCTGGTGCTCGGCTGCACCCACTTCCCGGTGCTCGCCGGCGCGATCGCGGCGGTGCTGCCGCCGGCGGTGCGCATCGTCGACTCGGCGGCGACCACCGCCGCGGCGGTTGCCGCGCGGATCGGCGCCCACCGCGGTGCGCCGGGCGCGGCCCCCGTGTCCGGTGGCGGCACGGTGCGCTGGCTCGCGACCGACGGTGCGGCACGCTTCGCGCACATCGGCAGCCGCTTCCTCGGCGCTCGAATCGCCGCGGACGAAGTCGAGATCGTCGATCTATAGCGCGTACGGCAGCGGCAGGAGCTCGGCCGGGATCGGCGCGTCGCCCGCGCCGTCCGCGTCCGCGGCCGCATCGTCCGCAGGACCCGTCGCATCCGGCGCCGCGAGCGGCGCGACCGCGAGCCCTTCGTAGCCGTCGTCGCTCGCCTGCAGTTCGGTCAGGCGCCCGAGGCGTCCGTCGGGCAGTCGCACGCTCGCGCCGAGCGGCGCGGCGATCCGGGTCCGCACGCGCAGCAGCCGTCGCTTGATCCGGCCGAGGTGCTGGGTGCGCGCGACGATCTCCTGACCCGTGTAGCAGCCCTTCTGGAAGTTGATCGCGCCGACGAGGTCGAGGTTCAGCATCTGCGGGATGAACGCCTCGTGGGTCGCCGCGTAGATCTCGGCGAGGCCCGCGCGCACGTCCGCGAGCCGCCAGTCGTGCTCGCGCCGGGCCGCGTCCGCGGGGTCGCCCGCGAGGCCTCGCGCCGCGAGCGCCGCGGGCG
>JAGWPU010000149.1 GCA_028870355.1 Gammaproteobacteria bacterium | reverse complement strand
CGGGATCTGCACCGCGACCTGCCCTTCGGCGCATTACTACGACTACAGCCCGCGCGAGATCGTGCAGCTGCTGTGGACCGAGAATCTCGAGGGCATCTACGACGCGATGCAGGAGAAGATCTGGGCCTGCGCGCAGTGCTACACCTGCGCGGCGCGCTGCCCGTTCGGCAACTCGCCCGGTGGTCTCGTGATGCTGATGCGCGAGACCGCGATCAAGCACGGGCTGGAGTCCGCGAAGAACGTGCTCCGCCCGTTCAGTCGCGTGATGCTGAAGCTGATCTCGACCGGCAACCAGCTCTCGCCGGACATGATCAGCCGCGACGCGTTCCCCGACTGGGGCCCGAACATCTCGAAGGTCGACGCACCGCTCCAGGTGCTGCGCAAGGCGATTCCGGTACCGACGCTGCACACGACCAAGACGGCGTGGGAAGTGAATCTGAAGACCTCGGTCGAGCTGTACACGATCTGGGAAGAGACTGGGGTGCTCGAGAGCCTGAAGACGGTGGATCCGAACCTGTTCGACGTGATCGGCGACATCATGGACGAGAAGCGCGACGAGTACGCCGAATGGCTCGAGGAACAAGAGGAGGAATCGACATGAGCGATCCCGACGATCGGACCGCGAGCGAACGCTTCACCGGTCATGGTGCCGAATGGAAGAGCGCGGCGCTCGGCGCGCAGGACGCGCAACGCGCGACCGCGTGGGTCGAGCAGATCATCGATCGGCGCTCGATGCTCACGAACAAGGATCGGGTCGAGGACGTCCGCGACGCGATGTGGCAGCTCGAGAAGGACGGCGAGATCCTGGTGCACCGGGTCAGCGACGAGCATCGGCCGATCCACGTGCGCACGCTCTACGGCTGGGACAAGAAGATCCCGACCACGCGGCTCTGGCACCACAAGTCCTGCGGCCAGTGCGGCAACATCCCCGGCTATCCGACCTCGCTCCTCTGGCTGATGAACCAGATGCAGATCGAATACCTCGACGAGACCGATCAGACCTCGTGCACCGCCTGGAACTACCATGGTTCGGGCATCGGCAACGTCGAGAGCCTCGCCGCGGTGTTCCTGCGAAATTTCCACCAGGCCTATGTCGCGGCGAAGGCGCAGGGCCTGCCGGAGGGCTACTACTACCCGCTGGTCCACTGCGGCACCTCGTTCGGCAACTACAAGGAAATGCGCACGTTCCTGATGCACTCGGCGAAGCTTCGCGAGCGGATGCGCAAGATCCTCGGCAAGCTCGGCCGGCTCGTCGACGGGAAGATCCTGATCCCGGAGGAGATCGTGCACTACGCCGAGTGGCTGCACGTGATGCGCGACGAGGTCGCGAAGCGGCGCGTGATCGACTGCAGCGGGATCCGCGCGACGATCCACCCGGCCTGTCACGTCTACAAGATGATCCCCGAGGACGTGATCTACGACGAGACGGTGCTCGACGGCAATCGCGTCGCGGTATCGACCGGCATCATGCAGACGCTCGGCACGCAGGTGATCGACTATTCGACCTGGTACGACTGTTGCGGCTTCGGATTCCGCCACATCATCTCGGAACGCGAGTTCACCCGCTCGTTCGCGATCGACCGCAAGATCCGCGTCGCGGTCGAGGAAGCCCGGGCCGACGTGATGATCGGCCACGACACGGGCTGCATCACCACGCTCGACAAGAACCAGTGGATCAGCAAGGCGGACGGCCGCCCGGTGGGGCTCCCGGTGCTGGCGGACTGCCAGTTCGCGGCGCTCGTCTGCGGCGCGCATCCCTACAAGATCGTGCAATCGCACTGGCATGCGTCCGCGACCGAGGGGCTGATGGAGAAGCTCGGCATCGACTGGCAGGCCCGCAAGGCCGAGTTCGAGGCCTACCTGAAGGACGTCGCGGCAGGACGCGGCGAAACGCTCTACGACCCGCGGCGGATGATCACCTCGGGCCCGGGGTACAAGCGCTTGGGGCACACCGGATGAACGACTCGATCTTGATCGTCGGCGGCGGACCCGCCGGTCTCGCGGCGGCGCATGCGCTCGCGCGCGTCGGGCGGCACAGCGTGCTCATCGACAAGGCGGAGCGACTCGGCGGCGCGCCGATCCTCTCCGGCTACGCGAAGCTCGTTCCATCCGGCGAGTGGGCGAAGGATGCGATCGGCGGAATGGTCGAGCGGGTCCGCGGCGACTCGCTCGTCGAGGTACACACCGGGGCGACGGTGCGCAGCTTCGACGGTTCGCCGGGCGATTTCACCGCGCAGCTGTCCGATGGCGCGACGGTGCGCGCGGGGGCGGCGATTCTCGCGACCGGCTTCACCCACTTCGACTCCCTGAACAAGCCCGAATGGGGATTCGGCACGTTCCCGGACGTCGTGACGACGACACAGGTCGAGCAGATGATCTCCTCGGGCCGCGGGGTTCGCTGCCCGTCCGACGGCCGCAAGCCGCAGCGCGTCGCCATCCTGCTGTGCGTCGGCTCGCGCGACCGGCAGATCGGCCGGGAGTGGTGTTCGAAGATCTGCTGCACGGTCTCCGCGAACCTCGCGATGGAGATCCGCGAGGAGCTGCCGGACTGCCACGTCTACATCTATTACATGGACATCCGCACGTTCGGCCTCTACGAGACCAAGTACTACTGGCGCAGCCAGGAAGAGTTCAAGATCAAGTACATCAAGGCGCGCATCGCCGAGGTGACCTCGGACGGCACGAAGCTGATCGTGAAGGGCGAGGACACCCTGGTGAAGCGTCCCGTGACGATTCCGTTCGACCTGGTCGTGCACGCGATCGGAATGGATCCGAACCTCGACAACAAGACGATCGCATCGACCTTCGGCGTCGAACTGGAACCGCACGGCTATCTCGCGCGCCGCAATACCTACGGGAACATGGCGGAGACCACGCGCGCCGGGGTGTTCGTCGCCGGCGCTGCGACCGGCCCGGAGACGATCGACGACTCGATCGGCCAGGGCCACGCGGCAGCGCTGAGCGCGCTCGGTTCCCTCGGCGCCGCGAAGGCGACCGCATGAAGCGCGTTCCCGCGGCGGCGCCGGCGGTGCGGCTCGATCTGAGCGGCGAACGGCTGCGATCGAGCCTCGCGCGCCTCGTCGCGGGGGCCGAACCGCACGGCGGCCTGGAGCGCTATGTCGAAGCGCTGAAATTCAAGGGAGCGGCGTTCCGTCGCGCGCTGCAGACGCCGCGGGATCAGCTCGAGGCGCTCGAGCCGGGCGCGTTCGGCCAGCTTTGCCCGTTCATGCCGACGGTGCGACGACGGATCGGCCGCTGGCTGGAGCGCCCGGCGTACGATGCGCTGCGCAGCGAGCTCGCAGCCCTGCTGGGATCGGTCGACGACACCGCATCGACCGACGAACGGCTGGTGCGCTTCGGCGCCGGCCTCGGCGAGGATCACCGCCAGCGCTGGGTCCGCGACCTCGCGGCGGAGGTGCTGCACAACGTCGATCCGGAGCGCTATCCGTTGATGATGCGCTGGATCTGGGACACCGAGGCCAACACCGGCGTGCTGCGCGAGATCTGGTTCGCGGACGGCACGGGCCTGCCGCGGATCGCGGTCCCGGACGACTACGCGACCTTCCTCGCGCTGCGCGAGGAGCTCAGCGGCTATCTGGCCGGGCAGGGCTTCTTCCGGGACATGCTCCATTACGTCGATCTGCTGTGCGCGCAGGTGTACGCCGAGTACATCTGCGACCAGGGCGGGAGTTACTTGCGCACCGACTTCTCGGCCGAGCCGGACCCGCTCGAGTTCACGCGCCGGCTGCTCGGCCTCGACGGCATCGCGGCCGGCAGCGGCCGGGCGCGCCTGAACACGATCGAAGGCCGCGCGGCGGCCGTCTGAGGCGCCCATGCCGATTCACGAAAAGGAACTCATCCGGCCGGAAGACCTGCGCACCCACGAGCAGTTGACGGTCGACGGCGTCGACGTGTCGGGGCACTGGAGCACGTTCATCCGGTCCCGCGTGGTCACCGACTACAACGAGGCGATGCAGGAGGAGGTCGCCGCGTTGCCCGGCGGCGAATTCATCCACCGCTGCTGGCAGTGCGGGTCCTGCACCAATGCCTGCACCGTGAACGCGGTGAACCCCGACTTCAATCCCCGGTTCTGGATCTACCTCGTGCGGATGGGCATGGAGGCGGAGCTGCTGCGCGACAAGGACATCGTGTGGCAGTGCGTGAGCTGCAACAAGTGCACCCACATCTGCCCGCGCGACGTGAACCCCGAGGGCGTGATGAAGGCGATCTCGCACTGGCTCGAGCTCAAGGGGCACACGCCGAAGTCCCCGGCGATGGTGTTCGACGAGGTGTTCTCCGACCAGGTGATCCGTCGCGGGAAGATCGAGGACGGCCGGACGATCCGCCGGTTCTTCGCGCGCACCGGCCAGGCGCTCCAGCAGGACTGGCTGATCGAGATGGCGAAGCGGCTCGTCCGGCACCTGCCGATCGGTCTGCTCGCGCGTCTCGGCTTCAGCGCCGCGATCGCGCCGCGGACCCGGGACTGGTCGCGGGCACGCGCCGCGATCGAGGAGTACGTGCAGGCCGAGCACGCCGCGCAGCGGAGCGCGCTCGGCCTCGACGCGCCCGACAGCCCCGCAACGACTCGCGAAGGAGCTTGACCCACGATGTCCGAGAGCAAGACCGACAAGTACCGCCGGGTCGCGTATTACCCCGGCTGCGCACTCGAGGGCACCGGCCATCCGTACAACCGATCGACGAAGGCGGTCGGCAAGGCGCTCGGCCTCGATCTCGTGGAAGTGGAGAACTGGAACTGCTGCGGAGCGATGGAAGTCAAGAACGTCGATCCGAAGCTGCAGACCTACCTGTCCTCGCGCGTGATGTCGATCGCCGCGAATCAAATGCGGATGGACGTCGTGATGGCGCCGTGCAATGGCTGCTACCACAACCTGAAGAAGGCCGAGCACGATCTCGCGCACGACCCGGCGAGCGCCGCGGTCGTCGACCGACTCTCGGCGAAGGCCGGACATCCGGCCTACCAGCCCGGACAGGTCGAGTCGATCCACGCGCTCGAATGGATCAAAGGTGCGATCGGCGAGGACGGCTTGCGCGCGCGCGTGAAGGGCGGCCTCCAGGGGCTGCGGATCGCGAACTACTACGGCTGCATGTACACCCGTCCGCGCAACATCTTTCCCGAGAAGGACGCGGGACCGGGGAGCGAGTCGACCGCGAAGCCGCACTTCATGGACGATCTGCTCGCTGCGGCGGGCGCGGTCAACGTCGACTTCCCGCTGAAGACCGCGTGCTGCGGCGGAGCGCACACGCTCTCGGACAGCGACCTGTCGACGAAGCTCGTGCTCAACATCCTGAATGCCGCCGAGGCCGCGGGCGCCGAGATCATCGCGACCGAGTGCCCCACCTGTCACTCCGGTCTCGAGATGCACCAGATCCGCGCCGAGAAGCGCTTTCAACGCAAGACCCAGGTCAAGATCGTGTACTTCACGCAACTGCTCGGTCTCGCGCTCGGTCTCTCGGCGCGCCAGGTCGGCCTGCACGAGAACGTGTCGGCGTCGCGGGAACTGCTCGCCGGCAAGGGGCTCGGGTGATCCCGCTGGAGGCGGTCGAGGCGCGCCTGACGACGCTCGCCGCGGGCACGCCGACGGCGGACGACGCCGCGGAGATCCTCGCGCTCGGCGAAGCAGTCCTCGAGCACTGGGTGCGCGCGCGCGGCGAGACGCCGACCGAGGATCGCCAGGAAGGATTCCGCCTGCTCGCGCTGCACCGCCAAGGCGCCCGGGGGCTGCCGAGTTTCAATGCCTGTCGCGAGAGTTGCCGCGAACTCGTGTATCACCACAACCTGCTAACATGGCAGCCGGACCACCCGGATGCCGACCGACGCGCACGGATGATGGCGTTGCTCGCGAACCATCTGTGTCTGTTCGTCGGCGGGAAGCTCCAGACCGAACGGCTGGGCGAGTTCTGCTGCGCATCGAAGCCGGTGCGCGCGCAGTCCGGCTGAAGGAGCATCGACGAGACATCGACGAGAGGAGTTCGATTCATGGCGACGGTGCGCGGGTGCAATCTGCCCGATGATCTGCTCTACGACGTGCAGAGCCACATCTGGTTCCGCGAGGTCGGCGACGGCAACGTGAAGGTCGGAATGACCGCGGTCGCGACCGCGATGGCCGGCCGCCTGGTGGCGTTCACCCCGAAGGGCGTCGGCAAGGAAGTGAAGGCCGGCAAGTCCTGCGCGACGGTCGAGTCGGGCAAGTGGGTCGGACCGGCGAAGGTCGCCGCCGGCGGAACGGTCGTCGAGATCAACGAAACGCTGGTCGCGACACCGAGCATCGCGAACGACGACCCGTACGGGCGCGGCTGGCTGCTGGTGCTGAAGCCCGACAACTGGGCGGAGGTGAAGCCGACGCTCGTCCCGGGCACGCAGGTCGCGGGACCCTACGAGGCGAAGATGACCGCCGACGGCTTCGCCGGTTGCGGGGCATGAGCCGCCCGCACGCGCGCAAGCGACCGACCGGCGCGATCCGACCCCGCGCCGCCGAAGCCTCGCCCACGGTGGCGATCACCGCGCTGCACCGACGGGAGCTCGCGGCCCTGCACACGCGCGCATCGCGGGTCTCCGCAGTCCTGAAGGCGATCGCGAACGAGGCGCGCCTGCTCCTCGTCTGTCAGCTCGCCGAAGGCGAGAAATCGGTCGGCGAGCTCCAGTCGTGCATCGGCTTGAGCCAATCCGCGGTCTCGCAGCACCTGGCGCTCCTGCGCGAGCACAAGCTGGTGTCGACGCGGCGTCGTGGCCAATCGATCCATTACGCGCTCTCCAGCGGCGAGACCGCGGCGATCATCCGCACCCTGCACGATCAGTTCTGCGGTAAGCGCTGACCCGCGGTCGGGCGGGACGATCGCGGCCACGGCGACCGCCCGTGTCGGCGCGATCCGCGCCCGCGCTACACTCGCCGGATGGCCGCGACACCGCGAGACCCGACCTATTCGAAGTTCGCCGAGCGCTTGCTGAACCGCGCCGCCGGCGCGCCGCCGATTCCTGGCAACGCGATCGAGCTGCTGACCGACGCCGAGGCGCACTTCGACGCCTGGCTGCGCGCGATCCGCAGCGCGCAACGCCGGGTCCTGCTCGAGAATTACATCGTCCGTGACGATCCCGTCGGCCGCGAATTCCGGGACGCGCTCGCGGAACGGGCGCAAGCCGGCGTGCGCGTCGCGGTGATCGTCGACTGGCTCGGGTGCCTCGGCCAATCGGGACGACGATTCTGGGCGCCGCTGCGGTCGGCGGGCGGCGAGATTCGGATCTACAATCCACCACGGATCGGGCGATCGCTCGTCTGGGTGAGCCGCGACCATCGCAAGCTCCTGGTCGTCGACGGGCGGGACGGCTTCCTGTCCGGCGTGTGCATCAGCGCGAAGTGGCTCGGCGATCCGGCCCGCGGGGTCCCACCGTGGCGGGACACGGGCGTCGCGATCCGCGGTCCCGCGGTCGCGCGCCTGGAGGCCGCGTTCCTCGACAGCTGGACGAGCCTCGGCGCGCCGCTGGCGCCGGACGATGGCACGCCGGTCGGCCACGCGGCCGCGACGACGAGCCCCGGCACGGTCGCGGTCCGGGTGATCGCGACGCAGCCCGCGAGTGCGACCTTGTACCGTCTCGACCAGCTGGTGGTCGCGATGGCGCGGCGCACGCTGTGGCTCACCGATGCCTACTACCTCGGCGTCGCCCCCTACGTGCAGGCGCTGATCGGCGCCGCGCACGACGGCGTCGACGTGCGACTCCTCGTTCCCGGCGCGAGCGACGTCCCGCTCGTCGCGGCGATGTCCCGATCGGGCTACCGGCCACTGCTGCGCGCCGGGATCCGGATCTACGAATGGAACGGCTCGATGCTGCACGCGAAGACCGCGGTCGTCGACGGCCTGTGGTCCCGCGTCGGTTCGTCGAACCTGAACCTGTCGAGCTGGCTCGGCAATCGTGAGATCGACGTCGCGATCGAGGACGAAGGCTTTGCGGGTCAGCTGGCCGCGCGGTACGAAGCCGACCTTGCGAACGCGACCGAGATCGTGCTGGCGCCACGCCGCTTCCGTCGCAGCGAGCGTGTCGGCTCGAGCGATCCGGCGGCGGCACGCCGGGCGCGGGTCCTGCGACGCGGCGGCGGCAGTTCGAGCCGTACCGCGGTCGGCGCGCTGCGGATCGCGACCAGCGTCGGGGTCGCGTTGCGTGCGCACCGCGTGCTCGGCGACACGAGCCGTGGACCGCTCGCCGGCGCGACGGTCGCACTCGCGGCGCTCGCGGCCTGCGCGGCGCTCTGGCCGCGCGTCGTCGCCTGGCCGATCGCGGTCGGGTGCGCGTGGTTCGCGTTGAACCTGGTCGTCCGGCAATGGCGCGAGCGCCGGCAGCGACGGCATTGGCAACGGCTCGACGGCGCACGCGAGGAGACGGCGACCGACGAGACGCCGAGCGACGAGACGCCGACCGACGAGTCGACGACCGACGACTAGCGCCCGCGCGACGGCCTCGGTGGCCCCGGCGTCGTCGCGCGCGTAACGCCGCCGCCGGCGCCGAGACGGCGCGCGAGGGCGAGCGCGGCGCGGCGCACCGCGGGCGTCATCGCCGCGCCGAGGTCGAATCGCGCGCCTTCGATCGCATACACGACGAGTGTCTGCGGCACGCGTCCCAGATGCGCCGCGAGCGCGAGCACCTCGGCGACGCCGAAGCCGTGGGTCGACGACGGCCTCGGCGGCCGCGGCAGCTCCCCGGTCCCCGGGGTCCAGCGATGAATCGTGCCCGGCCGCGCGAGCGGTGCCGCCGCATCGACCACGACGACCGCGCGAGCGCCCGCCCAGTCGTCGATCAGCGAGAGCAGGTCCCCTCCCCGCATCGTGACCCGCACCCTTGGCGGCCGCAGCGCCTGCAATCGCATCGCGACCAGCGGTCCGGCCCCGTCGTCGGCCCGATCGGGATTGCCGACGCCGATCACCAGACAGTCCGCGTCGTCCGCACTCATCGGCCGCGCACGCTCAGGGTCAGGAAGTGCGCCGAGCACGAGATGCACGGGTCGTGATTGCGGATCGCGCGCTCGCACAGCGCGCGCAGGTCCTCGTCGGACGTCTCGAGATGCCGGCCCGCGAGGTCGCGCAGGTCCGCCTCGATCGAGGCCTGATTCTGCGAGGTGGGAGGCACGATGCGCGCGCCCGCGATCGTACCGGTCGCGTCGATCTCGTAGCGGTGGTGGCACAGCCCGCGCGGCGCTTCGGTGCAGCCCTGGCCGATCGCTGCGCGCAACGCGATCGGCGACACGGGCGGCGCGGACCGCCGGCGCAAGTCCGCGATCAGGCGCTCGATCTCGCCGCACGCGTAGATCACCTCGATCGCACGCACCAGGATGCTGCGAAACGGGTTGCGGCAGACGGGTCCGAGCCCCGCCTCGCGCGCGAGCGCCTGCACCTCGGCAGGCAGGCGGTCGAAGTTCAGGGCGTACCGCGCGAGCGGTCCGACGAGATAGGCGCCGCGCCCGCGGATCCCGGCGTGCAACGCGGTCGAGTACGCGACCTGATGCTCCGCGAAGTGCCGATCGAACTCCGCCAGATCGATGTCGATCCCGGCGCTCGAGACGATCCGTCCTTCGTTCAGGGGGTAACCGTCGGGCGCGCGCATCGCGACGAACTCGTAGTCCCGCTCGAACGCTGGAAAATCGAAGTGACTCGCCCAGCGCAGCAACTGCAGCGCCTGCGCACGCGCCGCGGTCGCCCGCGCCGCGAGCGGCTCGAGCTCCGCCGCGCGCGGCCACCGGTGAAAGCCGCCGACGCGCACGTTCACCGGGTGGATCTCCCGGCCACCGAGGGTTCGCAGCACGTCGTTCCCGAAGCGCTTCAGCGCGAGCCCAGCCTCGACCGCGGCCGGGTGGTCCCGCGCCATTCGCATCCCGTCCGGGTAGCCCAGGAAGTCCGGCGCGTGCAGCAACACGATGTGCAGCGCGTGACTCTCGATCCACTCGCCGCAGTACAGGAGTCGACGCAACGACCGCACGGCCGGCCCGACGCGCACGCCGAGCGCCTGCTCCATCGCCTGCGCCGCGCCGAGCTGATACGCGACCGGGCAGATCCCGCAGATGCGCGCCGCGATGTCCGGCGCCTCGCGGTGATCGCGGCCGCGCAGCAGTGCCTCGAACAGGCGCGGCGGCTCGAAGATCCGCAGGCGGGCCTGCGTGACCCGACCGGCCTCGATCTCGAGATCGAGTGCGCCCTCGCCTTCGACGCGCGCGATCTCATCGACGACGAGGCGCCTACGGGTCACGCTCGGCTCCGGCGCTGCGAAACGGCTCGATCGCCGGGCAGTATGCGTGCAGCGCCCGCCGGCGCTCTCGATCGGCGATTCCGAGCCGGGCCCACGCCTTCGCGAGCGCGGCGGGGTCGGCCGTCTCCATCGGTCCGAAGCAGCCGTAGCAACCCCGGTCGTACGCGGGGCAGATCGCGCCGCAGCCGGCGTGCGTGACCGGCCCGAGGCACGCAACGCCGCGCGCGACCAGCACGCACGTCGTCCCGCGCTGCTTGCATTCCACGCAGACGCTGTGCGTCGCGATCGCCGGCGGGCGACCCGCGAGCATCGCCGCGATCACCTCGAGCAGCTGGCCCCGGTCGACCGGACAGCCGGGCAGCTCGAAGTCGACCGGTACGTGCGCGCGGATCGGCGTGACCTCGGCAAGCACGTCGAGGGTCCGTGGATCGGGGTACACCGCGGCGAGGAGCTCGGCGGTGTTCGCGAAATTGCGCAGCGCCTGGATCCCGCCGGCGGTCGCACAGGCACCGATCGTGACCAGTCGCTTCGATTGCGCCCGGATCGCGAGGATCCGCGCCGCGTCGCGTGCGGTCGCGACCGAGCCCTCGACCAGCGACAGGTCGTAGGGGCCGGGCGCGACGTGCGAGGTCGCCTCCGCGAAATGCGCGATGTCCACGCGGTCCCCGAGCGCGAGCAGATCCGCCTCGGCGTCGAGGAGCGAGAGCTGGCAGCCGTCGCAGGACGCGAACTTCCACACCGCGAGCGTCGGGCGCGCTGGCGTCGACATTCACCATTCCCGGATCGCGAGCGCGCGGCCGACGCGATCGAATCGCAGCACCGGCCCGTCCTTGCAGACGAACGCGGGCCCGAACTGGCAGTGTCCGCACAGACCGATCGCGCATTTCATGTTCCGTTCCATCGACACGAAGATCTGCTCGGACTCGAGCCCGGCCCCGATCAATCCGGCCGCGCCATGGCGCATCATGAGTTCCGGGCCACAGACGAACGCGACCGCGTTCCGCGGGTCGAGCGCGAGTTGCGCAATCAAGCTCGTGACGACACCGACGTGTCCACGCCAGTCGGCATCCCCCCGGTCGACCGTCACCTCGACCTCGAGATCCGCACGCCCGGCCCAGTCGTCGAGCGCGGCACGGTACAGGATCTCCCGCGGCGTCCGCATGCCGACCAGCACGACGACCCGGCCGTAGCACGCCCGGTCGGCGAGCACCCGCAGCAGCACCGGCCGCAGCGGCGCGAGACCGAGGCCCCCGGCGACCACGATCAGATCGTGGCCGCGCGCCGTCGCGGTCGGCCAGCCGCGGCCGAACGGACCGCGCACCCCGACCGACGCGCCGACGGCAAGCCCGGCGAGCGCCCGGCTGACCGGGCCGACCGCGCGCACCGTGTGCACGAGCCGCGCTCGATCGGCCGGATCGCCGCTCAGGCTGATCGCGGCTTCGCCGAGCCCGAACGCGTAGAGCATATTGAACTGTCCCGGCTCGAACGCCGGCGACTCACCGGACTCGGGGTCGAGCTCGAGGCTCACCGTGTCGGGGAGTTCGGGCCGCACCGCAGCGACCCGGTAGCGGCGCGGAATCCAGGTCGCCTCGAGGGCGACGCTCACGGATCCGCCCCGCGGTAGACGTCGAGGTGCTGCAGACGCAGCGCCTGCAGGCGGTCGATCGCGGCCCGCAGCACGGCTTGCAGCAGGTGATAGCCGATCCGCGGATCGGCGTCGCAACGCTCGCGCACGCGGCGGGCATCGATCGCAATCGCACGTACCGGCCGCACCGCGCGCGCATCGCAGGCCCAGCGGTAGGGCGGCAACATCCAGGACAGGCCGACGAGATCGCCGGCGCCGAGCGTCGCGAGCACCTGCGCGGGCCGTGCCGGCGCGTGGGCCTCGAGCGCGACCCGACCCTGTTCGATCAGAAAGCACTCGTCCGCCGGCGCCCCGACCCGCAGCAGATACTCGCCGGTCACGAACTCGACCGGACGGGTGCAGCCCGCGACCGCATCGCCGAGTTCCTCAACGCGCATCCGCGTCCCTCCCGGCTCGCGCGTCGGCTTCGGCGTCGATCGCCGCCGCTTCCGCGGCGAGATCGATCCCGGCGGGACACCAGGTCACGCAGCGGCCGCAGCCGACGCAGCCGAGCGTGCCGAACTGGTCCCGCCAGGAGGACAGCTTGTGCGTGATCCATTGTCGGTACCGGGAGGCGGTGCTCGAGCGGACGCTGCCGCCGGGGAGGTGCGAGAAGCCCAGCGTGAAGCACGAGTCCCAGTGCCGCTCGCGCGTCGCGGTGGTGCCCGCGAGATCGGTCCGGTCGACGACCGTGGTGCAAAAGCAGGTCGGACAGACCGTCGTGCAGTTCGCGCAGCCGAGACAGCGCTCGGCGATCGCCGCCCACCGGGGATGCTCCGGCGTCTCCTGCAACCGGCGCGCAACGCGCTGCCCGTCGAAGCGGCGCGGCATCGCTTGCGCGCAGCGCTCGCTGACCGCCGCGGCCGCCTCGATCGCCTCCGCCGGCGCCGGCGCCGGTCGGCCGGGCAGGTGGACTGCGAGCTCGGCTCCGCGATCGCTGCCGATCTCGACCAGAAAGCGATGCACAGGACGCTTCAGTTCCGTCAACGCGAGATCGAACCCCCGCTCGACGCGCGGGCCGGTGCCGGTCGAGGTACAGAAGCAGCTCTCGCCGGGCGACGCGCAATTGACCGCGACCAGGAAGGCCGCCTCCCGGCGGCGCTGGTAGCCCAGGTCCGGGTAAGGCCCTTCGAGGAACACCCGATCGAGCACCCCGATCGCCGCGACCTCGCACGCCCGGATTCCGAGGAACGCCTGGCGAGGCGGGACCGCCGCGGCGGTCTCGACCGGCACGAACCCCGATCCCTCGCGTCGGAACCGCGCCTCGGTCTGCAGCGGCGGGTGCAGCCACCGCTTGAAGGAGCCGGCTCCCGGCGTGAAATCGAAGTACCCCGCGCCGGGCGCGTCCTCGAGGCGATAGCGTCCCGGGGCCTGCGTCGTCGTGCAATCGCGCGGCAGGTCCT
>JAGWPU010000148.1 GCA_028870355.1 Gammaproteobacteria bacterium | reverse complement strand
GGCGAGGACCCCGACGACGTCGCCGCATTCTTCGACACCGCGATGAGCCTCGGAATCGAGGGCATCACGGTCTCGCCGGGCTACAGCTACCACCACGCGCCGCGCCAGGACGTGTTCCTCGGCCGCCACGCGAGCAAGCAGCTGTTCCGCGAGATCTTCCGCCGCCGGGGCCGCGCACGCCGGCGCTGGGTATTCAATCATTCGGCACTGTTCCTGGATTTCCTCGCCGGGAACCAGCGCTACCAGTGCACGCCGTGGAGCAATCCGACGTACAACGTGTTCGGCTGGCAGCGGCCCTGCTACCTGCTGACCGACGAGGGCTATGCGCCGAGCTACCGGTCGCTGATCGAGGAGACCGACTGGGAACACTACGGCGTGGGCCGGAATCCGCGTTGCAACAACTGCATGGCGCATTGCGGCTTCGAGGGAACCGCGGTCAACGACGCGTTCAGCCGGCCGCTGAAGGCGATGCTCGCCGCGCTGCGCGGTCCGCGGGTGAGCGGACCGATGGCGCCGGAACTGCCGATTCAATACACCGAGGACGGCGCACGGCCGCCCGCGGTCGCGGCGGTGCCGGTCAGTGCGATCCGCCGTCGCGAGTCCGCCGAGGAATCGGGCGCTCCCGAGTCGCTCTGAGCGACGACTCGCCTCAGCCGAACACGCCCTCGGCGTAGGACTCGGGCGCGTAATTCTCGAATTTCGTGTACTGACCGAGGAAGGTGAGCTGCACCTCGCCGGTCGGGCCGTTGCGCTGTTTCGCGACGATGATGTCCGCGATGCCCTTGCGGGTCGTGTTCGGGTCGTACACTTCCTCGCGATAGATCAACAGGATCACGTCGGCGTCCTGCTCGATCGCGCCGGACTCGCGCAGATCCGACATCACCGGCTTCTTCTCGACGCGCTGCTCGACGCTGCGATTCAGCTGCGACAGCGCGATCACCGGCACCTTCAGCTCCTTCGCGAGCGCCTTCAGCGATCGCGAGATCTCCGAGATCTCGGTCGCGCGGTTCTCCTTCGTGCCGGCGACCTGCATCAACTGCAGGTAGTCGACCACGATCAGGTCGAGTCCCCGCTCGCGCTTCAATCGCCGTGCACGCGCACGCACCTCGGTCGGCGTGAGCGCCGGCGTCTCGTCGACGAAGATCCGCGCATTCGACAGCTGCGTCATCGCCGAGTCGATCCGCGGCCAGTCGTCCTCCTGCAGGCGCCCGGTGCGCAGGTGCAGCTGATTGATCCGACCGAGCGAGGAGATCATTCGCAGCGTCAGGGACTCGGCGGACATTTCCATGCTGAAGATCGCCGCCGCCTTGTTCGCGCCGAGCGCCGCGTTCTCGGCGATGTTCACCGCGAGCGTGGTCTTGCCCATCGAGGGTCGACCGGCGACGACGATCAGATCACCCGGCTGCAGGCCCGAGGTGATCTCGTCGAGTTGCTTGAACCCGGTCGAGATCCCGGTGATCTGCTCCTGAGAGTTGTACAGCTCGTCGATGCGGTCGACGACCGCGGGCAGGACGTTCTTCACGGGCTGGAAGCCGACGGTGCCCCGCGCTCCGCGCTCCGCGATCTCGAACACGGCCCGCTCGGCATCGTCGACGATCTCGCGCGCCTCACGCCCCTCGGGTTCGAGCGCGGCGGAGGCGATCGCGTTGCCCACGGTCACCAGCTGCCGCAGGACCGAGCGCTCCCGGACGATGTCGGCGTAGGCGCGGATGTTCGCTGCGGTCGGGGTATCGCGCGCGAGCGCGCCGAGATACGCAAGGCCACCGACCTGGTCCGACAGGCCCTGGCTGTCGAGGTGTCCGGAAACCGTGACCGCATCGCACGGCTGCCCGCGCTCGACGAGCGAGGCGATCGCGGCGAAGATCAGCCGGTGATCGTGACGATAGAAGTCGTCCGCGGCGACGCGATCGGCGATCTGGTCCCAGGCCGCCGCATCGAGCAGCAGGCCGCCGAGCACCGACTGCTCGGCCTCGACGGAGTGCGGCGGCAGGCGCACCCCCGTCTCGATCGATCGTCGGCTCGCCGATTCCGCCACGTGCTATCCGTGCGCGACGCGGCTCGAGACGCCGCTAATCTTCGGCAACGATCGTGACCTGCAAGGTCACGTCCACGTCCGTGTGCAGATGCAGTTCGACCGAGTGATCGCCGGTCGTGCGAATCGGTCCGTTCGGCATGCGCACTTCCGAGCGGGTGATCGGATGCCCGGCCTTCACGGCCGCCTCGGCGATGTCCGCGGTGCCGATCGATCCGAACAGCTTGCCCTCGGATCCCGCCTTCGCCTTCAGTTCGAGCTTGAAGCTCTCGAACTGCGCTGCGCGCTCCTGCGCGCTTTGCAGTTCCGCGTGCGCCTTCGCCTCGAGCTCGGCCCGCTGGGCCTCGAACTTCGAGACGTTCGCCGGCGTCGCGAGCGTCGCCCGCCCCGTCGGCACGAGATAATTGCGCGCGAAACCCGCCTTGACCTTGACTCGATCGCCGATCTGGCCGAGGTTCGCGACCTTCTGCAGGAGGATGACTTCCATCGTTACGCCCTCCGCCCCTTCAATGCTGATCCGTGTACGGCAGCAGCGCGAGGTAGCGCGCGCGCCGGATCGCGAGCTGCAGCTGTCGCTGGTAGTGCGCGCGGGTGCCGGTGATCCGGCTCGGGACGATCTTGCCGGTCTCCGTGACGTAGCCCTTCAGCGTACCGAGATCCTTGTAATCGATCTGCTTCACGCCCTCGGCGGTGAAGCGGCAAAATTTCTTGCGGCGGAAAAAACGTGCCATGGGAGCTCCTTGGAGTGCGTCGGCTCAGCGTGCGCTGGCCGCGGTGTCGTCGTCGGCGTCGTCGTCGAATTCCTCGTGACGCCGCGCCCCATCCTCCGAGGACTTCGCCATCGGCGAAGGCTCGGTCACCGCCTCGTCCATCTTCACGACCAGGTGACGCAGCACCGCATCGCTGAACCGGAACGCGCCGTAGAGCTCGCCGAGGATCTTCTGGTCGCACTCCACGTTCATCAGCACGTAGTGCGCCTTGTGGACCTTCGCGATCGGGTACGCGAGCTGGCGCCGGCCCCAGTCTTCGAAGCGATGCACCGCACCGCCGCCCGCCGTGATCATCCCCTTGTAGCGATCGATCATCGCAGGCACTTGCTCGCTCTGGTCCGGATGGACCAGGAGCACGATCTCGTAATGTCGCATGTCGTCTCCTTACGGATTTCGCCTCCCGTTGCGAGCGGTGAGGCAAGGAGTCAGGCCGGTTGCCCGGCGAAAAGAGCGCGCAGGATACGCGTAGCGGTTCCGGCGGTCAACCGGGGGCCCGGGACGCGACCCGCCGATCGCCTTCCCGTCGCTGCCGGGTCGCCTCGAACAGCGCGATGCCGGCCGCGACCGAGACGTTCAGCGACTCGACCCGGCCCGCCATCGGGATCCGGACCAGGAAATCGCAACGCTCCCGGGTCAATCGACGCATCCCGCTCCCCTCGCCGCCGAGCACGAGCGCGAGTGGGCGGCGCAGGTCCGCCGAGTAGATCGTCTCCGGCGCCTCGGCGGCCGTTCCCGCGACCCAGATCCGTCGCTCCTTCAGTCGGTCGAGCGTGCGTGCGAGGTTCGTGACGGCGACGACCGGCACGAAGTCCGCGGCGCCGGCCGCCGCCTTGCGGGCGGTGCCGTCGACGCCGGCGGCCCGGTCGCGCGGAATCACGACCGCGTGGGCGCCCGCGGCTTCGGCGGTCCGCAGGCACGCGCCGAGGTTGTGCGGATCGGTCACGCCGTCGAGCACCAGCAGGAGCGGCTCCTCGCCGAGCCGGTCGAGCGCGGCGAGCAGCGCCGATTCGTCCCAGGGCGGGTTCGGGCGGATCGCGGCGACGACGCCCTGGTGCACCGCGCCCGCTCCCGCCAGCGTCGCAAGGGTCTGGGGCGTCGCGCTCTGTACGCGCAGGCCGAGCGCCTCGGCGCGCTGCTTCAACTCCCGCATGCGCCGATCGTCGCGTGCCGCGGCAACCCAGAGCTCGAGCACCCGCTCCGGCGCCCGGTCGAGCAGGGCATCGACCGCGTGCAGGCCGTGCACGGTCTGGCGGGTCGCGTCAGCCACGCGCACCCCGCCGTCGCCCGCCCGGTCGACGCGGACCACGACCGGTGCGCCGCGGTTCCGCATGATCCAGCATCTCGAAGTCCACCTGGCGCTGCGCGAGGTCGACCACGCCGAGCCGTACGCGCACCGGATCCCCCATGCGCAGGCGTCGCCCGGTCGAGCGTCCGACGAGCCCGAGTCCGCTGTCGTCGAGCTCCCAGAAGTCGCCTGGGATCGCCGATACGTGCACCAGCCCGTCGATCGGCATCTCCTTGAGCTGCACGAACAACCCGAACTCGAGCGCGCTGGTGATCGTCGCGTCGAACACTTCGCCGACGCGTGGGCGCAGGTACAGGCACTTCAGGTACCCGAGCACCTCGCGCGACGCCTCGTCGGCCCGTCGCTCGCGCTGCGAACTCTCGCGGCCGAGCGCCTGCAGTTCCTCCG
This sequence comes from Gammaproteobacteria bacterium, assembly GCA_028870355.1. Lineage (GTDB taxonomy): Bacteria > Pseudomonadota > Gammaproteobacteria > Steroidobacterales > Steroidobacteraceae > Bog-1198. The sequence goes on along the minus strand of JAGWPU010000148.1, from coordinate 11,180 downwards.
TTCCGTAGCGGTGACCGGACGGACTCGAAGGCGCGGTCGACGCCTTCAGCGCACGATGCACCAGGAGGTCCGGATAGCGGCGGATCGGCGAGGTGAAGTGGGCGTATTCGGTGAGCGCGAGACCGAAGTGACCGATGTTGGTCTGCTGATAGACCGCCTGCGCGAGCGCCCGGATCACCAGGCCCTCGAGCAGCGCGCCGTCCGGTCGGGCGACGAGCCGTTCGATCAGCAGCCGGAACTCGCTCGCGGTCGGCTCCTCGGAGAACGGCGCACCGATCTGCAGCGCGTTCATGACCCGGCGCAGCTCCGTGACACGCTTCTCCTCCGGACGGCCGTGCACGCGGTACAGGCTCCGGGTCTGCGTGAGACGCAGCGCGGTCGCGGCCTGGACGTTCGCCGCGATCATGCATTCCTCGACCAACCGGTGCGCATCGTTTCGCACGACCGCATGGAAGCCGTCGATCGTGCCATCCGCACCGATCCGGGCCTTGACCTCGCCGCCCCGGAAATCGAGCGCGCCGCGCGCGTCGCGCGCCGTCTTCAGCGCGCCGAACAGCGCGTGCAGTGCGCGCAGCGACGCGGCGACGGCGTCGGCGAGCCGGGGTGCGCGGGGCGAGCGCGGGTCCTCGAGGAACGCCCACGCGCTCTCGTAGGTCAGGCGTTCGTGCGACCGGATCACCGCCTCGTAGAACCGTGCCTTGCCGAGCGTGCCCGTCTTGCCGACGCGCATGTCGCAGACGTAGGCCAGCCGATCGACCCGCGGCATCAGCGAGCACAGGTGATTCGACAGGTGTTCCGGCAGCATCGGGAACACGCGGTCGGGAAAGTACACCGACGTCGCGCGCGAGCGCGCCTCGAGGTCGATCGCGTCGCCGACGCGGACGTAGTGGGACACGTCGGCAATCGCGACGACGAGGCGCCAGCCGCCGCCGCGCAGCGGCTCGGCGTAGACCGCGTCGTCGAAGTCGCGCGCGTCCTCGCCGTCGATCGTGACCAGCGGCAGCGCACGCAGGTCCTCGCGTCCCGCGCAGTCGGCGGACGTGACCTGCGGTGCGAAGCGGTTCGCGGCGGCGTCGACCTCGTCCGGAAACCGCTCCGGCAGGTCGTGGCGCAGCAGCGCGAGGCGGGCGGCCAGATCCGCCGGTCGCAGATCGCGCAGCACCTCGACGACCCGGCCGCGCGCCGCGATCTCGCCGAGCGACCGCTTCGTGATCTCGACGACGACGTAGTCGTCGTCGGATGCGCCGCCGCGATCCGCGAACGGTACCTCGACCGCGTACCAGTGGCCGGGATCCTCCGGCGCGACCCGCCCGTGAGCGGGGCCCGTGTGCCAGATCCCGCCGATTCTCGGTGGCGCATCGGCGGTGCGGCGGATCAGGCGCGCGAGCGGACGGCCGCGCTCGTTCACACCGACGACGCGCACCTCGACCCGATCGCCGTGCATCAGCGTCGCCGCGTCGGCACGCGCGAGCGCGAGCCACGCGCCGCCGTCGTCCGGCACGATCGTGACCTCGCCGCTCGCGCGACCGCGCACCCGACCGGCGATCCGTTCGCCCGATCCGACGCTCGCATAGCCGGCCGCGGTGAGCACCGCCTGCCCGTCGCGCACCATCGCCGCGAGGCGCTTGTCGAGCGCGTCACGCTCCGAGTCCCGCGTGATTCCGAGACGCCGGGCGATGCGGTCCGTGGTCAGCGGCTCCGGCGCCTGCGCAAGATGCGCGAGCAACAGCTCACGGCTCGCGATCGGCGCCGCATAGCGCGATTTCTCGAGTTCGAACTTCGGGTCCTGCGCCCGCCAATCGGCCGCCGGTGGATCGTCCGCGCCGGCACCGGGCCGCCGAGCGGCAGCTCGGTCCGCGGCGTTCGCCCGCCGGCCGTTGCGCGATCCATGATCGCGGGTCTGATTCGACATGTCTTCAATGCTCCCGCGGACGGCCTCCGGGCCGCCGCATTCGATTCGATTGACAAGGCACGGGGCGGTGCGTAAATTTCGCCGCCTGCGCCATCGGCGCGCCCCTGTTGCCCAGGTGGCGGAACTGGTAGACGCGCTGGTTTCAGGTACCAGTGGAGAAATTCGTGGAGGTTCGAGTCCTCTCCTGGGCACCACTCCTCGAGAACCGGTTGTATATCAAATACTTAGGTTCTTGATTGTGCCGTCGCGGGCCGATGCGTTCCAGCATCGACGCCCCCGCGGCGGGCCGCCCGGCCCGGCAGGCGCCGGCAAGCGGTCAGATCCCCAGTGTAGCAGCAAACGAACGCGGCGCGGCATCACGCGGCGCGGTACGGCGTGGCGCGCGGCTCACGCGGACGTCGCGTAGAGCGCCGCCGGCAAGAGCTCGCCGAGCGCGCGTTCGTCGAGGCGCACCAGATCCTTCTGAATCTCGAGTACCACCGTCGCCGCGAGCGCCTTCGGCAGGACCGCGCGCAACTGGCCGAGGAATCCGGGTTCCGCGACCAGCACGAGCCGCGTGAAATCGGTCCGCGACCGCTCGAGCGCGGCGGCGATGCGGTGCGCGAACGCCTCGGCCTCGTGTTTCGAGGGCGAGCGCTCGCCCTGCGTGCCGTGATGCGCGACCGCGCCGCGCCGCCCGGCGCCGGCCGCGTGATCGAACACGCGGCCGGGACGATCGGACTTGAAGTCCCGGTCGTGCCAGTGCGCTTGCGGGTCCTCGAGCTGTTCGATGAGGCGCAAGGGCCCGGGAGCCGGCGGCACCGCGTAGATCCGGGCCTGCGCGCGATCCGTGACGACGACGCGAACGCTCATGTCCTCACCCCCGGCGCGCCCTGTGAGCGCGCCCGCAATTGCCGTTTGATCAGGCGGGAGATCCCGTCGGGTTCCCCGGCCTGCCAGTCGATCAGGTCGTCGATCGCGGCGATCACGACTTCGCGGCTGCAGATCGATCCGAGGTTCATGCACGAAAGCATACGATGCGCGCGCGCGAAGACCATCTGGCCTGTCCGAACCGGACTCCTGGAAAACCCGCATGACAGTGTCTGGAAATTCGGCGATCATTGGCACGATCCACATTGACAAACGCTTCCGCGCTGGGGAATCGGATGCAGAAATCGCTTCAAATCACGTTTCGCCACATGCCCCCGTCGTCCGCGGTCGAGACCAAGGCCCGTGAGCTGCTCGCGCGCCTCGAGCGGGTCCACTCGCAGATCATCGGTTGCCACGTGACGATCGACACGCCGGATGCGCACCAGAACAAGGGCGCACCGTTCGTGATCAAGATCGATATCGAGGTGCCCGGCCGCACCGTGCACGTCGACAGCACCAAGAACCGGCATCCGGAGGACGTGGACGCCTACGCCGCGCTTCGGCATGCGTTCGACTCCGCCCGGCGGCTCCTCGACGAGCACGCGCAGAAGCGGCACGCCCAGGACCATCGGCTCGAGGGCTGAACCCACCCGTCGCGCCGGCCGCGGCGGGCTCAGTGGGTCGCGGTCGGCGTCGTCCGGCCGACCTGCAGCAGATCGATCACTTCGCGATCGGTCGTCTGGTCGAATCGTTCATACCACTCGCCGACCGCGTTGAACGACGTCGGCGTCTGCAGACAGACGACGCGATCGGCTGCGCGCTGCAAGGTCTCGCAGGCCTCGGCCGACGCGGTCGGCAACGCGACCACGATCAGCGCGGCGTGCCGCGCGCGCAGCGCGGCGATCGCCGCCCGCATCGACGCGCCGGTCGCAGCGCCGTCGTCGACCAGCAGCACCGTCTTGCCCGCGACCGCGAGCGGCGGCGATCCCGCGCGATAGAGTCGTTCCCGCCGCTCGAGCTCGACCCGTTCGCGCCCGGCGATCGCGTCGATCATCCGCGAATCGCTCGCGAACCCGCGCATGACCTCGGGATTGCGCACGACGACGCCCGCGGCGATCGCACCGACCGCGAGCTCCGGTTGTCCGGGCGCGCCGAGCTTGCGGACGACGAGCACGTCGAGCGGCAACGCGAGCGCGCTCGCGATCTCGCGCGCGACCGGCACCCCGCCGCGCGGCAGGCCGAGCACGATCGCGTCGGGGCGCCGCGCATACTCGCCGAGCCGCGACGCGAGCGCGCGGCCCGCATCGGCCCGGTCGTGGAAGATCCGCAAGCGCTCGAACCCGTGCATGCGGCGATTGTCCGCGCCGAGGCGCCGGATGGCACTCGTGGAAATCCCCGAGCGCGATCGCGCGCCCGGCGAGCGGAGGTTACGCGAACGGGCTCTGGAGCACGATCGTCTGGTCGCGATCGGGTCCGGTCGAGATCATCGTGATCGGCACGCCGACGAGCGCCTGCAGGCGGGCGAGATAGGACTTCGCGTTCGGCGGGAGCGCCTCGTAGCTCGACAGGCCCGCGGTGCTCTCGCTCCAGCCGGGCAGTTCCTCGTAGACCGCCGTGCAGTCGCCGAAGCTCGCGGCCGACATCGGCGGCGCATCGACGACGCGTCCGTCGATCCGGTACCCGACGCAGACGCGCACCGAGTCGAGACCGTCGAGCACGTCGAGCTTGGTCACGCACAGCGACGAGCAGCTGCTGTGCAGCACCGAGCGGCGCAAGGCGACCGCGTCGAACCAGCCGCAGCGCCGGCGACGTCCGGTCACCGAGCCGAATTCGTGCCCGACCCGCGACAGGTGCTCGCCGTACTCGTCGAACAGTTCGGTCGGGAACGGCCCCGCGCCGACGCGCGTCGCGTACGCCTTCACGATCCCGAGGACCTCGTGCAGTCGCCGTGGCCCGATTCCGGTGCCTGCCGCCGCGCCGCCCGCGGTCGTCGTCGACGAGGTCACGAACGGATAGGTGCCGAGATCGACGTCGAGCATCGCGCCCTGCGCGCCCTCGAACAGGACGTTGCACCCTTGCGTCCCGAGACGATCGAGGATCCCGGTGACGTCGGCGACGAGCGGCTTGAGCCGCTCGCCGAGCGCGAGGTTCGACTCGAGCACCTGCTGGAAGTCGACCGGCGGCACGTGGAAGTAGTGCTGAAGCACGAAGTTGTGGAAATCGAGGATCTCGCCGAGCTTCGCCGCGAAACGTTCGCGGTGGAACAGGTCCGCGACCCGCACCGCCCGGCGCGCCACCTTGTCCTCGTAGGCCGGACCGATCCCGCGCCCGGTGGTGCCGATCGCGTTCGCGCCCTGGGCTTGCTCGCGCGCACGGTCGAGGGCGACGTGCGACGGCAGGATCAGCGGACAGGAGGGGCTCACGCGCAGGCGCTCGAACACCGGAACCCCCTCGCCGATCAAGGTCTCGGCCTCGCGGAACAGGGCCTCCAGCGACAGCACGACACCGTTGCCGATCAGGCACTGCACCTGATCGTGCAGGATCCCGGACGGGATCAGCGACAGGATCGTCTTCTTCCCGCCGATGACCAGCGTATGGCCTGCATTGTGCCCGCCCTGGAAGCGCACGACCGCGTGGGCCGATTCGGTCAGCAGATCGACGACCTTGCCCTTGCCCTCGTCGCCCCACTGCAAACCGATCACGACGACGTTCTTACCCATGACGAGAGACCCACAGTAAGCCGAGCCCGGCGACGATGCTCACGAGCCCCCCCCATCGCAGCCGCTCGGCGTCGGTCTGGGCGAGGCGCGCCATCAGGCGTTGCGCGGCCGAGGGGTCGAGGAACGGCAACAAGCCCTCGAGCACGAGATAGAGCGCGAACGCGCCGCCCAGCGTGCGCAAGAGTTCACTCCAGCCGATGTTCACGATCGCTCCCGCGACCCTCAGCGCCCGGTGCCGGGGTGAGAGAAATATTTGAAGAATTCGCCCTTCGGCGAGACCACGAGCACGTCGCCGGACGTGCCGATCGCGTGGCGGTAGGCCTGCATGCTGCGGTAGAACGCATAGAACGACGGATCCTGCGAGTACGCCTGCGCGTAGATCTTGCTCGCCTGCGCGTCACCGGCGCCGCGGATCTCCTGCGCCTTCGCGGCCGCGGTCGCGAGGATCTCCGTCTGCTCCTTGCTCGCCTCGGCACGCGTCGTCTCGGCCGACTCGAGCCCCTGCGCGCGCAGCTTCGCCGCCTGGGCCTTGAACGTCGCGCGCATCCGGTCGAACACCGAATCGCGCACCTGCGACGGCAGCTCGATCTTCGTGATGCGCACGTCGACGATCCGCAGGCCGAGCTCGCGCGCGGCCGGCGCCGCGGTCTTCATCATCGCGCGGGTGAACTCCGTCCGATCCGCGGTGATCACCTGCTGCAGGGTGCGCTGGGTCACGACGCTCTTGATCGCGTCCTCGATCGTCTCGCCGAGACGCGCGTTCGCGACGTCCTCCGAGCCGCCGGTCGACTCGTAATAGCGGCGCAGGTGCACGATGCGCCACTTCACGTAGAAGTCGACGTTCAGCTGCTCCTGTTCGTGCGTCAGGAACCGTTCGTCGGGATAGAACTGGGTCAGCACGCGTTCGTCGAATTTCGACACCTGGTCGACCAGCGGCACCTTGAAGTGCAGGCCCGGCGCGAAATGCGTGTGGACGATCTCGCCGCCGACCGACTCGATCGCTCCCTGACCCTCGCTGACCGTGAACACGCTCGCGCGCGCCAGGAGCGCCAGAACGGCCGCGGCGATCAGGGCGAGGAGTATGCGGTTGTGCATCAGTGCCGCCCTCCGCCGCCGTGGTTCGTTCCGTCGGTCGGCGTGGCCCCATCGGCAGGCGCCGGGAGCACGGCTTGCACCCGCACCGAACCGGTGTTGTGCGTGGACGCGTTCGTCGCACCCGGCGGAACGGCGAGCAGCTTGTCGAGTGGCAGGTACATCACGTTTCCGCCGTGCGAGGTCGCGACGACGACCTTGCGGGCGCGCGAGTACACCTCCTGCATGGTTTGCAGGTAGATGCGCTCGCGCGTGACCGCCGGGGAGCGGCGGTATTGCGCGAGCACGTCGTCGAAGCGCGCGGTATCGCCCTGCGCGAGCGCGACGACCCGCGCCTGATAGGCTTCGGCGTCCTGGATCGTCTTCGCCGCATCGCCGCGGGCGCGCGGCAACAGATCGTTACGGTAGGCCTGGGCCTCCTGTTCGTAGCGCTGGCGGTCCTTGTCGGCCTTGATTGCGTCGCGCTGGGCCGCCTGGACCGGCTCGGGCACGTTGATGTCGGTCAGGTTCACGCTGACCACGTGGATCCCCATCCGGTAGCCGTCGAGCGTGCGCTGGATCAGCACGCGGGCGCGTTCCGGGATCGTCGGATCCATCGCGAGCGCCTGGTTCAGCGTCGCCTGCCCGATCACCTCGCGCATCGCGCTCTCGCAGACCTGCACCAGCGTCTCGTCGACGTCGCGCACCTGGAACAGCAGGTCCAGCGGATCGGGCTGGGTGTACTGGACCGCGGACTTCACCTCGACCAGGTTGGTGTCCGCGGTGAGCACGCTCTCGTCGTCGGTGATGCTGTAGAGGCGTGAGACGTTGACGATGATCTTGCGCTCGATCGGCCACGGCCAGTGCCAGTTGTAGCCGGGCCCCATCGTCGCGACGACCTTGCCGAACCGCAGGATCACGGCCCGCTGCTGCGCATTCACCCGGTAGAACCCGCTGCCGAGCCACAGCGCGCCGATCACGACCAAGACGACGGCCAGGCCCCGCGTCCAGTCGATCGGCGGCTTCGCCGACCCGCCGGAAGGCTTGTGGCCGAACAGCCCGCCGATCCAGCGCCGCGCCTTGCGCAGGATCTCGTCCAAGTCGCTCTGCGGACGCTGGCGATTCCAGGGGTTGCGCTTCTCGCCGGGGTCGTTCCAAGCCATCATGGACCTTAACAATAGCGTTCGGGGCGTCCGCCGGCGGCCCATTCGAGCCGCCGTGCGGAGCGCGACATTCTAGGCAGCCGGGCCGCCGCTCACAAGTCGCTCACGCAACTCGCTTTTTTTCGCCGGTACGGCCTTCGGCGCTGACCTCGACCGCGATACCGTATCGACCGACGAGCGCCGCGAGCTCGTTCGCGTCGAGCTCGACGTCGACGTCCCATCCGCCGTCGTCGCGCTGCCGTTCCGCGCGCACCGCATCGCGACCGTACAGCTCGGAGCGCAGTGCCGCCGCGGACAGCGGCAACCGCAGCGTCCGCTCGAGTCGGCCGGGCTTCACCGTCTCGGCGATCGCCTCGCGCAACCCCTCGAGACCCGCTCCGGTGGTCGCGGAGCACCACACCCGGACCGGGTGGCCCTCGGCGTCGCGCTCGACTCGCGCCGCCTCACCGCTGCGGTCGAGCTTGTTGAAGACCAGCAGCTCGGGAACCTCGCCTGCGCCGATCCCGCGCAGCACCTCCCGAACCTGCGCGATGCGTTCGTTCCGGGCCGGGTCCGCCGAGTCGACCACGTGCAGCAGCAGGTCGCTCTCGCGTGCCTCGAGCAAGGTCGAGCGAAACGCCGCGACGAGTTCGTGGGGCAGCTCCCGCACGAATCCGACGGTATCGGCGAGCACGGTCTCGCCGACGCCGTCGAGACGCAGCCGCCGCACCGTCGGATCGAGGGTCGCGAACAGCTGGTTCGCGACGTAGGTCGAGGAGCCGGTGAGCGCGTTGAACAACGTCGACTTGCCGGCGTTCGTATAGCCGACCAGCGCGACCGTCGGCACCGGTACGTCGCGGCGCACCCGCCGGCCGGTATCGCGCTGGAGCGCGAGCTTCTCGAGCCGACCGCGCAAGGTCCGGATCCGCTTGCCGATCAAGCGTCGGTCGGTCTCGAGCTGGGTCTCGCCCGGACCACGCAGGCCGATGCCGCCCTTTTGGCGCTCGAGGTGGGTCCATCCGCGAACGAGGCGCGTCGACAGATGCACGAGCTGCGCGAGCTCGACCTGGAGCTTGCCCTCGAAGCTGCGCGCACGCTGCGCGAAGATGTCGAGGATCAAGCCGTTGCGGTCGAGCACCCGGCGACCGACGAGCTTCTCGAGGTTTCGTTCCTGACTCGGCGACAGCGTCCGGTCGACGAAGACCACGTCGGCTTCGGCCTCCTCGGCGCAGGCCTTGATCTCTTCCGCCTTGCCGGAGCCGACGAAGTACTTCGGGTCGGGGCGCGGGCGCGTCGCCAGGACGACCCCGACGCAGTCGGTGCCGGCGGACGCCGCGAGCGCACGAAACTCCTCGATGTCCGCCGGATCGACCGGCCGGCCGATGCCGACTCCCACCAGGACCGCGCGCTCGCCGCGCCGCGGACGATCAAACAACGGTCGGGCGCTCGCGCATCATTCCGCGATCGCTGGCTCGGCGAGCTCGCCATCCTCTCCGGTCGGCAGGCGCACGTTGCGCGCCGGCACCACCGTGGAGATTGCGTGCTTGTAGACCATCTGACTGACGCTATTGCGCAGCAAGACCACGAACTGGTCGAACGAGTCGATCTGTCCTTGCAGCTTGATGCCGTTCACCAGGTAGATCGACACGGGCACCCGCTCCTTACGGAGTGCGTTCAAAAAGGGGTCTTGCAGCGACTGACCACGGGCCATGAGTGATGCTCCTTGTTTTTCGATGTCATTTGTCCGGTCGTGGCAGCAAACCCTGGAACCCGCGGCAAATGCCGCTAAATCCTAGCACAGCGGTCTTCCGAGGAGGTCATCCGCGCACGCGACCGACCGGCCCGGATCCGCCGCGCCGGACGCGTCACTCGCGCACCGCGATCGCCTCGGCGATCGCCTCTTCGAGCACCCGCGCCGCGTCGCTTCGCACGGGGTCGAACCACCGAGCGGCGACGCGCCGCCTGAGCCAGGTCAGCTGACGCTTGGCGAGTTGACGCGACGCCACAATCCCGGCCTCGACCGCCACGTCGAGCGGCCACAGACCGGCCAGATGCTGCCACAACTGCCGATATCCGACCGCGCGCATGGATGGATGTTCCCGCGTCAGGTCGCCGCGGCGATAAAAATCGCGGACCTCCTCCAGGAAGCCGGCGCGCATCATCGCACCGAACCGCGTCGCGAGCGCGGCGTGCAGTTCGCCGCGCCGCGCCGGGGCGATCGCGAACTCGAGGTACCGCACGTCCGCGAGCGCCGTGCGCCGCCGCGACTGCAGCTCGCTGATCGTCGTGCCGGTCAGGCGGAACACCTCGAGCGCTCGCTGGATGCGCTGCGGATCGTTCGCATGGATGCGGGCGGCAGCGGCCGGATCGACCCGCGCAAGCTCGGCGTGCAGCGCGGCCCACCCGTCGCGCGCCGCCTCGGCATCGATCGCGGCGCGCAGCACGGGGTTGCCTTCCGGCAGTTCCGCGATGCCCTCGGTCAGTGCGTGGAAATAGAGCATCGTGCCGCCGACGAGTAACGGGATCCGCCCACGCGACCAGATCTCGCCGATCGCGCGCTCGGCATCGCGCACGAAGTCCCCGGCGGAGTAACGTTCCGCCGGGTCGCGGATGTCGACCAGGTGATGCGCCACGCGCGCGCGCACCGCGGCGCTCGGCTTCGCGGTGCCGATGTCCATCCCGCGGTACACCAGCGCCGAATCGACGCTGACGATCTCGAGCGGCAGGCGATCGACCAGGCGCAGCGCGAGGTCGGTCTTGCCCGCGCCGGTCGGCCCCATCAGCAGCACCGCCGTGCGCGGCATCAGCGTCCGCGCAGGAACAGCCGGTCGAGCTCGGCGAGCGACAGACGCACCCAGGTCGGCCGGCCGTGATTGCACTGATCCGCGCGCTCGGTCCGCTCCATCTCCCTTAGCAGCGCGTCCATCTCCGGCACGCTCAGCTTGCGGTGGACCCGAACCGCAGCGTGGCACGCGGCGGTCGCGAGACGCCGATCGATCGCCTCCTCGACCCGGTGCGAGACGCCGTGCTCGACGAGATCGCCGAGCACGTCGCCGACGATCGCCGCCGGCTCGTAGCCGGCGAGCAGTGCCGGCACGGCCCGCATCGCAAGCTCGCCCGGCCCGAGACGACCGAGATCGAAGCCGAGCGCCGCGAACTCCTCGTGGTGCAATTCGGCCGCGTCGGCGCGCGCCGGACCCACGCGCAGCGTCTCGGGCACGAGCAGCTGCTGGCCGTGCCGCTCGCCCCGCAGGAGCTTCTTCAGGCGTTCGTAGAGAATGCGTTCGTGCGCGGCGTGCATGTCGACGAGCACGAGTCCCTGCGCCGTCTCGGCAAGCACGTACGCGCCGTGCAGCTGGGCGATCGCGTGGCCGAGCGGTGCGTCGTCCGGCGCGGGTGCCTCCCTCCCGTCGATCGACGCCGCCGCCGGCGGGGGTTCGCCCCAGGCCTCGCGCACCGCCGTGGCCGCATCGCGCGCGATCGGCC
>JAGWPU010000147.1 GCA_028870355.1 Gammaproteobacteria bacterium | reverse complement strand
GGTCGAGGTTCAGCCGCGATTAGGCGGCTAGAGCGTAGTTGTCTTCGTTGGCAACTATGAGTTTGCAAGTCAGTTTAACGAGGTAACCTGCACCTCGGTACGCACCTGGAGTTTCAGCACCCCTGTCGAAACCGGTCGGCCCCAAGTCGAGGCGCCAGTCTAACCGCTCGACGCCTCGAACGCGAGCATCGGGGCGCGCCGTGGATTATCAAGGGGCCCGGCGCCGGCGCCGGGTTCTGCAACCCGGCGGGGGCTCAGCGACGCATCGCCTTCATGATCCGGCTCTTGTCGCGCTGCCAGTCGCGAGCCTTCTCGGTCGCCCGCTTGTCGTGCTGCTTCTTGCCCTTCGCGAGCCCGATCGCGAGCTTCGCGCGGCCGCTCTTCCAGTAGAGTTCGAGCGGCACGAGCGTGTAGCCGCGGCGTTCCACCGCGCCGACCAGGTGATCGAGCTCGCGGCGGCTCAGCAGGAGCTTGCGGGTGCGGGTCGGATCCGCGACGACGTGGGTCGAGGCGGAGGTGAGCGGCGTCAGGTGCGCGCCGAACAGGAAGGCCTCGCCATCTTTCAGGTACACGTAGGCCTCGGTGATCTGCGCCTTGCCAGCGCGCAGGCTCTTCACTTCCCAGCCGAGCAGGGCGATGCCCGCCTCGTAGCGCTCCTCGATGAAATAGTCGAAGCGTGCCTTGCGGTTCACCGCGATCGGTGGGATTTTCTCCTCAGTTTTCATGCGCTTGCCAAGTGTACCGGGTGCCGCGTTGTCGCGCCCGGGCTTTTGCCGGAGAATCACCGGTTACCGCGCCCGAGCGCATCGGAGGAACGATTGAAGGTTGTCGAACGCAGTTCGACCGTGCCGTACACGGCGCGGCAGATGTACGACCTGGTCAGCGACGTCGAACGATATCCGCAATTCCTTCCGTGGTGTACGGCGGCGCACGTCGAACCGGCGGCTCCCGGGGAAGTGCTGGCCTCGATCAGCATCGCGCGGGGCCTGCTGCGGACGGAATTCACGACCCGCAATGCGTCGACGCCGGGCGAGGAGATCCTGATGCGCCTCGTGCGCGGTCCGTTCCGGCGCCTCACCGGGCACTGGCGCTTCGAGACGCTGCCCGACGGCGGTTCGCGCGTGAGCTTCCGCGTCGACTTCGAATTCCGGAGCCTGCTCACCTCGGCCGCGCTGAATCCGATATTCGAGGCGCTGTGCGCGACGATCGTCGAGGCGTTCGTCGCGCGCGCGCGCGCGGTGTACTCGGTTCGCTCGCCGCTCGCGGGCCGATGCTGATCGAGGTCGTGGTCGCCGAGGCGAGCCGCGCGATCGTGAAATCCTACGTGATCGACGCGCCCGCGACCGTCGGCGACGCACTCGCCCGTGCGAGCGCCGATCCGGCGTTCGCCGGTGTGGATTTCGATGCCGCGGTCGGCGTGTTCGGGCGGCTCGTGCGGGCCGACGCGCCGCTGCGCGACGGCGATCGGGTCGAGATCTACCGGCCGCTGCGCGAGGATCCGAAGAGCGCGCGCCGCCGGCGGGCGGCCGCCGCTAGTAGATCCGCCCGTTCTTGATCTTCGCGAGCCGCCGCTCCTGCGCGGCGGCGACCGCGTCCGGCGGCTTGATGATCCGGTCGACCTTGTCGCCGTCGAAGAACACCGTGACCCGGCGCTCGTCGACGTGTTCGCTGTGCCCCACCTTGAAGTAGTACACGTAGTCCCAGCGCGTATCGTCGAACGGATTCGTCGCGAGCGGCGTGCCGAGCAGATAGCGCACCTGGCTGCGGGTCATCCCGGGCTTGATCTGATTCACGGCCGCCTGTTCGAGGTAATTGCCCTGCTGAATGTTGATCCGATAGACGCAGGCCGTCGTCAACGACAGGAGGCACGCGGCGATGGCGGCGCGAACGAGATGTCTCTTCAAGGTGGTATGCGATCCGCAAATGGTTGATAATCGATGCACGATCATACCGGATGAGGCGATATGGCGCAGCGGCAGAAAGCGAACCCCTCGGCAGAGACCACCGGGCTGCGCAGCGCGGGCCTCAAGGTGACGGTCCCGCGGCTGAAAATCCTCGACATCCTCGCGGAAGGATCCCCGCGCCACATGAGCGCGGAGGACATCTACAAGAAACTGCTCGATGCGAGCCAGGACATCGGACTCGCGACGGTGTATCGGGTCTTGACGCAGTTCGAGGCGGCCGGGCTCGTCACTCGCCATCATTTCGAGGGTGGCACCGCGGTATTCGAACTGAACCAGGGCGCCCACCATGATCACATCCTGTGCATCGACTGCGGGCGCGTCGAGGAATTCATCGACGGCGGCATCGAGGAGCGGCAACAGGCGGTCGCGAAGCGGATGGGGTTCGAGATGCGCGATCACTCGCTGACGCTCTACGGCCACTGCCGCAAGCCGAACTGCCCGCACCAGAAACACCGCTGAGCCCTCAGCGGGCGGGGCGCGAGCGCTTCGACGGCCGCGGCGTCCGGGCTTCGGCGCCCCGGCCGAGCATTTCCTGGGCATGCGCGCGAGCCTGCGCGCTCACTTCCACGCCGCCGAGCATGCGAGCGATCTCCTCGACGCGACCGGCCTCGTCCAGGCGCTCGATCCGTGCGCGGGTGGAGCGACCGTTCGATTCCTTCGCGACCCGCCACTGGGCGTGCGCCTGCGAGGCGACTTGCGGCAGGTGGGTCACGCACAGCACCTGACCGGTCTGCGCGAGCGCGCGCAGCTGGCGTCCGACGATCTCGGCGGTCGCGCCGCCGACGCCGGTGTCGACCTCGTCGAACACCAGGCACGCGGTGCGGGTGCGGGCGGCCGCGGCCACCTGGATCGCGAGCCCGATCCGCGACAGTTCGCCGCCGGAGGCGACTCGCGCGATCGGCTTCGCCGTCTGGCCGGGATTCGCGGCGACCAGGAAGTCGACCGCGTCCTGGCCATGGGCCGCGCAGGAACCGGTGTCCGTGACCAGCGCGATCTCGAAGCGGCCGCCCGGCATGCCGAGCGGCTGCATCAGCGCGGTGATCCGCTTCGCCAGATCGGTGGCGGCTGCGCGTCGCGCCGCGCTGAGCTCGCCGGCGGTCTGGCCGTATTGCGCGCGGCGCGCGGCGCAGCGCTCCTCGAGCTGTGCGAGGTCGGCCACGGAGGTCTCGAGGCCGTCGAGCTCGCGCGCGAGCGCACCCGCGCGCGCGGGCAACTCCTCGGGTCGTACGCGGTGCTTGCGCGCGAGGTCCTCGAGCACGGCAGCGCGTCGCTCGGTCTCCTCCAGACTGGCGGGGTCGACGTCGAGGGCTTCCAGGTAGCGGCGCAGCGTGTCGGCCGCCTCGCGCAGTTCGATCGCGACGCTCTCGAGCTGTCCGGCGACCGCGTGCAGGTCGGGATCGGTCGCGGTCGTCGGGCGCAGCGCCGCCAGGGCGCGCGCGAGCAGATCGTGCGCGCTGCCGTCCTCGCCGTCGTAGCAGAGCGTGAGCGCCGCGCGGGCGGCTTGCGCGAGCCGCCCGCGGTCGGCGATCCGCTTGCGCTCGATGAACAGCGCCGCGATGTCGGTGACGCCGTTCAGCGCGTCCCCGAGTTCGGCGATCTCGAAGCGCAACAGGTCGCGGCGGGCGTCGGCGTTCGCAGCCACGGCGCGGCGCGCCTCGAGTTCGCGCTCGCCGTCTCGCAGGCTCGCGTGGAGCGCGGCGACGCGCGAGAGGATCCCGGTCGCGGCGGCGTGCTCGTCGAGGAGCGAGCGCTGGGCGTCTCGCGAGACCAGTTGCTGGAATTCCTGTTGTCCGTGCACGTCGATCAGCAGATCGGCGAACTGGCGCATCGATTGCAGCGGCACCGGCTGACCGTTCAGGTAGGCCCGCGACCGTCCGTCGGCGCCGACCACGCGCCGGGCGAGCACCTCGCCGTCGTGCGCGATCGACTGGTCCTCGAGCCACGCGAGCGCCGCCGGGGGGAGCGCGGCGAAGGTCGCCGCGACCTCGGCGCGCTCGGCGCCCTCGCGCACGACGTCCCCGGACGCGCGGCCGCCGGCGATCATCGACAGCGCATCGACGACGATCGACTTGCCGGCACCGGTTTCGCCGGTGAGCGCGGTCATGCCCGGATCGATCGCGAGTTGCGCCTCCTCGACGATCACGAAGTCGCGCAGGTGCAGGTCCGTGAGCAAGCGCGTCCCCTTCAGTCGCGCGGGTCTTCGTCGAAGCCGCCGCGTCCCCAGTGCAGCTTCGAGCGCAGCAGGCGGTAATAGTCGTAGCCCGGCGGATGCAGCAGGGTGATCGCGCTCGCGGATCCCTCGACGGTGAGCCGATCCCCCGGCCGCAGGTCGCCGATCGCGGTGCCGTCGCAGGTGACCTGGGCGGCCGCGGAGGCGCGCTCCGTGATCTGGATCGAGATCCGGCTGCCGGCACGCACCACGATCGGCCGGTCGCTCAAGGTGTGCGGGCTGATCGGCGCGAGCACCCAGACGTCGAGATCGGGTTCGACGATCGGGCCGCCGCAGGACAGCGCGTAGGCGGTCGATCCGGTCGCGGTCGCGATCACGATGCCGTCGCCGCCGTGGGAGTTCACGAACCGCCCGTCGATCGAGGTCTCGAAGTCCAGCAGGTGGCCGGTCGCGCGCTTGTTCACGACGACGTCGTTCAATGCGAGCGCGGTCGCGGTCGTGCCATCGCTGCGCTCGAGACGGGCCGCGGCGAGCGACCGGCGATCCTCGACGTAGCGGCCCTCGAGGACCGAGTCGACGTCCTCGAGCATCGACGCCGCGCTCACGTCCGTGAGGAATCCGAGGCGCCCGCGGTTCACGCCGAGCAGCGGCACCGGCCGCGACGCGACCAGACTCGCGGCGTAGAGCAGCGTGCCGTC
>JAGWPU010000146.1 GCA_028870355.1 Gammaproteobacteria bacterium | reverse complement strand
GGCGCCAGTCGCCGAGCGTCATCGCCGGCGGCGGCGCCGCCGCCGGCGCGACGCCGGTCAGCATCGCGAGCGCGTGCGCGGCGACGCTCGCGCGCTGGCGCAGCGGCGGCAGCAAGGTCTCGTCGTGCGCGAGCTGGCTGCGCGCGCTGACGACGTCCGGGAGCGTCGCGGAGCCTGCGGCGCGCGCCTTCTCGACGAGCGCGAGATTCTCGCGGTCGTTCGCGACGATCCGCTCGATCACGCCGAGCTCGCTGCGCGCGGCGGAGATCGCGAGCGCGTGCGCGAACACGTTGCCGGTCACCGCGAGCCGGGTCGCCGCGAGCTCCTCGGCGCGGAATGCCGCGAGCGCCCGTTCGCGCTCCACGGTGCGCCGCTCGGCGCCGGCCAGATCGAGCACGTAGCTCACCTGCGGCCCGATCGTGTAGTAGGCGAACGGCGGGATCACGAAATGGGTCGGGCCGAACAGCGAGACACCGTACTTCTGCCGGCCGGCGATGCCGTTCAGCGAGAGCTGGGGCCAGAGCGCACCCGTCGCCGCGCGCTGTGCCTCGCGCGCGGCGGCGAGCGAGGCCCGCGCCGACGCGAGCGTCTGATTGTGGGCGAGCGCGGCACGCATCGTCACGTCGAGCGGCGCGCAGCCGAACGCGGTCCACCAGGTCGCGGGGACCGTCGTCCCGGGCACGGTGCGCTGGCTCGGCGTGGCGATCCGGTCGCCGCGGGCGGTGAAGCTTGCGACCGCCGGCGGCGCGGGCGGCGAGAAATCCGGGCCGGCGGTGCAGGCCGCGAGCGCGGCGCCCGCGCAGAGCGCGATGACCGCGGTTCGCGCGACGACGGCGGTTCGCGGGAGGCGGTTCGTACGGGAGTCGGATCGAGGAGGGCGTCGCGTCATCAGGGTCACTCCATCGCGGCGACCGTCTCGCCGGCGGCGGCGGGGCCTCCGCGTCGCAGCAGCAGCAGGAACGGGATCAACGCGATCGTCATCCACATGATCAGCTTGAAATCGTCGACGTAGGCGACCATGGCCGCCTGGCGCGTGACCTCCGCGTTCAGCGCCGCGAGCCCCGCTTCGCTCGCGGCCGCCGCGCCGAGCGCCGGATTCGTCGCCGCGACGAACGGCGTCAGGTGGGCGGCGAGGCTCGAGTGCACGGTCTGGGTGTTGCGCGTGAGCAGGGTCTGCACCGCCGAGATCCCGATGCTGCTGCCGAGGTTGCGCAGCAGATTGAAGAACGCGGTGCCCTCGGTCCGGAAGCGTTCGGCCAGGGTCGCGAACGCCGCCGTGCTGAGCGGCACATAGACGAAGCCGACGCCGAAGCCCTGCAGGATCCCGGACACGATGATCGGCCGGCTGTTCATCGTCAGCGAGAACTGCGTCATCTGCCACGCCGAGATCGTCGTCACTGCGAGGCCGGTTGCCATCAGCAGCCGCGCGTCGACGCGCCCGACCAGGCGGCCGACGATGATCATCGCGAACAAGGTGCCGATCCCGCGCGGCGCGGTCACGAGTCCCGTGGTCACGACCGGATAGTTCATCAGGTCCTGCAGCATCGGCGGCAGCAACGCGAGCGTCGCGAACAGCACGACGCCGACGACGAAGATGAATACGTTGCTCGCGACGAAGTTCGCGTCCTTGAACAGCGCCCGGTTGATGAACGGGTGCTCGTGGGTCAGCATGTGCACGAGGAACAGGTACAGTGCGAGCCCACAGACGATCGTTTCGGCGACGATCTCCGGCGAGGAGAACCAGTCCTTGAGCTGGCCGCGATCCATCACGATCTGCAGTGCGCCCATCGCGGCGCTCAGGGTCACGAAACCGAAGAAATCGAATGGCCGCGCGCGGTTTTCCTTGCGTGCCGGCAGGTAGATCATCAGGCCGAGGAACGCGAGGATGCCGATCGGCACGTTGATGTAGAACACCCAGCGCCACGAGTAGTTCTCGGTCAGCCACCCGCCGAGCGCGGGTCCGAGGATCGGGCCGAGCGTCACGCCGACGCCCCAGGTCGCCATCGCCCGGCCGTGCAGCTCGCGCGGGTTGATGTCGAACAGCACCGCCTGCGACAAGGGCACGAGCGCCGCGCCGCAGATCCCCTGCAGCAGGCGGCACAGCACGATCTCGGTGATGTTCTGCGCGAGTCCGCACAGCGCCGAGGCCACGGTGAATCCGGCGACCGACACCAGGAACACGGTCTTGCGATCGATCCGGGTCGCGAGCCAGCCGGTGAACGGGATCGTGATCGCCGCGGCGACGATGTACGAGGTGAGCACCCAGGTCATCTGGTCCTGGGTCCCGGACAGCGTGCCCTGCATGTGCGGCAGCGCGACGTTCGCGATCGTCGTGTCGAGCGCCTGCATGATCGTCGCGAGCATCACCGAGACGGTGATCACGCCGCGGTTCACGGCGGGACCTGGGCTCATCGGAACTCGGCGAGCAGCGAGGGACGGTAGCCGGTATCGACCCGCACGGTCGCGCTCAGGCCATCGTGCAGGGGCAGGCCCCGCGTGTCGTCGAGGCGGATCCGAACCGGCACGCGCTGCACGACCTTGACCCAGTTGCCGGTCGCGTTCTCCGGCGGCAGCAGCGAGAACGCCGCACCGGTCCCCGGGCTCACGCTCGCGAGGGTGCCGCGCAGCGGCCGGTTCGGCCACGCGTCGATCTCGACGCGCACGGGCTGGCCCGCGCGCATGTGGGTCAGCGCGGTCTCCTTGAAGTTCGCGGTGATCCAGACGTCGCGGTCCGAGACCAGCGCGAACACCGGGGTCGCCGCGGTCACGTAGTCGCCGGGCTGGAGCCGGTCGACCTGGGTCACGATGCCGTCGATCGGCGCGGTCACGGTCGTGTAGGAGATCTCGAGCTCGGCCCGGTCGAGCGCCGCGCGGGCCTCGCGCACCAGCGGATGGTCGTCGGTCGCGATGTCCGGTCGGCCGCCGAGGCTCGCGAGCACCGTCGCCGCTTCCTGCTGGCGCGACTCGACCGCCTGTTCGGCCGCCTGCAGTGCCTGGGAGGCCTTGTCGAGCTGGGCGCGCGATGCGATCCCGCTCGCCGCGAGGCGCTGCTGCCGCGCGTATTCGCGCTTCTGGTACGAGAGCTCGTCGCGCGCGGCCGTGAGGTCCGCGAGGCGTTGCCGGTAGCTCGCCTTCAGCGCGCCGACCTGCAGACGGGTCGCGGCGAGCCGGGCTGCCGCGTCGCGTTCGGCGATCAGGAAGCGCTTGTCCTCGAGGCGGAACAACACCTGGCCGCGCCGCACCGGCTGGTTGTCCTTCACGTCGACGCTCGCGACGCGGGCCGACACGTTCGTGCTGATCGCCACCCTCGCGGCGCGCACGTACGCGTCGTCGGTGCTCTGGTAGCGCGCCAACGCGAGCGTGATCCACACCCCCACGATCAGCATGATCAGCGGGACGCCGATCATCAGCCAGCCGCGGTGCCGGGCGAACCAGCCCGCGCCGCGCTCCGTGTATACGTCGCTCATCGTCGATGGATTCCTGGGGAGAACGGCGCCCATGATACGGCAGCCCCATTCTTTGATAAACACCATATAATTCGAATACATTATTTGATGGAGTCGAATGATGCGAGGTACCGCCTACGCCCAGATGGAATGTTTCGTCGCCGTCGCCCGCCACGCGGGCTTCGCGAGCGCGGCGCGGTCGCTGCGCCTCGCGCCGTCGACGTTGAGCTCGGCGATCGGGGGTCTCGAGGAGCGGCTCGGGGTGCGTCTGTTCAACCGGACGACGCGCAGCGTGTCGCTGACCGAGGCCGGCGAGCGCCTGCTCGCGCGGGTGCGCCCGGCGATCGAGGAGATCGCGACCGCGATCGAGGCGGTCAACGAATTCCGCGACACGCCCGCCGGGCGGCTGCGTCTCAGCGTGTCGACCGTGCCCGCGCAGCTGATGCTGGCGCCGCTCCTCGGGCGCTTCCTCGCGGCATACCCCGCGATCGAGGTCGACGTCGTGGTGTCGGACGACATGCGTCAGGACATCGCGAAGGGGCGGTACGACGCCGGAATCCGCTACGGCCGGTGGATCGCGCAGGACATGACCGTCGTGCGCCTGTTCCCGAACTCGCGGATCCTCACCGTCGCCGCGCCGAGCTACCTCGCGCAGCGCCCGCCGCCCGCGGCGCCGCAGGACCTCGTGACCCACAATTGCGTCCGCTACCGGCGCTCTCCCGACGAGATCTCCCGGTGGCACTTCAAGAAGGGCCGCCAGGAACTCGACATCGACGTGCGCGGCAACCTGATCGTGAACACCGTCGACCTGGCGGTCCGCGCGATGCTCGACGGCGTCGGGATCGGCTACACGGTCGAGGCCTACGTGCAGCCGCATCTCGCCCGCGGCGAGCTGTTGCCGGTGCTCGAGGACTGGGCACCGCCGTGGGCTGGCTATTTCCTGGTTTTCGCGAGCCGTAACCCGGTTCCCGCGCCGCTGCGGGCGTTCGTCGACTACCTGCGGGCGCATCGATCGGACTTGACGCGCGCCGGATCCGCGGACACCGTGTAGGTCGCGCGGCGGCGTGCCCGGGGGGACGCGGTGAGGATGTTTCGGCAGCTGCGAACGGGGATTCTGCTGGCTCTGCTCGCGACGGCGCCCGCCCGGGGCGCGGTCGTCGTGTCCTCGAAGCTCTCGAGCGAGTCGGCGCTGATCGGGCAGATGATCCGCCTGCGGCTGAACGCGCACGGGATCCCGACCGTCGACCGGATGCGACTCGGCACGACGCCGGTCCTGCGCGAGGCGCTGCTCTCGGGCGAGATCGACCTGTACGTCGAGTACACCGGCGACGCCGCATTCTTCTTCAATCAGCCGACGAATCCGGCCTGGCAGCACCTGCGGGCGGGCTATCGGCTCGGCGCGGCGCTCGACTACGCCGCCCATCGGATCGTCTGGCTCACGCCGGCGCCCGCGGACGACGCCTGGGCGCTCGCGGTCCGTCGTGACGTCGCGACCGCGCATCGGCTGCGCACCATGAGCGATTTCGGACGCTGGGTCCGGCACGGCGGCGACGTGGTGCTCGCGTGCTCCGCGGAATTCGCGAACGGCGGCACGCTCGCGGGGCTCGAGCGCGCGTACCGATTCCATCTGCGGTCGAACCAGATGATCGTCTTGTCCGGCGGCGAGACCGCGGCGACGATCGCCGCCGCGGCCGCGGGCACCGACCACACCAACACCGCGATGGTCTACGGCACCGACGGCGGCATCGTCGCGGCGAACCTGGTGCTGCTCGCGGACGATCGGCACGCGGAGCCGATCTACGCGCCGGTGCCGATCATCCGCGCGGCGGTGCTCGCGCGCTACCCGCAGATCCGCGCGTTGCTTCGGCCGCTGATGCGCAGTCTCGACGGCGATACGCTGCGCGCGCTGAACGCCCGCGTGCAGATCGACGGCGAATCCGCCCGATCGGTCGCGGCGGACTATCTCGCGGCGACCGGGCTCGCGCGCTGAATGCGGGCGTCCTGGCGGATCGACCGACTGGGCGCGCTGCTCGCGATCGCGGGCGGCGCGGCGCTCGCCGGCGCGCCGTTCATCGAGTTCGAGCCGAACCGGATCGTCCCGGGCGTGCCGCTCGGGATCCTGGTCGCGCTGCACGGCGCGACCGCGGCGGCGGTCGTCGGGGCGGCCGCGGTCGCCGGACTCGTCGCGGTGTTCGTCGCGAACCCGCTGCTGCGGCTCGCCGCGAGCCTCGGCGCGTTCGCTGCGGTCGCGCTCGGGGCCGCCGCGGCCGGGAACGCGTTCACGCCGGCCGGTGACCTGATCGTGCGGATCGCGCCCGGCGCCGGCTGCTGGGTCGCGCTGGTCGCGCTCGGGCTGCTCGCGAGCGACGCGCTGACGCGGCTTCGACCCGGCCCGGGGATGCGGGTACTGTTGCTCGCCGGGTTCTTCGCGGTCGCGCTCGCGGCGCTCGCGCACGGCAGCTTCGACCATCTGTCGGTGATGCGCGAGTACCGCAGCAATGCCGGGCGTTTCGCGTTCGAGGCGCGACGGCACGTCGAACTCGCGTTCGGCTCGCTCGCCGCGGCCCTGCTCGCCGGCTTGCCGCTCGGGGTGCTCTGCCACCGCGTGCCGCGCCTGCGCGCCGGCGTGCTCGGATCGCTGAATTTCGTGCAGACGGTCCCGTCGATCGCGCTGTTCGGGATCCTGATGGCGCCGCTCGGCGCGCTCGCTGCGGCGGTGCCGCTCGCCGCGCGGCTCGGAGTCGCAGGCATCGGCGCGGCGCCCGCGCTGGTCGCGCTGTTCGGGTACTCGCTGTTGCCGATCGTCGCGAACACGGTCGCCGGACTCGCGCGCGTGTCGCCGGCCGCGGTCGAGGCGGCCCGCGGGATGGGGTTGACGCGCGGCGAGGTGCTCGCCCGCATCGAGTGGCCACTCGCGTTGCCGGTGATCCTCACCGGGGTGCGGATCGTGCTGGTGCAGAACATCGGACTCGTGACCGTCGCCGCGCTGATCGGCGCGGGGGGGCTCGGTACGTTCGTGTTCCAGGGGATCGGTGAGACCGCGATCGACCTCGTGCTGCTCGGCGCGCTGCCGACGGTCGCGCTCGCGATCGCTTCCTCGGTGGTGCTCGACGCGCTGATCGAAGTCGTCGGAGGGGCGAAGCGATGATCGTGCTGGAGGGTTTGACCAAGCGCTACGGATCGACGACCGTCGTCGACGCGGTCTCGATGACCGTCGAGCGCGACTCGATCACCGCGATCGTCGGCACCTCGGGATCGGGGAAGTCGACGCTGCTGCGGATGATCAACCGGCTGGTGGAGCCGTCGGCGGGCCGGGTGCGGATCGACGGTCGGGACACCGCCGAGGAGCCGCCGCACCGCTTGCGCCGGCGGATCGGCTACGTGATCCAGGGCAACGGCCTGTTCCCGCACCGCACCGTCGCGCAGAACATCGCGACCGTGCCGCGACTCCTCGGGTGGAGCGACGCGCGCATCGCGGCGCGCACCGCCGAGCTCCTCGAGGCCTTGCAGCTCGATCCGACGCGGTATGCGAACCAGTATCCGCACGAGCTGTCCGGCGGACAGCAGCAGCGGGTCGGGGTCGCGCGCGCGCTCGCGGCGGAGCCGAACGTGCTGTTGATGGACGAGCCGTTCGGCGCGCTCGATCCGATCCTGCGTGCGAAGGCGCAGGAGGATCTGCTCGCGGTGCGCCGCCGCTTCGGCACGACGATCGTGCTGGTCACGCACGACATCGACGAGGCGTTCCGGCTCGCCGACCGGATCGCGGTGATGCGTCACGGCCGTATCCTGCAGCACGACCGTCCGGCCGCGCTGCTCACCCGGCCTGCCGATCCGTTCGTCGCCGAGCTCGCCGGTCGCGGCGACCGTGCGCTACGGCTGCTGTCCCTGACCACCGCCGGCGATGTCGCGGTGCCCGCACCGGCCGGCGCGGGCGCCGCCGAGCGTGCCGGCGAAGGCGCCGGCGAGGGCGCTGCGGTGTGCATCCCTGCCGAGGCGTCGCTGCGCGAGGCGCTCTCCGAGCTCGTGTGGCGCGGCGCGCCGGTCGGCCGCGTCGTCGATCCCGACGGCACCGTGCGCGGGGTGCTCGGCGTCGAGGCGATCCTCGCGCACGGGCGGCCGCGCTGATGCGGCGCGCGCTCGCGTGGTGGCCGCTGCTTGCGCTCGCGCTGCTCGCGGCGTTCCTCGTGGCGCCGCAACGGTTCGCGCCGTTGTTCGCGCCGCTCGCCGCGTACGGGGCGCCGGCGATCTACGACCAGGGCAATCTGCTGGCGCTCGCGCTCGCGCACGTCGCGATCGTGTGCGTGGCCGCGGCCGCGAGCACGGTCGTCGCGATCGGGCTCGGGATCCTGGTCACGCGTGAGGGCTGGACCGAGTGGCTCGCCCCGTCGCGGACGATCGTGAACTTCGGGCAGACGTTTCCGCCGGTCGCGGTGCTCGCGCTCGCGGTGCCGCTGGTCGGCTTCGGCGAGGAGCCGACCTTGATCGCGCTGTTCGCGTACGGCCTGCTGCCGATCTTCGAGAACACGATCGCGGGCCTCGAGGCCTGCCCGCAGGCCCTGCGGGCCGCGGCGGACGGGATGGGGATGAGCCCGCGGCAGCGCCTGTGGTCGGTGGAGTTGCCGCTCGCGTTGCCGATGATCCTCGAGGGCGTGCGTCTGTCGGTCGTGATCGACGTCGGCACGGCGACGATCGGATCGACCGTCGCCGCGAAGGGCCTCGGCGAGGTCATCATCGCCGGACTGTCGTCGAACAACGCGGCGTTCGTGCTCCAGGGAGGGCTCGCGACCGGGTTGATCGCGATCCTGCTCTACGAAGGACTTCGGGCCGTCGAACGGCGCGTGTGCCGAACGATCCGGATCGACTGACCCGCGCGTTACAATGAGATCGAGACGGCGCGGGAATCGGGGGGCGCGATCGTGACGGATCCGGCGGGGTCGACGGACGAGGCATCGGCGGTGCGCGACGGGCCGGTCGCGGCGGACGAGCAGGTCGCGGCGATCGAATGGCCGACGCTCGTGCTGGCCGCGGCGGTGTACGGGGGCTGGATCGCCGCCACGCTCGCGTACCGGCGTGCGCCGCTCGCGCTCGATGCGCCCGCGGTGGCGCTCGCGCTGATCCTGCACAGTTCGTTGCAGCACGAGATCCTGCACGGCCACCCGACCCGTCGGGCGACGCTCAACCGCCTGCTCGCGATCTGGCCGCTGTCGCTGTGGCTGCCGTTCCCGATCTATCGGGAGACGCACCTCGCGCACCACCGGGACGAGCGGCTCACCGACCCGCTCGACGATCCGGAGTCGTACTACCTGACGCCCGATGCCTGGGCGCGCGCGGGCCGCGGGACCCGTGCGTTGCTGTGGGCGCAGCAGACGCTGCTCGGCCGGGTGCTCCTCGGGTCGTTCTGGCGGATCGGCGCGTTCTGGCGCGACGAGGCGCGCCGGATCGCCCGCGGCGACGCGAGGCGCCGGCGGGCGTGGCTCGAGCACCTCCTGTGGTGCGTGCCGGTCGTCGCGTGGCTGACCGTCGTCTGCGGGATCCCGCTCTGGGTGTACGCGGCGACGATGGTGATTCCGGCGAACGGGATCCTGCTGATCCGCTCGTTCGCCGAACATCGCGCGAATCCGCGGGTGCGCGAGCGCGTCGCGATCGTCGAGCGCTCGTGGATCCTCGGGCCGCTGTTCCTGTTCAATAACCTCCATGCGCTGCACCACGAGCGGCCCGCGATCCCCTGGTATCGCTACAACCGCCGCTATCGCCGGCACCGCGACCGGCTGATCGCCGAGAACGGCGGTCTCGTCTACGACGGCTATCTCGACGTCGCCCGCCGCTATCTCGTGCGTGCCCACGACGTGATCCCGCACCCCGGCGGCCGGGTGCCGGCCGGTTCCGGCGCGTGACTCGGCGATCCGCCGTACCGGAGCGCCTTCAGATTTCGACCTGGAAGCCGAGTTCGACCACGTCCTCCGGCGGCAGACGGTAGAAGGCCGTCGCGCGCGTCGCGTTTCTCGACAGGAACGCGAACAGATGCTCGCGCCACAGCGGCATGCCCCGAACCGCACCCGACGGAATCAGCGTTTCGCGGCCGACGTAATAGGTGATCGCAGCGCCGCCGAAGTCGAGTCCGAGCGTCTGCGCTTGGCGCAGCGCGGCGGGCACGTCGGGATCCTGCATGAAGCCGTAGCGCACCACGATGCGGTAGATGTCCGGCGCGACGCAGCTCAGCTCAAGTCGGTCGGCCTTCGCGATCCACGGCTCGTCGAGCGTGCGCACGGTCAGGAACACCACGCGTTCGTTCAGGACCCGGTGTCGTTCCAGGTGGTGCAGAAGCCGCGGCGGCACCTCCGCGCTCGCGGTTGGGAACACGGCCGTCCCCGGGATTCGGTAGGGACGCTCGCGCGCGATCCGCGCGACGAACACCGGGATCGATTCGCTGCGGTCCTCGAGCTGGCCGCCCAACAGCTGGCGGCCGCGGACCCAGGTCGTCATCACCGTGAACACGCCGAGCGCGACCCCGATGGGGTACCAGCCACCGTCCATGACCTTGTAGAGGTTCGCGCCGAAGAACGCGAGATCGACGACGAGGAACGCGGCGCACATCGCCGCGGCGAGCAAGCGATTCCAGCGGAAGCGGCGAGCGACGAAATAGGCGATCGTCGTGGTGATCACCATCGTGCCGGCGACCGCGATCCCGTAGGCGGCGGCGAGTGCGTCGGACGATCGGAAGCCGAGCACCAGGCCGATCGTCGCGATCATGAGGAGCCAGTTCACGCTGGGAATATAGATCTGTCCGCGCTCTTCCGGCGAGGTCTGCACCACGACGACGCGAGGCAGCTGCCCGAGCGTGACCAGCTGGCGCGTCAGAGAGAACGCGCCGGAGATCACCGCCTGCGACGCGATGATCGTCGCGGCGGTCGCGAGCGCGACCAGGGGGTAGAGCAGGGCGGTCGGCGCGAGCTCGTAGAAGGGTTGGCGAACCCGGCCGCCGGTCGCGAGCAGCAGCGCGCCTTGGCCGAGGTAATTCAGCAGCAGCGCCGGCATCACCAGCGCGAACCACGCGACGCGTATCGGTCGTCGTCCGAAGTGCCCCATGTCCGCGTACAAGGCCTCGGCCCCGGTCACGGCGAGGAATACGGAGCCGAGGACGGGGTACGCTCGCGGCCCGTGCGTCGCGAAGAAGCGCAGCGCGTAATACGGGTCGAGCGCGGCGAGCACCTGCCAGTGCATCACGATCCCGCGAACGCCGAGTCCGGCGATCCCGAGAAACCACAGTGCGAGTACGGGGCCGAACACCCGTCCGATCCGACCGGTGCCGCGTTTCTGGATCGAAAAGAGGGCGACGAGGATCGAGATCGTGATCGGCAGCACGTAGGGCTCGAAGCGAGTCGTCGCGACCTTGAGTCCCTCGACCGCCGACAGCACCGAGATCGCCGGCGTGATGGTGCCGTCGCCATAGAGCAGCGCGCCGCCGAACAGGCCGAGCAGCAGCAAGACGCGCAGCGTCGACCGGCGTTTCGCCCGCCACGGATTCAGCAACGCGACCAGCGCGATGATGCCGCCCTCGCCATCGTTGTCGTTGCGCATCACGAACAGCAGATACTTGACCGCGACGACCACGACCAGCGCCCAAATGACCAGGGAGAGCACGCCGAGCACGTCGACCGGCGTCGGCGGCACCGCGTTCGTCCCGAAAAAGCATTCGCGCAGCGCGTAGATCGGGCTGGTGCCGATGTCGCCGTACACGACCCCGAGCGCGGCGAGCGAGAGCGAGGCCGTCGCGCCGCGACCGGCGTTCGCGTGGACCGAAGCGTCCGCCTGCACCGAAGCGTCCGCCTGCACCGAAGCGCCCGTGGAGGCGGAACCACTCGCGTCTCGATTCACCCCGACACCCCTCGACTCGAGCGGTTCGCCGCGACCGTCGGATGATTCGGGGAAATCACGGTGGCGTCAATCCGCTGGACGGCCGCCGGCCGGCCCCATCGGATCGCGTATTCAGGAACCGCCCGCGCCTGCTAGCATGCGCGGATGACTCACCCGATCCCCGCCCGGCTCGCGGCGCTGCGCGAGCAGATGCGAGCGCACGGCGTCGCCGCGGTGCTCGTCCCGACCGCCGACCCGCATTCGTCCGAGTACCTGCCCGATCACTGGCGCGGGCGCGCGTGGCTGTCCGGTTTCACCGGTTCCGCCGGCACCTTGCTGGTGGGCCGTGACTTCGCGGGCCTGTGGACCGATTCGCGCTATTTCTCGCAGGCCGAACAGGAGCTCGCGGGCAGCGGGGTCGCACTGTGCCGGTTGCGCGTGCAGAGCAATCCGGAATACCTCGACTGGGTGCGGGAGAACCTGCGCGCGGGCGAGGCGCTCGCGGTCGCGGGGGACAGCATCACGGTCGGCGCGCAGCGGCAGATCGAGCGCGTGCTCGCGGAGCGCGGCGCGACGCTGCGCCAGGATCTCGACCTGGTCGCCGCGATCTGGGCCGATCGACCGGCGCTGCCGACCGCGCCGATCGTCGAGCACGCGATCGCGTACGCCTGCGTCTCGCGACGCGAGAAGCTCGACCGCGTGCGCGAGGCGATGCGCGGGCTCGGCGCGACCCATCACCTGATCTCGAGCCTCGATGACGTCGCGTGGCTGCTGAACCTGCGCGGCGCCGACGTCGAGTGCAATCCGGTGTTCCTCGCGCACCTGCTCGTCGAGCGCGAGGGGCGCACGACCTTGTTCGTCGACGCCGCGAAACTCGCGGGCGCGCCCGGCGCGGGACTCGCCGCGGACGGGGTCGCGCTCGCCGACTACGGATCGATCACCGGCGCGCTCGGCGCGCTCGGGCCGCAGGCGGCGCTCCTGTACGATCCGGCGCGCACCGCGAGCGCGGTTGCGCGCGCGATCCCGGACGCGGTCCGCCGGATCGAGGCGGCGAACCCGACCACGGCGTTCAAGGCGGTGAAGACGGCCGCGGAGATCGAGCGGATCCGCGAGACGATGCGGGTCGACGGCGCGGCGCTCGCGCGCGCGTTCCATCGGCTCGAGCGTGCGCTCGCGGACGGCCGGCCGACGACCGAGCTCACGGTCGACGCGCTGCTGCGCGAAGAGCGCTCGCGCCAGCCGGGCTGGGTCGGGGAGAGCTTCGCGACGATCGCCGGGTACGAGGCGAACGGCGCATTGCCGCACTATCGCGCGACGCCGGAATCGCACCGCGTCCTGCGCGCCGAAGGCTTGCTGCTGGTCGACTCGGGCGGGCAGTATCTCGGCGGAACGACCGACGTGACCCGCGTGCTCGCGCTCGGCGCGATCAGCCCGGAGCAGCGTCGCGACTCGACGCTCGTGCTCAAGGGGATGATCGCCCTGTCCCGCGCGCGCTTTCCGAAGGGGGCGAGCGGGCCGCAGCTCGATGCCCTCGCGCGTGCGCCGCTGTGGGCGGAGGGCCTGGACTACGGGCATGGCACCGGGCACGGGGTCGGGTACTTCCTGAACGTGCACGAGGGTCCGCACGGGATCCGGCCGCCGACTCCGGGCGGCGCACTGGTCGCGCTCGAGCCGGGGATGATCAGCTCGATCGAGCCCGGCCTGTACCGACCCGGGCGCCATGGGATCCGCCACGAGAACCTCGTGGTCGTCGTCGACGGCGGGCACGGCGAGTTCGGCGACTTCCTGCGTTTCGAGGCGTTGACGCGGTGTCCGTTCGACCGGCGGACGTTCGATCCGGACGCGCTCGATCCGGCCGAGCGTGACTGGCTCGACCGCTACCACGAGACCGTCCGGCGCGAGGTCGGCCCGCTGCTGGACGGCGCGGATCGGGAGTGGCTCGAGCGGCACTGCGCACCGCTGCGATGAACCGGCTCGCGGCCTACGCGGCGCAGCTCGAATCGCTCGCCTCGCGCGAACGACTGCGCGAGCGGCGACCCGCCGCCGGTCTCGACTTCACCTCGAACGACTACCTCGGGCTCGCGGCGAGCGCGCGGCTGCGCGCGGCGGTCGAAGCGGCGCTCGAGCGCGGCGTGCCGGTCGGCGCGGGTGGCTCGCGGCTGCTGCGCGGGAACCATCCGGAGCACGAGCGCCTGGAGGCGGAGGCGGCCGCGTTCTTCGGCGCGGAGCGCAGTCTCCTGTTCGGCTCGGGGTATGCCGCGAACGTCGGGCTGTTCGCGACGCTGCCGCAGCGCGACGATCTGGTGGTGCACGACGAGTGGGTGCATGCGAGCGTGCACGACGGATTGCGCCTCGGCCGCGCCGAGCGGGCCGCGTTCCGGCACAACGATCCCGAGGACGCGCAGCGCAAGATCGCCGAGTGGCGCGCGCGCGGCGGCCGGGGGCGCGCCTGGATCGCGGTCGAGACCCTGTACTCGATGGACGGCGATCGCGCGCCGCTCGACGAGTTCGGCGTGCTCGCGGACGCGCAGGCGGGCTTCCTGGTCGTCGACGAGGCGCACGCGACCGGCGTGTTCGGCCCGGACGGACGCGGGCTCGCGAGCGCGCTCGAGGGTCGCGAGAACGTGATCGCGCTGCACACCGGCGGCAAGGCCTTGGGGGTCGGCGGCGCGTGGGTGAACGCGCCGCGGCTGCTCGTCGAGTTCCTCGTGAATCGCGCGCGCCCCTTCGTGTTCGCGACCGCGCCGCCGCCGATCGTCGCGGCCGCGCTGCGCGAAGCGCTCGCGATCCTGCGCGAGGAACCCGAGCGCCGGGAGCGACTCCGAGCGCTCGTTGCGCACGCCGAGGCGCGGCTCGGCGCGCTGCCCGGCGCCGCTCCCGCGGGCACGCAGATCCTGCCGCTGATCGTCGGCGCGGACGGCGCCGCGGTGCGCCTCGCGGCGGCGCTCGGCGAGCGCGGGTTCGACGTGCGCGCGATCCGCCCGCCGACGGTGCCGGAGGGGACCGCGCGCCTGCGGATCTCGTTGAGCCTGAACGTGACCGTCGCCGACGTGGATGCGCTCGCCGGCGCGTTGCGCGAGCTCGATCTCGGCCCGGCGAGCGGGGCCGAGCGGGGCTGAGCGCAGGTGAGCGGGACGCAACGCGCGGCGTCGGCGACGTGGCAGCGCGACGCCGCGCGCACGCTCCTGCGGCATCACGTGCAGAACGGGCTCGCGGTGTCCGCGGCACTCGCCGCGGTCGCGTTCGGTGCCGATTGGTGGCGCGGGACCGATGCCGCGGTGCTCGCGTCGGTCGGCGCGATGTGCGTCAGCATCGTCGACCTGCCCGCGACGCTCCCGAGCAAGGCGCGGATGATGGGCGCCGCGCTCGCGGGGACCACCGCGGTCGCGCTGCTCGGGGGGCTCGCGAGCGCGACGCCGATCGCGATGGCGGCGGTCGTCGCGGCGACCTCGGTCACGCTCGCGCTCGCGACCGCGTTCGGCCGGACCGCGGTCACGCTCGCGATTTCCGGGGTGCTGTCGCTCGTGATCGGACTCGCGCTGCCGAACGCGACCGCGGCGGTCGCGGTGCAGAGGACCGGGCTCATCCTCGCCGGTGGCGCCGCGTATGCGCTGATCGCGCTCGCGATCACGGCGGTCACGCTCGATCAGGAGCGACGGATGGCGTTGAACGAGGCGCTGATCGCGTTCTCGGCGTACCTGCGGGCGCGGGCGGCGTCGTTCGATCCGGCGCGCGACCCGCACGGCGCGCTCGCGGCGGTGATCGAGCGGCATGCGGCGATGATCGATGCGCTGCAGAATGCCCGTCAGATCATCTTCGGCGGCCGACGCAGTCCGCGGTGGGTCGGCGCGATGATCGCGCTGATCGACGCCTACGAGGCGGCGCTCGCCGGCGACGCGGACTGGGAGAGCCTGCGCGCGCCGCCACAGGCCGCCGTCCTGCCATCGCTCGAGGAGGTGACGCGGGCGCTCGCCGACGACGTCGACGCGATCGCGCTCGCGCTGGTCGTGCCGCTCGCGTCGGTGCCGGTGATCGACCGTCGAGCCGCGCTCGCGCACCACGCTGCGCCGGGCGACGGCGACGCCGCCGCGTTCGGGGCCACGCGC
>JAGWPU010000145.1 GCA_028870355.1 Gammaproteobacteria bacterium | reverse complement strand
TCGGCAACATGGGCGAGGACGACTGGCGCTGGCACATGTACGACACCGTGAAGGGCTCGGACTGGCTCGGCGATCAGGACGCGATCGAGTTCATGTGCAAGGAGGCGCCGGCCGCGGTGATCGAGCTCGAGCACTACGGCGTGCCGTTCTCGCGGACCGAGGACGGGCGGATCTACCAGCGCCCGTTCGGCGGGATGACGACCCGCTACGGCAAGGGCATCGCGCAGCGCACCTGCGCGGCCGCGGACCGCACCGGCCACGCGATGCTGCACACGCTGTACCAGCAGTCGCTGAAGCACTCGGCGACGTTCTTCGTCGAGTACTTCGCGCTCGACCTGATCATGGAGGACGGCGAGTGTCGCGGCGTGCTCGCGCTCGACATGGCCGAGGGCCGGCTGCACCGCTTCCGCGCGCACCGCGTGATCCTCGCGACCGGCGGCTACGGCCGCGCGTGGTTCTCGTGCACCTCGGCCCACACCTGCACCGGCGACGGCGGCGGGATGGTGCTGCGCGCGGGACTGCCGCTGCAGGACATGGAGTTCGTGCAGTTCCACCCGACCGGGATCTACGGCGCGGGCTGTCTGATCACCGAAGGCTCGCGCGGCGAGGGCGGCTATCTCACCAACGCGGCGGGCGAGCGCTTCATGGAGCGCTACGCGCCGAACGCGAAGGACCTCGCCTCGCGCGACGTCGTCAGCCGGTCGATGACGATCGAGATCCGCGAAGGGCGCGGCGTCGGTCCGCACAAGGATCACATCCATCTGCACCTCGAGCACCTCGGGCCCGAGGTGATCCAGGAGCGCCTGCCCGGGATCGCCGAGACCGCGCGGATCTTCGCCGGGGTCGACGTGAACCGGGAGCCGATCCCGGTGCTGCCGACGGTGCACTACAACATGGGCGGGATCCCGTGCAACGTCGACGGCGAGGTCGTGCGCACGGCCGCGGGCGGCGGCGAGGACGTGGTGCCCGGCCTGATGGCGGTCGGCGAGGCCGCCTGCGTGTCGGTGCACGGCGCGAACCGGCTGGGCTCGAACTCGCTCCTGGACCTGGTCGTGTTCGGCCGCGCGGCCGCGAAGCGCTGCCGCAGCGTGCTGAAGCCGAACGCGGCGCACCGGTCGCTGCGCGCGGACTCGACCGACGCGGCGATCGCGCGGCTCGACCGGCTGCGCAACGCGAACGGCCCGCGGCCGACCGCGTCGATCCGGCTCGCGCTGCAGAAGACGATGCAGCGCGACGCCGCGGTGTTCCGCACCGGCGAGACGCTCGAGGACGGCAAGCGCCACCTCGCGGAGGTCTTCGACTCGTTCGCCGAGGTCAAGGTGAGCGACCGCTCGCTGATCTGGAACTCCGATCTCGTCGAGACGCTCGAGCTCGACAACCTGCTCCGCCAGGCGGTCGCGACGATGCATTCGGCGGCGAACCGCACCGAGAGCCGCGGCGCGCACGCGCGCGAGGACTTCCCGGCGCGCGACGACGAACACTGGCTCAAGCACACGCTGTGCTGGGTCGATGCGCAGGGCGGCACGCGGATCGACTACCGCGCGGTGCACCTGAACACGCTCACCGACGAGGTCGAGCCGATTCCGCCGAAGGCGCGGACGTATTGAGGAGACGGATCGATGGCCGAGTTCAAGCTGCCCGCGAATTCCAAGGTGAACAAGCACGGGCGCGTCTTCAAGGCGCCGGACGGCGCGAAGCACGTCCGGCGGTTCCGGATCTACCGGTACGACCCGGATTCCGGCGAGAACCCGCGGATCGACACCTACGAGCTCGACATGGACGCCTGCGGGCCGATGGTGCTCGATGCGCTGATCAAGATAAAGAACGAGATCGACCCCACCCTGACGTTCCGCCGCTCCTGCCGCGAGGGGATCTGCGGGTCCTGCGCGATGAACATCGACGGGCACAACGGGCTCGCGTGCATCAGTGCCTGCGAGGACATCGACGGGGACGTGCGGATCTCGCCGCTGCCGCACCGCCCCGTCGTGAAGGACCTGGTACCGGACCTCACCGACTTCTACGCGCAATACGCATCGATCAAGCCCTGGCTGCAGACGCGCACGCCGGCGCCGCCCGATCGGGAGCGGCCGCAGTCGAAAGAGGAGCAGCAGAAGGTCGACCGGCCGTCCGCGTGCATCCTGTGCGCGTGCTGCTCGACGAGCTGCCCGAGTTACTGGTGGAACAGCGACCGCTACCTCGGTCCCGCGGCCCTGCTCGCCGCGTATCGCTGGATCGTCGACAGTCGCGACGAGGCGACCGGGGAGCGTCTCGATGAGCTCGAGGATCCGTTCCGGCTGTATCGCTGCCACACGATCATGAATTGCACGGAAGCCTGTCCGAAGGACCTGAATCCCGCGCAGGCGATCGGTGAGCTCAAGCAGATGCTGGTTCGCCGGCGTCTCTGACGACCCCTCGATGGCCGTGATCGACCCGCGCGAGCTCGGCCGCCTGCGCTGGCGTTGCCGGCGCGGGACGCGCGAGATCGACGAGCTGCTGCGCGGCTACCTCGACGCCGAGTTCGAGTCCGCGCCGGCGGCGGAGCAGGCGGCGTTCCGGCGGCTGCTCGAGGCACCGGACCCGACGATCCTCGCGTACTGCCTCGGCGGCGTGCGGCCGGCCGCGGCCGATCTCGCGGCGCTCGTCGACCGGATCCTCGCGGGCGCCGCGGCGCGGGTCGCGCAGTCCGCGGCCGGCGCCGGCACCGACTGATAGAATCCCCGGAACATGCGCCAGATCACCTTTCGAGCGGCGAGCGCCGGCCGATTGCAAAGAAGTGCGAACTTATCTCCGGACCGTCGGTCTATTGCGACAGGCTGGCGTCTGCGCCCGCCGGTTCGGGGTCGGGAATGACGGTCGAAGCGAGCGACCTCGAGCTGGTCCGGCGGGTACAGCGCGGCGAACGGGCGGCGTTCGATCTGCTGGTGTTGCGGTACCAGCACAAGGTGCTGAAGCTGATCATGCGTTATGTGCACGACACCACCGAGGCCGAGGACATCGCGCAGGAGGCGTTCGTGAAGGCGTACCGGGCCTTGCCCTCGTTCCGCGGCGACAGCGCGTTCTACACCTGGCTGTACCGGATCGCGATCAACACCGCGAAGAACGCGCTGGTGGCCTCGAAGCGCCGGCCGATGGATTACGACCTCGATCTGCAGGACCCGGAGCAGTACGACATGAACGCACGGCTCGCCGAGTCCGAGACGCCCGAAGCGCTGCTGCTCACCGACGAGATCCGCGAGACGGTGAACAAGGCGATCGAGAACCTGCCCGAGGATCTGCGCACCGCGATCGTGCTGCGCGAGCTCGAGGGCCTGAGTTACGAGGACATCGCGCAAACGATGGATTGCCCGGTCGGGACCGTGCGCTCACGGATCTTCCGGGCCCGTGAAGCGATCGACAAGAAGCTGCGACCGATTTTCGATGCCGGCCTAGGCCGCCCCGAGGAGCCATGAGCGAACCGATCCGTGAACAGATTTCGGCGTTTCTCGACGGCGAGCTGCCGCCCGCGGAAACCGACTTGTTGCTGAAGCGTCTCGCGCGGGACGCCGAGTTGCGGGCGTACTTCGGGCGCTGCGCGCTGATCGGCGAGGCCTGTCGCGGCGCGGGCGCTGCGCGCCCGATGTCGCGGGGGATCGCCGCGCGGGTGGAGGTCGCGATCGAGGCCGAAGCGCTGCATACCGGCGGGGCGCGCGTGCGCCGGCCGCTGTCGGCGCGCTTCTGGCGGCACGCGGCGAGCGGTGCGATCGCGGCCGGGGTCGCGGTGGTCGCGGTTTTTGCACTGCAGCGGCGGGCCGACACGCCGACCCTGACCGCGGCGACGGTCGCGGCCGGGCCGGCGGTGCCGATCGCCGCGCCGAACACCCCGGCGACGGGCGGAGCGATGCTCGCCGCGAAGTCCGATTCGAACGCGCTCTCCTACACGGTGCCGACGAGCCTCACCGAGACGCCGGCGGCGCTGCCGCCCGCGCGGCTCACGAATTACGTGTTCGCGCACAGCGAGTACACCTCGTTCCTCGGCCAGCGGGGGCTCCTGTCGGGGCTGATCGCCGAGCCCGGTCCGCGCCTCGGGCCGGCGAGGGCCGCGAACGCCCCCGAGGCATCGGCCGCCCCCGAGGCATCGGCCGCCGCGAGCGCGCCGTCGATCGCCTCGCCGGGTCCGGCGAGCGGCGCTGCGAGTCTGCCCGGCGGCCCATGATCGGCGCGGGGTCGGTCGCGCTCGGCACGGCGCGGATCCTGTACGCGGCCGCGATCGGCGGGGTGCTGCTCACGACCCCGACGCACGCCGCCGACCCGGGGTCCGCCGCCGGCGCGCGCGATGCGCGCGCGTGGCTCGAACGCATGACCCATGCGCTGAAGACCCGCAATTACGTCGGTACCTTCTTTCACGTGAGCGGCCGGCGCGTCGAGACGATGCGCATCGTGCACCGTGACCGCGACGGCCGCATCACCGAGCGTCTGGAATCGCTCGACGGCGCGGGGCGCGAGTACGTGCGCCACAGCGATGGCCGGCTGGTCTGTTACTTCCCCGACCGGCACACGGTGCTGGTCGCGACCCGTCCGAGCGGTACGCCGTTCCTCGGCGCGCTGCCGAAGTTCGGGCCCGGCGTCGACCAGTTCTACCGGATCCGCGAGCTGCCCGACGAGCGCCTGCTCGGCCATCAGGTGAAGGTGATCGCGGTCGATCCGAAGGATCAGTTCCGCTTCGGTTACCGGCTGTGGATCGACCGCCGCTCGGCGATGCCGCTGAAGACCGAGCTGCGCGACGCGGGCGGGCGCGTGCTCGAGCAGATCCTGTTCGCGTCGCTCACGATGCCTGCGACGATCCCCGACCGCGAGCTCGAGGCGAAGGTGCCGACGACCGGGGTCCGCTGGATCGTGCAGCGGCCGGTCGGGCAGACCACCGCGGGCGCCGCGGCGCTGCGTCCCGCGGCGCTCCCGCCGGGATTCCGGCTCACCGTCGCCGCGGCCCAGACGATCGGCGCGGCCCACCGGCCGGCCGAGCACCTGGTCTACTCGGACGGGCTCGCGACCGTGTCGCTGTTCGTCGAGCCGCGGCCACGCACGGCGCCGAGCAGCGCGGCCGCGACCCCGGCCGAGGCGCCGATGCACGGACTCGCGCGCTTCGATTCGGGGTTCGTGTTCTCGACCGTGGTCGAGGGACACCAGGTGACCGCGGTCGGCGAGGTGCCCGCGAAGACGGTCGAGTTCATCGCGCACTCGGTGCGTGCGGTCGACGGCGATGCGCTGCCGACCGCACTGCATCGTTGAGGCCGGGCGCCGATGACCGCGACCGGACGCTTCATCCTGTATTCCCGTGCCGGGTGCCACCTGTGCGAGGAGATGCAGGAGGCGCTCGCGAGGCTCCCGGTCGCCGCCGGCGTCCCGGTCGAGATCCGCGACGTCGACGCGGATCCGAGGACCCGCGAGCGCTACGGCCTCAAGATCCCGGTGCTGCTGTACGACGACGAGTTCGTGTGCTTCGGCCGCCTCGACGTCGACGAGGTGCACAAAGCGCTCGCACCGGATCGATGACCGGTATAATCCCGGGTTTTGCCAAACCCGGTTGCGATGAAGCACATCCGTAATTTCTCGATCATTGCGCACGTCGATCACGGCAAGTCGACGCTCGCGGATCGCTTCATCCAGGTCTGCGGCGGCCTCGACGACCGCGAGATGCAGGACCAGGTCCTCGACTCGATGGACCTCGAGCGCGAGCGCGGGATCACGATCAAGGCGCAGAGCGTCACGCTCGCGTTCCAGTCGGCGAGCGGCGAGACCTACCAGCTCAATTTCATCGACACCCCGGGCCACGTCGATTTCTCCTACGAGGTGTCGCGCTCGCTCGCCGCCTGCGAGGGCGCGCTGCTCGTGGTCGACG
>JAGWPU010000144.1 GCA_028870355.1 Gammaproteobacteria bacterium | reverse complement strand
GGCGCGTCCGCACCGCCGGCGGCAGGCCGGGTCGCGCGAGGAGCCGCGGCAGCAGCGCCATCGCCGCGCGTCCGTCGCGTCGCGACAGCAGGTCGAAGCCGGCGGCGATCGCGGCGGCCGGCGCGTCGCGGCGCGGGTCGGCGGCGAGCGATTCGAGCACCGGTCGCGGCGTTTCGAGCAATCGGGCCCACAGGCGAAGCGGCGCGGCACGCCCGGCGGGCAAACGCTCGGCAAATTGCAGCGCGAGGCGCGGATCCCCGGCCTCGAGCGCTGCCCGCACGCGTTGTTCGCGCAAATCCTCGGTCAGGAACCCGCGGCGCTGCAGCCATGCGATCACCGGATCGCATTCCGGGGGTTGCGCGCGGGGGTCGAGCCAGCGGGCGATCGCCTGCGCGGGCAGATCGACCGGATCGACGCCGGACGCGATTCGTCCGGCGAGCCGATCGCAGGCGACCCGCGGGTCCGCCGACGACGCGGCGAGCGGCAGGAACGTTCGCCATCGGCCGCGCGCCGCGAGGCTCAGCAGCCAATCCCGCCGCAGCGCGTAGGTGACCGGTTCGTGCGCATGCGCGTCGAGGAACCTCGAGATCCGCGCATCCGTCGCCCGCCCCGGCGCGGCCGCGAGGTCGCGCTGCAGGCGCGCGGCGACCAGGTACTCGTAGAGTGGGTAGCGGGCGAGCGCCGGCGGGTCCGGCGCGTCGGGGGCGCCGTATTCGACCCGGTCCATCGCCGCGAGGAACAGTCGGCGCACCGCCGCGTCGCGCCGCACGGCCGTCGCCGCGCGGCTCACCGACGGATGCATCGTCAGCGTGGCTGCGAGCAACAAAATCGCTGGAAGAGTGCGCCTGATCATCACCGTCTCCCGCGAGCGGCGCGGGGCGCGCGCGTTCACGGTTCCTTGACAAAAATACACGAAGCGGCGCGCGGCTGCGCGACGATTTCGGTTAAAGTGTCGGCCGGTCGCGCCCGGACCGCGCGTGCCGCGAGCCCACACGAAATGACCACGCAGCGTACGCCCCGGAATTCGCGGTGACCGAACCGCAAGCCCTCCCGCCGAGTTCGGATCCTCCGCCGCCATCGCGCCGCCGGCGCCCCTGGCTCTGGCCGGTCGTCGTCGTCTTGCTGCTCGCGCTGATCCTCGTCGCGGTGCACCGCTGGCGCGGCGGCGCTGCGCGGTTCGGTCGCGGACCCCTGGGGCCGAAAGGCCCGGTACCGGTGGAAGTCGCGACCGTGCGGCGCGGCGACGTGCCGATCTGGATCCCGGCGCTCGGCACCATCACGCCGTTCGCGACCGTGACCGTGCATCCCCAGGTCAGCGGCGAACTCGAGCGAATCGGCTTCGCCGAGGGCGAGACGGTGCACACCGGCGAGTTCCTCGCGCAGGTCGATCCGCGACCGTTCGAGGCGGCGCTCGCGCTCGCGCGGGCGTCGCTCGACCGGGACGCCGCGCTGCTCGCGAACGCGCGCCGCGATCTCGCGCGCTATCGCGCGTTGATCACCCGCAACGCGGTCTCGCGCCAGCAGCTCGACACGCAGAAGGCGCTCGTCGACCAAGCCATCGGCACGGTCGAGGGCGACCGTGCCCAGGTGCGCACCGCCGAACTCAACGTGAACTACGCCCACATCGTCGCACCGATCACCGGCCGCGTGGGCCTGCGGCAGGTCGATGCCGGCAACTACGTGACGCCGGGCGATGCGAACGGGATCGTCGTGATCACGCAGATGCGCCCGATCTCGGCGATCTTCGCGATCCCCGAGGACGACGTCGACGGGGTGCTGGAAGCGATGCACGGCGGGCGCAAGCTCGAGGTCGACGTGTACGACCGCAGCGGCGACACCCGTCTCGCGACCGGCGTGCTGCTCACGGTCGACAACCAGATCGATCCGGCGACCGGGACCGTGAAGCTGCGGGCGTCGTTCGCCAACCGGCACGAACGCCTGTTCCCGAACCAGTTCGTGAACGTGCGCCTCCTCGAGAAGGTACTGCACGGACAGGTGCTGATTCCCGACACCGCGGTGCAGCGCGGCGCGCCGAAGGGCGTTCCGGGGACCTTCGTCTACGTCGTCGACGCGCATCGCCGGGTGTCGGTGCGTCCGATCGTGCTCGGGCCCGCGTCCGATCACGAGGTCGTCGCCACCCAGGGTCTCGTGCCCGGAATGCGCGTCGTGACCGAAGGCGGGGACCGATTGCGCGACGGCGCGACCGTGCAATGGCGCGGCGCCGGGTCCTGATCGGGGGATCCGGATCGCGTCGCCGATGAATCCGTCGCGTCCGTTCATCGAGCGCCCCGTCGCGACGACGCTGCTGATGGCGGCGATCCTCGCGCTCGGGTTGATCGCCTACCGCGTGCTGCCGCTCTCGGCGCTGCCGGACGTCGCGTACCCGACGATCCAGGTACAGACCTTCGATCCGGGCGCGAGTCCCGACGTCGTCACCTCCGCGATCACCTCGCCGCTCGAAAAGCAGCTCGGCCAGATGGCCGGCCTCACCGAGATGTACTCGACCAGTTCGGCCGGCGCCTCGATGATCACGCTGAAGTTCGACCTGTCGCTGTCGATCGACGTCGCCGAGCAGGAGGTCCAGGCAGCCCTCGCGGCCGCGCAGGCGCTGCTGCCCCAGGACCTGCCGGCGCCACCGATCTACGTGAAGGTCAATCCGGCGGATGCGCCGATCCTGACGCTCGGGATCACGTCCAAGGTGATGCCGCTGACCGAGGTCGAGGACCTCGCCGACACGCGGATCGCCCAGAAGATCTCGCAGCTTCGCGGCGTCGGCGTCGTCAGCATCGGCGGCGGCGAGCGGCCGGCGGTCCGGGTGATCGTCAACCCGCGCGCGCTCGCGGCGCGCGGGCTGAATCTCGACGACCTGCGCACGACGATCGCGGTCGCGAACCAGAACGGTCCGAAGGGAACGATCGACGGCCGCTCGCGCGCGTACACGATCGACACGAACGATCAACTGGAGGATGCGGCGGCGTACGGCAAGATCATCATCGCGTACCGGAACGGTGCCGCCGTGCGCCTGCGCGACGTCGCCACGCTCGTCGACAGCGCCGAGAACACCCAGCTCGGCGGGTGGATGAACACCGAGCGCGCGCTGATCCTGAACGTGAGGCGTCAGCCGGCCGCGAACGTCGTCGACGTCGTGCGGCGGATCGAGGCGATCCTCCCGTCGCTGCGTGCCTCGATGCCGGCGGGCGTCGAGGTCGCCGTGCTCACCGACCGGACGAAGACGATCGAAGCGTCGGTGCACGACGTGCAATTCGAGATGATCCTCGCGGTCGTGCTCGTCGTTCTGGTGATCTACGGGTTCCTCCGGGACCTGCCAGCCACGCTGATCCCGAGCCTGTCGGTCCCGCTGTCGCTGATCGGGACGTTCGCGGTGATGGAGCTCGCCGGATTCAGCCTGAACAACCTGTCGTTGATGGCGCTGACCGTCGCGACCGGCTTCGTCGTCGACGATGCGATCGTGATGATCGAGAACGTCTCGCGATACCTCGAGACCGGTGCGAGCGCCCGCGAGGCGGCCCTGCGCGGCGCCGGACAGATCGGCTTCACGATCATCTCGCTGACGATCTCGCTGATCGCGGTACTGATCCCGCTGCTGTTCATGCAGGACGTCGTCGGTCGCCTGTTCCGCGAGTTCGCGGTCACG
>JAGWPU010000143.1 GCA_028870355.1 Gammaproteobacteria bacterium | reverse complement strand
TGGCTTCGACGCCGAACAGGCTGAGGGAGGACGATCTAACTTCTTGATCTAGTGAGAATTAGGTGGCGCGCCCGGACGGATTCGAACCGCCGACCACCTGGTTCGAAGCCAGGTGCTCTATCCAGCTGAGCTACGGGCGCATG
Organism: Gammaproteobacteria bacterium; assembly: GCA_028870355.1. GTDB lineage: Bacteria > Pseudomonadota > Gammaproteobacteria > Steroidobacterales > Steroidobacteraceae > Bog-1198. Next base: position 16,702 of record JAGWPU010000143.1, on the reverse strand, counting down.
GAGGAGCGCGCATTCTGCCAGCCAAGTCCGCCGGGTCACAACACCGGCAGTAGCAGGCGCAGCGGACTCGCGACCGGCGCCCCCGCGCGGTCCAGCGGGTCGGGCGATTAAGTATTTGTTTTTATGGGGGTTATATTGGCGAGGACAATACGAGGACAATAAATGAGCAGTACCGCCGATAAAGCCGTAACATTTGAGGCTCTTTGACTATAACTAGAGGGTTCGCGATGAAGGCTTGGATTCCCGTCTGTCTATCATTGATCGTCGGCTCGGTCGCTCACGCGGGCACGAGCTGCGTGTATCCGCACGCCCCCGCGTCCACGCCCGATGGTGCTACCGCAACGATGAAGCAAATGATCGCGGCAAAGCATCAGTACGATGCCTATAACACCGAGATGAACGAGTACCTGGACTGCCTGAAGCTCAAGAGCGATGCGCTGACGCCGAAGGATCCTTCGAAGCTGACGCCCGTCCAGAAGAAGAAGGTCCTCGACGAGCAGGCGATGTACGTCAAGATGAACAACAGCGCCGTCGATGAACTGCAATCGAACGTCGGGCGCTTCAATGATCAGCTCAAGATCTACCTCGCGAAGCACCAGAAACATTGATCGACCAGCGCGGCGGACTCCGTCCGCCGCGCTCCCCTGGCCATGTCGAACAATGGCTTGATCACCCCGCGGCACGCCGCGGACGCCATCGCGTCGCGCATGCAATGCATGCCGATCGAATCCTTGCCGCTCACGCAGTGTGTCGGAGCGACGCTTCGTGAGAACGTCTACGCGGAGCGCGACCAGCCGCCCTTCGATCGCGTGGCGATGGACGGTATCGCAGGCGACGGCGAAACCTGGCGCCGAGGTCTACGCCGCCTGAAAATTCAGGGGATTCAAGCAGCCGGAGCCCCGCGCATGACCCTGGTCGCCAAGGATCACGCGATCGAAGTCATGACCGGCGCGATCCTGCCGGCGGGTTGCGACTGCGTCGTCCCCGTGGAATTGATCGACGTCGCGGACGGCTTTGCGACATTGAAGGATGCGGCGGTCACGACCCCTTACAACAACGTTCATCGACGCGGCAGCGACGGGCGGCAAGGATCGCTCCTTCTCGCCGCCGGCGCTCGACTGCGCGCGCCTGAGGTCGCGGTGGTCGCCTCCGCGGGAATGGCGCGGGTTCGAGTCAGCAATCAGCCCGCGATCGTGGTGGTCTCCACCGGCGACGAGTTGGTCGAGCCCAGCGAACCGATCGCCGATTTTCAGGTACGGCGGTCGAATGCGTACGCGATCCTTGCGACGTTGCGCCAGCGCGGCTTCGCACGTGTCGGGGACGATCACGTCCGCGATGACGAATCGAAACTGATGGAACGCCTCGCACTGCACATGCGCACGCACGAAGTCCTGATCCTGAGCGGCGGCGTCTCCATGGGTCGATTCGACCTCGTACCGAAGATACTGAAGCGTCTCGGCGTCGAGGAGGTCTTCCATCGGATCGCGCAGCGACCGGGAATGCCGATGTGGTTTGGCCTCGGACCCGGGGGACAAGCGGTTTTCGGTCTCCCCGGCAATCCCGTTTCGACGCTGGTCTGCCTGATCCGGTACGTGGTGCCGGCGATCTCCGCGGCGATGGGAACGACGGAAACGTCACCCGAGCGCCTCCCGCTCGGCGCACCGGTCACGGTGAATCCCCCACTCGCGCAATTCCTGCCCGTCTCCGTCGAGTACGACGACTGGGGACGAGCCTGGGCACACCCTCGGCCGACGAACGGTTCCGGCGACTTCCTGAGCCTCACCGGCAGCGACGGTTTCGTCGAATTGCCTCCCGGTCCGAACACCTACCCGAAGGGCTTCGTCACCGGGCTCTATCGCTGGTAATCTGGCGAGTCATGGTGAACGAATTCCACGTCTTGCAGGGTCATCGCGGGCCGGTCGACCGGCGCGGCCGTCCGCTGCACGATCTTCGCATCTCGGTGATGGATCGCTGCAACTTCCGCTGTCCCTACTGCATGCCGAAGGACGCGTTTCACGAACATTACCGATTCCTCCGTTCTCAGGAACGTTTGTCGTTCGACGAGATCGTGCGTTTGTCGCGGCTGTTCGCGAGCCTCGGCGTACGCAAGCTCCGCCTGACCGGAGGCGAGCCCTTGCTGCGAGCGAATCTCGCCGACCTGATCGGCGACCTGTCGACGATCCCGGGCGTCGACGACATCGCGCTGACGACCAACGGCGTCCTGCTCGGCCAGCATGCGGTGGATCTGTTCGCGAACGGGCTGAAGCGCGTAACCGTGAGTCTCGACACGCTGGACAAGGAGATCTTCGCGCGGATGAGCGGTGGCTTCGCCGCGCTCGATCAGGTATTGGAGGGCATCGAGGCGGCGATCTCGGTCGGCCTCACGCCGGTGAAGATCAACGCGGTCATCGAGCGCGGAGTCAACGATCACACCGTGCTCGACCTGATCGAACGGTTCCGGGGGCGTCCGGTGATCGTGCGTTTCGTGGAATTCATGGACGTCGGCAATCGCAACGCCTGGCGTCCGGAGATGGTCGTACCGTCCCGCGAGATCGTCGCGCGCGTCAACGCACGCTGGCCGATCCGCCCGCTGACGGAGAATTATCGCGGCGAGGTCGCAAAGCGCTGGGCCTTCGAGGACGGCGGCGGTGAGATCGGCTTCATCTCGTCCGTGTCCCAGCCATTTTGCGGTGCGTGCAGCCGCGCACGCCTCTCCTCGGAAGGGAAGTTCTATACTTGTTTGTTCGCGACGGAGGGACTCGATTTGCGAACCCCGCTGCGCAGCGGTGCGGACGATGACGAGCTGTTGCGACTGATCCGTGGCACCTGGTCCGACCGCACCGACCGCTACAGCGAATTGCGCGAGGAGTTGCGCCGCAGCGGTCCGGAGCATCGCAAGATCGAGATGTATTACATCGGCGGATGAGGCGAGCGGCGATGACCGAAGCGAAGTTCTCGCATATCGACGACCAGCGACGCCCGACGATGGTCGACGTCTCCGAGAAGCAGGTGACCTACCGGATCGCCGTCGCCGAGAGCCGTGTGGCATTTCCGGCAGTGGTCGCCGAGGCGCTGCGCAGCAACGAGCTGCGCTCGGCGAAAGGCCCGGTGTTCGACACTGCGATCGTGGCGGGTGTGATGGGGGCCAAGCGGACGCACGAACTGATCCCGTTCTGCCATCCGCTACGACTCGAGAGCTGCAAGGTCGCGATCGAACTGATTGGCGACGTCGCGGTGATCCGTTGCACGGTCGCGGTGCACGACAAGACCGGGGTCGAGATGGAGGCGCTGACGGGCGCGAGCGTCGCGGCGCTCACCGTGTACGACATGTGCAAGGCGCTCTCGCACGACATCGTGATCGGCGAGACGCGGTTGCTCTCCAAGGAAGGCGGCAAGAGCGACCATCGGATCGAGCCCGCGTGACACGATCCCCGGCGCCTGTGCAAGGCCTCGTGCTCGCGGGCGGCGCAAGTTCGCGCATGCGACGCGACAAGGCGGCGCTCGACTACGGCGGCGCGAGTCAACTCGATCGCGTGGTCGAGCTCGCGCGACGGCACGTCGCCGAGGTATTCGTCTCGGTGCGACCCGACCAGGCCGGGGATCCGGTGCGCGCACGCCATCCGTTGATCGTCGACGCGTTCCCGGACGGTGGCCCGGTTGCCGGCATCCGGTCGGCGTTCGCTCGCGCCCCCGCGTCGGCCTGGCTCGTGCTGGCATGCGATTTGCCGTTCCTGTCGGACGCGACGATCGCGCACCTGATTCGGTCTCGAGATCCCGCCGGATTCGCGACCGCGTATCGCAGCGCTTACGACGGCTTGCCGGAACCCCTGTGCGCGATCTGGGAGCCTCGCTCGGCGGACGCGCTCGCCCTGTGGGTCGCGCAGGGTCGGCAATGTCCACGCAAGTTCCTCGGCGCGCACGCAGCCGCGCTCCTCGACCCGATCGACGAGCGCGCTCTCGACAACGTGAACACGCCGGAGGAATATGCGCGGGCGCGCGCCGCATTCGATACACGGACGCCACGCGGGACCATGCGGATCCAGATACGATATTACGCGCTGCTGCGCGAGCAGGCCGGACGGTCGGACGAGACCGTCGAGACCTCGGCGGAGACGCCGGCGGACCTGTACCGCGAACTCGGCACTCGTCACCCGTTCACGCTGACGCCCGAGCAGCTGAAGGTCGCAGTGAATGGCGACTTCAGCGATTGGACGCGCGCCCTTCGATCCGACGACGTCGTCGTCTTCATTCCACCGGTGGCGGGCGGATGACACGATTTCACTTTTCGTCGACGCCGATCGATACCGACGCGGGGCGGCGTGCACTGCAGGACGGGGCCGCCGGCGGCTACGTGAGCTTCGAGGGCTGGGTACGCGACCATAACGAGGGACTCGCGGTCCGTCGGCTGGAATACGAAGCCTTCGTGGATCTCGCGGTCAAGGAAGGCGACCGGATCGTCGCGCAAGCGATGGCGCGGTACCCGGTACGCCACGCGCTCTGCGTGCACCGCATCGGCGACCTGGCAATCGGCGATCTCGCGGTCTGGGTCGGCGTGAGCGCGGTCCACCGCGGCGAGGCCTTCGACGCGTGCCGATACATCATCGACGAAGTCAAGCATCGCGTGCCGATCTGGAAGAAGGAACACTACGTCAACGGCGACTCCGGCTGGGTCAATTGCGAACGTTGCGCGACCGCGCCGCGACACGATCACGATTCCCACTCACACGGGCCGCACACGCACGACTGATCGATGGAGCCGGATTATTCCCGCCAAATTGCGCTGAAGGAGATCGGACCCGCAGGGCAAGCACTCCTCGAGCGCAGCCGCGTGCTCGTGGTCGGCGCTGGCGGACTCGGCAGTCCCGTACTCCAGTACCTGGCGGGCGCCGGTGTCGGTTCGCTCACGGTGATCGACCACGACACCCTCGATCCGAGCAACCTCCATCGCCAACCCCTGTACGGCCTCGAGGATGCGGGTCGCACCAAGGTCGAGCTCGCGGCCGCGGCACTCGCGAAGCTCAACCCCCGGGTGCGGGTCGAGGCGCGGGCCGAGCGGCTCGGCCCTGCGAATGCGGTCGACCTGATCGCCGATCACGATCTCACGATCGATTGCAGCGATAACTTTCGGACCAAATTCCTCGTGAACGACGCGGCCGTGCTCGCCGCGCGGCCGGCGGTTTTCGCGAGCGTGTACCAGTACGAAGGACAGCTCCAGGTGTACAAGCCCGATCCCGGACACGCCTGCCTGCGCTGCCTGTGGCCGGAGGCAACCGCCGACGGCGTCGTCGGGAACTGCGCGGAGGCGGGCGTGCTTGGCCCAGTCCCGGGCGCGCTCGGCGCGATGCAGGCGATGCTCGCGCTCGAGATCCTGCTCGGCATCGGCACGCAACTGCGCGGCGAGGTCCTGCTGTTCGATTTCCAGCGATTCTCGACGCTGAGTTTGCGCGCACCCCGGCATCATGCCTGCGACGCCCCACGCTGTTGCCGAATCGGCGCGATCGAGGCCGACGACCCCGATCTCGAGGTGAGACTGGCCTCGCTCGACGAGGCGGTCGCGCGCGGCTGGGCGATCGTCGACGTGCGCAGCGCCGAGGAAGTCGCGGCGCGGCCGGCGGCCGGCATTCACTGCCCCGTCGCGCAGATCCTGTCGGGGGAGGCACCGCTGGCACGCGACGTCGCTTACGTGCTCATATGTGCAACCGGCAAGCGCAGCCTCGCTGCCGCGCGGGCGCTTCGAGGCCGCGGCTATTCCGTCCGGTCGCTCGCCGGCGGCCTCGCACGGCTCGAGCGAGACCGCTGAATGCGCTTCCGCAGCAAGCTGCCGGACGTCGGTACGACGATCTTCACCGTGATGTCCCGCCGGGCGGTCGACGAGGGCGCGCTGAACGTCGGCCAGGGATTTCCCGATTACCCGATCGATCCGCGACTCGCGGGTTACGTCCAGCAGGCGATCGACGAAGGCCGCAATCAATACGCGCCGATGGAAGGGGTCGTCGAGTTGCGCGCGGTGATCGCGGCCAAGCTCGCGGCGAGCTACGGCGTCGGCGTCGATCCGGAGACCGAGGTCACGGTGACCTGCGGCGCGACCGAGTCGCTCTACGACGCGATCCAGGCGACGGTCGGCGCCGGCGACGAAGCGATCGTGTTCGATCCGGCCTACGACGCGTACGAGCCCGCGATCCGACTCGCGGGCGGGCGTTGCGTGCGGATTCCGCTGAGGCCGCCGCGCTTCGCGTACGATTGGTCCGAGGTCGAGCGGGCACTCGGTGAGCGTACCCGGCTGCTGATCCTCAACAGCCCCCACAATCCGAGCTGCACCGCGATCGGCTCGGAGGATCTCGACGCGCTCGCGGCGCTGATTCGCGACCGACCGGTCACGGTCCTCTCCGACGAAGTCTATGAGCACGTGCTGTTCGACGGACGACGGCATGCGTCGGTGCTCGCGCACCCGGAGCTGCGGGAGCGCTCGTTCGCGGTGTTCTCGTTCGGCAAGACGTTGCACGCAACCGGCTGGCGGATCGGATATTGCGTCGCGCCGGCCGATCTCACGCGCGAACTGCGCAAGATCCACCAGTTCAATGCGTTCAGCATCACGGCTCCGCTGCAGCACGCGATCGCACGCTACCTGCGCGCGCATCCGGACTCGGTACGCGGGCTCGGCGAGTTCTTCGAGGCGAAGCGCGACTTGCTGACGGAGCGCTTGCGGGACACGGGGTTTCGCGTGCTGCCCGCGGCGGGGACCTATTTCCAGCTCGTCGACTACGGGGATCTCGGCCGCGAGGAGGACCTCGCGTTCGCGGACCGGCTGATCCGGGAAGCGAAGATCGCGACGATCCCGCTGTCGCCGTTCTATGCCGATCCGCCGCCGATGACGCTGCTGAGGCTGTGCCTTGCGAAGCGCGACGAGACGCTGGAGGCCGCGGCCGAGCGGATGCGAGCGTTCTCCGCGCGCGCCTAGGCGTCCGCGTCGGCCGCGCGCCGCTGCGCGATCGACGGCAAGCCCTGGCGCTGGCGGATGCGCGCGAGGTCCATCAGCATGCGCCCCGCCCACCGATACACGTTGTTCTCCTTCACCGTCCGGCGCATCAGCCGCATTCGCCCGCGGCGCTCCTCCCGACCCATTCGCAGCGCCGCCTCGATCGCGTCGGCGGTCTCGGTGACGTCGAAGGGATTCACGAGCAGCGCCTCCGGCAGTTCCCGCGACGCCCCGGCGAACGTGCTCAGGATCAGCACTCCGTCCTCGTCTTCCCGCGCGGCGACGAATTCCTTCGCGACCAGGTTCATGCCGTCGTGGAGACTGTTCACGAGGCAGAAGTCCGCGGCACGGTACAGCTCGAACACCCGTTGCGGCGACTGATGCTCGCCGATCAGCACGATCGGCTGCCATCCCCCTTCGGCGAATTTCGCGTTGATGCGCTCCACCTCGGCGATCGTCTGCTTCTGTAGCGCCTGATACGCCGGAAGCTGTCCGCGCGACGGCGCGGCGATCTGCAGCAGGCTGATCCGTCCTCGATGCCGCGGATTCCGGTCGAGCAGCACTTCGAGCGCGTGGAAGCGCTCGACGATGCCCTTCGTGAAGTCCCAGCGTTCGACCCCGAGCCCGAGGAACACGTTGGCGCCGATCCCGTGACGCTCGCGTACCTCCGCGCGGCACGTCGCGACGTCCGGCGTCGACTTCAGCCAGCGCGGCGGCCATTCGATCGAGATCGGATACGGCGCGATACGGCACACGTGACCCTGGTGTGTCACCGTCATGTGCTCGCGGTCGATCTGGCATTCGATGTAGCGGTCGACCGTATCGAGGAAGTTCTGGCAATGGTACCGGGTGTGGAATCCCAGGATGTCCGCACTCAGCATGTGCAGGAGGATGTCGCTCTTCCATGGGCAGACGCCGAACGTCTCGGCATTCGGCCACGGGATGTGCCAGAACAGCGCGATGGTCGCCTTCGGAACCTTCTTGCGCACGAGGCGCGGGAGCAGTGCGAAGTGGAAATCCTGGATCAGCACGACCGGGCTGTCGGTCGTCGCCTCCGACGCGCAGGCCTCGGCGAATTTCTCGTTGACCTCCTGGTACGCGCGCCAGTCGCTCGCGCGGAACTCGGGGCGCACGTACGCGAGGTGGCAGAGCGGCCAGACGCCCTCGTTCGCGAATCCATAGTAATACCCCGCTTCCTCCTCGGCGGTGAGCCAGACCCGTCGGAGCGTGTATTCCGGATTGTCCGGCGGCGCGCGCACGTGATCGTCACGATCGACCACCTCGCGATCCGCCGATCCGGACCCGTGGGCGATCCATACGCCCCCGCAGGCGCGTACGATCGGCTCCATCGCGGTGACCATGCCACTCGCGGGAACCTGGACGATCGGCCGGCCATCCGCTCCGTGGTTGTGAATGTAGGGCTCGCGATTCGACACGATCAGCACCTGGGCCGAGTCGAGATGATTCTCGACGACCTGCCGCAGCGCCTTCGGGGTCCAGTTCTCCCGAAAGTCGATTTCCAATCGCTGCTGTTGCTCGATCTCCGCGAGCACCTGGCGCACCTGCGAGAGGATCGGCACGGACGAGCGCGGTGACTCGGCGTCGTCGAGGAACCGGCGTCCCCGGATGTCACCGATCAGCATGTTGACCCAGCGCCGCAATTGCAGCCACGCCGCGAGCACGATCAGCAACGCGAGCAGGATCACCGTGATGCCGACGAACACCACGATGAAGTCGCGAACGGTGCGCTGGCGGCGATCGACGAATGACAGATCGTGCACGAGCAGGACGTCGTACGGCGGCTTCGCCCGATCGAACGCGAAGCGTGAGATCTGGACGGAGCCGGAGGGAAGGTGAACGACCCGCTCCGCAGGGACGTGCGGATCGATCGCGGATGCGCACGACACGGTGACCGGCGTGAGCTCGGTCTCCACGATCGGACGTCCGTCCGTGCCGCAGATCGCGATCGCGAGCAGACGCTTGTCGTTGGTGATCTCCGACAGATAGGTCCGCAGCTTCGGCCGATCGCCGGAGGCGATCATCTGGGCGATCGGCTGCTGCATCGAACTCATGACCAATTGCGCCCGCATCTGCACGTCCGAGCGAAACCAATCGGCGAGCAGCTTGTCAACGTACGGGACGCCGAAGAACGCCACGACGCAGGAAGCGAGTGCGATGGGCAGGACGAGACGCAGCAGAATGGATCGTAGCATCGTGGCTCCTGGTCGGGCGTGGAGAGAGCGCCAGCTCTAACAGGCGGCTCGGAGCGACGGCGTCGCGAACTCGGATCGCGACGCACGGGACGATGATAAGGCACCAGGAAATGTTATGGGCATGATAAATCAATCCGGCCGCGCGGACTCCTGTTCCCGGTGCCGCGCGCGATGTGCCGCGACACCGCGTCGCGCCGCCGGGACGATTTTTTCATTGGAATCTCCCGGATCCTGCGCTATGTTTTTTACATGAGAGCGAGCGCCCCACCCGCGCCGTCGCCGGACTGGTGTCTGTTCCTGGACGTCGACGGGACACTGATCGAATTCAGCGATTCGCCGTCGCCCACGCATCGCGACGACGCGTTGATCCGGCTGCTCGACGAGGTGTCTCGCGCGCTCGGCGGCCGACTGGCGCTGATCAGCGGCCGCACGATCGACAATCTCGATCGCCTGTTCGCTCCGCGCCGATTCGCCGCCGCGGGGCTGCACGGCCTCGAGAGGCGCGACGCTGCCGGCGATTGGCAGCGCCTCGAGATCGACACGCAGGCGCTCGACGGCGCGCGCGCGGCGATGCAGGGCTTCGTGACGCGGTTCCCGCAGGCCCGGCTGGAGGACAAGGGTATTGCCGTCGCGTTGCACTACCGCAGCGCACCGCATCTCGAGCCGGTCGCGCGCGAATGCCTGGCCGATGTCGCCGCCGGTCTCGGCGACCCTTTCCACGTGCAAGAGGGCAACATGGTGATGGAGATCAAGCCGTCCCGACACACGAAAGCCACGGCGATCGCGGCGTTCCTCGAGGAGCCGCCATTCCGTGGGCACCTACCCGTCTTCGTCGGCGACGACCTCACGGACCTCGACGGCTTCCGCATCGTCGATCAGCACGGCGGGGTGTCCATCGCGGTCGGCGACCGCGTGCAGGCGCGCTGGCAGCTCGAGAACCCGCGGGCGGTGCGGGCATGGCTCGCGCAGGTCGCGGCGCTCGGAGAACGCCCATGACGCCCGCGGCGACCGATCCGCTGGATCTTGCGCTGATCGGCAATTGCCAGATTGCGGCGCTCGTGGATCGGCTCGGTAACATCGTCTGGGCCTGCCTGCCTCGACCGGATGGCGATCCGGTCTTCTGCGCGCTGCTCAAGAAGGAAGGCGCCAGGTCGCGCGAAGGGGTGTTCGCGGTCGAACTGCGCGACCTCGTCGATGCGCGCTCGGAGTACGTCCGCAACACCGCGGTGCTCGAGACGACCCTGACGGACACGCACGGCAGCGCGGTACGGATCACCGATTTCTGCCCGCGCTTTCGGCGGCGCGGACGGGTGTTCCGCCCGATGAGCATCGTGCGCCTGATCGAGCCGCTCGCGGGCCGGCCCGTGGTCACGATCCGGATGAAGCCGCAGCGGGACTACGGCGCCGGCGAGCCCCAGCGGGTCGCGGGCAGCCATCACATCCGGTTCGTGGCACCGCCGCTCCTGTACCGCGTGACGACGAACGCCTCGCTCGCATCACTGCTCGACGAGAGTCCTTTCGTGCTCGACGCGCCGATCGCGCTGGTCCTGACGCCCGACGAGACGGTCGAGGAAGCGCCGCTCACGCTCGCCCGATCCTGGCTCGAAGAGACGCGCCAGTACTGGCAGGAGTGGATACACGGACTCGCGATCCCGTTCGACTGGCAGGAAGCGGTGATACGGGCCGCGGTGACCTTGAAGCTCTGCACCTACGAAGACACGGGCGCCGTGCTCGCCGCGATCACGACCTCGATTCCCGAGATCGCGGACAGCGGTCGCAACTGGGACTACCGCTATTGCTGGTTGCGCGACAGCTTCTTCGTGATTCATGCGCTCAATCGGCTCGGAGCGACGAACACGATGGAGGGCTATCTGCGTTACCTCGATCGGGTCGTTGCACGCTCTCCGGGCGGTGTGCTGCAGCCGCTGTACGGGATCGGTGCCGAAGCGCGGATCGAGGAGCGCACCGTCGACTCGCTCGACGGCTACCTTGGAATGGGACCCGTGCGGATCGGCAACCTCGCGTACGAGCAGACGCAGCACGACGTCTATGGGGCGATCGTGCTCGCGGCCCGGCAGCTCTTCTTCGATCAGCGCCTGCCGAGCCTCGGCGACCGATCCCTGTACGCGAGGCTCGAGATCCTCGGGGAGCGCGCGGCGACGCGCTTCGCCCAGCCGGACGCGGGGCCCTGGGAATTCCGTGGGGTCGCACAGGTGCACACCTTTTCCGCGGTGATGTGCTGGGCGGCCTGCGATCGCCTCGCGCGAATCGCGGCACAGCTTAAGATCGAGGACCGCGCGGGCTTCTGGCGACGCCGGGCCGACGCGATGCGGGCGGAGATCCTGCTACGTGCCTGGAGCGACGCGAAGAAGGCGTTCGTCGGCGCATTCGAGGGGCAGGACCTCGATGCGACGGTGCTGCTGCTGCCCGACCTCGGGTTCCTGGACGCCACCGACCCGCGCTTCGTCGCGACGCTGGCGGCGGTCGAAAGGGAACTCGTGCGTGACGACCTGGTGTTCCGCTACGCCCATCGAGACGACTTCGGGCCGCCGACGAACACCTTCACGATGTGCTCGTTCTGGTACGTGAACGCGCTGGCCGGTGTCGGGCGCGGGCGCGAAGCGCGCGACCTGTTCGAGGCGCTGCTCACACGACGCAACGCCGCCGGCCTCTTCTCGGAGGACATCGATCCGAAATCCGGTCGGCAGTGGGGAAATTTCCCGCAGACCTACAGCATGGTCGGCGTGATCACCAGCGCATTGCGGCTGAGCCGCTCGTGGGAAGAAATGCTCTGATCGCGGCGCGCCCCGCGGTGCGGTCGATCAGCGGCGGATCTGGCCGGTGCCGCGCACGAGGTACTTGTAGCTCGTCAACTGCTCGACGCCGACGGGTCCGCGTGCATGGAACTTGTCGGTGCTGATCCCGATTTCCGCCCCCATGCCGAACTCACCGCCATCGGCGAACTGCGTCGACGCGTTGTGCAGGACGATCGCGCTGTCGACGCGCGACAGGAAGCGTTCCGCGGTCTGCGGGTTTCCGGTCACGATGCTGTCGGTGTGCTGCGAACCGTAGCGCGCGACGTGCGCGATCGCCTCGTCGACGCCGTCGACGACGCGCACCGCGATGATCGCGTCGAGGTACTCGGTGTGCCAGTCCGCTTCATTCGCGAATTTCACCCGGGGGTCGACGCCGAGCGATTCGGCGTCGCCGCGCACCTCGCAACCCGCATCGAGCAAGGTTGTGACCAGCGGCCCGAGCAGCGCCGGGGCGCCGCGCCGATCGACCAGCAGCGTTTCGGCCGCACCGCAAATCCCGGTTCGGCGCATCTTCGAGTTCAGCACGATCCGCTTCGCCATGTCGAGATCCGCCTCCGCATCGACGTAGACGTGGCAGATTCCCTCGAGGTGACCGATCACCGGAACGCGCGCCTCGTTCTGCACGCGCGCGATCAGGCTCTTCCCGCCGCGCGGCACGATCACATCGACGAACTCCGCCATGTCGGCGAGCAGGTATCCGACCGCCGCCCGGTCCGCGGTCGGCACGAGCTGGATGCCGCTCGCGGGCAGACCGGCGGTCTCGAGGCCGGTCGCGAGGCAGCCATGGATCGCAGCGTTCGAATGCAGGCTCTCCGAGCCGCCGCGCAGGATCGCCGGGTTGCCCGACTTCAGGCACAGGGCGCCCGCGTCCGCGGTGACGTTCGGCCGGCTCTCGTAGATGATGCCGACGACCCCGAGCGGAACGCGGCGCCGCTCGATCGACAAGCCGTTCGGCCGACGCCACGCGGCGAGCACGGTACCGATCGGGTCGTCGAGCGAAGCCACCGCGCGCAGGCCCTCGGCGATCGCCTCCAGCCTCGTGTCGTCGAGCCTCAGCCGGTCGCGCAGCGCCGGCGACAGCGCGTGACGATCTGCCTCGCGGCAGTCACGCTCGTTCGCCTCGAGAATCGCCGCGCGACGCTCGAGCACCGCGTCGGCGGCGACGCGCAGTGCGCGATTCTTCTGCTCGGCAGGGGCGAAGGCGAGGAGCGGTTCGGCGGCCCGCGCCGCCGCGCCGATCGCGCGCATCAGGTCGCCGATCGACCGATCGTTCGCAGTCGGATGGTGCGGTTCGGGGGTCATGTCTGTTTCGTCAACACCAGGTCGTCGCGATGCACGACTTCCTCACGGCCCCGAAAGCCTAGCACACGCTCGATCTCGGCGGATTGCCGGCCCGCGATGCGCTCGGCATCGCGGGCCGAGTACGCACTGATGCCGCGAGCGATCTCGGTACCGTCCGGATCCACGATCCGGACGGTGTCGCCCCGGTCGAACGGTCCCTCCGCCCCGATCATTCCGGCCGGCAACAGGCTCTTGCCCTGGTGCAGGGCCCGCACCGCGCCGGCGTCGACGACGAGCGCACCGCGCGGATTCAGGGTGCCCGCGATCCACTGCTTGCGCATCGCGAGCGGCGTCGCGCTCGGCACGAACCAGGTGCAGCGAGCCCCGTCGACGACGCGCCGCAACGGATGGTCGTGCGCTCCCTTCGCGATGCACAGATGGCAGCCCGCGCCGACCGCGATCTTCGCCGCGGCGATCTTCGTCTGCATCCCGCCCGAGCCCATGGGACTACCGGCACCTCCCGCCATCGACTCGATCTGCGGGGTGATCTCGGGGACGTGCGGGACGAAACGCGCGTTCTGATCCTCGGCGGGATTCGCGGTGTACAGACCGTCGATGTCCGAGAGCAGCACGAGGCAGTCGGCACCGATCATCTGGGCGACGCGCGCGGCCAGCCGGTCATTGTCGCCGTAGCGAATCTCCGCGGTCGCGACCGTGTCGTTCTCGTTGATCACCGGCACCGCGCCGAGCGCGAGCAAGGTGTTCAAGGTGCCGCGCGCATTGAGGTAACGCCGCCGCTCCTCCGTGTCGCCGAGCGTGAGGAGGATCTGTGCGACCGCGATTCCGTGCGCGTCCAGCAACTCCTTGTAGGCATGCGCGAGGCGGATCTGGCCGACGGCCGCGGCCGCCTGGCTCTCCTCGAGCTTGAGCTTCCCCGCCGGCAGCCCGAGGTGCCGTCGTCCGAGCGCGATCGCGCCGGAGGAGACCAGCACCACTTCCTGGCCGCGCCCGTGCAGCCAGGCGACGTCGTCGGCCAAGGTGTCGAGCCAGTGACGGTTCAACCGACCTTTCGACGCGTCGACCAGCAGCGCCGATCCGACCTTGACGACGATCCGTTTTGCCTCGATCAGCGGGCGGGCGACCACGCGGTTTTCGTCGATGTTCATACGGCTGCCAGTGTAACGCCTCGTGCGCGCTGTGCGCTGCCGGCGACCATTTGCGTGCCTCTGACGCCTCCCCTACACTTCACCCCGTCGAAGCCGCCGCAATCCATCTCGAGATAAGGACGACCGCTGTGGGTAGAGAATACGAGCCGACCGTCGGGCAATGGTACGAAGACCTCGAGAACGACGAGACCTTCCAGGTGATCCGCGTCGACGAGGACGGTGAGATCATCGAGATCCAGCATCTCGACGGCGACACCGAGGAGCTCGACGTGGAGGAATGGGCCGAGCTCGATCTCGAGCTCACGGACGAGCCGGAAGGGTGGTCGGGCTCGCCGGACGAAGGCGACGTGGACGAGGACGACGACTGGGACGAGGAAGACGACGAGGATGAGGACGACGACGACGACGAAGACGATTTCGACGAAGACGAAGAGGACGGCGGCGGCCGCGAGGAGTACTGATCGCCTCCTCGCATCGCCGCCTCGCGTCCCGGGGTCACACGGTCTCGAGCCAGCCGTGATGGTCGGGCGCTTCGCCCCGCTGGATCGCGACCAGTTTCGCGCGTAGATCGCGCGTGATCGGGCCCACGTCACCGCTTCCGACGGTGACGTCGGCGCCGTGGTGAATCAAGGTACCGACGCCAGCGAGCACGGCGGCGGTCCCCGACAGCGCCGCCTCGCCGTCGCGAACCCAGTCGAGCATCTCGGCGACGCCGAACGGCCGCTCGAGGACCTCGAGCCCGGAATCGCGAGCGAGCGTGAGCAGGGAATCCCGGGTGACGCCGTGCAGGAACGAGCTGTCGAGGCTGCGCGTCAGCAGCCGCCCCTGGCGGAGCAGCACGAAATTGGCGGCGCCGGTCTCCTGAACCTGCCCCCCCGGACAGAACAGCACCTGATCGGCACGGTACTTGTGCCGCGCGGCGAGCGTCGGTCCCATCGCCGCCGCGTAATTGCCGCCGGTTTTCACCATCCCGAGGTGCGCGGCCGAGCGCGTGTTGACGTCGTCGATCACGATCCGCAGCGGCTTCATCCCGCCCGCGAAGTAGTCCCAGACCGGACTCGCGAGCACGAACAGCGCGGCCTCGCCCGACGGCGTCGCGGCCGCCCCGATGTTCGCGGTGGTGCCGATCAACAACGGGCGCAGGTAGAGCGCGCCGGGGGCCTCCGGGACTTCGTCCCGGCACGCGCGGATCAGCGCGCGAACCATCTCCGCCAGTTGCTGCGCATCGGGTTCGGGTAGCACGAGATGCCGGGCGATCTGGCGCATCCGCTGGATGTGCCGGTCCATCCGGAACGTGCGGACCGAGCCATCCGCGTGCCGGAAGGCTTTGAACCCCTCGAAGCAGGTGCTCGCGTAGTGCAGCACGTGGGCGGCCGGGCTGAGTTCGATCGGTGCGACCGGCTTGATCGCGAAGTCGCTCCACGCGTTGCCGCTATAGGTGGCGACCGCCATCTGCCGGGTCAACACGGAACCGAACGCAGGTCTTGGGGAATCGGTAGTCATGGGAGCGAAACCTTCGGTAGGAAAATCGTGGCCGGGTGCTCGAGCAGGTCCTTCAAACCCTGAATCATCGCCGCCGCATCATAACCGTCGACGAAGCGATGATCGAACGAAGACGACAAATTCATGATCCGGCGCACCGCGATCGCGCCGTCCCGCACGACCGGACGCTCGACCGCCTTGTTCAATCCGATGATTGCGACCTCCGGGGCGTTGATCACCGGGGTGGAGGCGATGCCGCCGAGCTTGCCGAGACTGGTGACGGTGATCGTCGATCCGGCGAGTTCTTCACGGGTCGACTGGTTCGTGCGGGCGCGCTCGGCCAATCGACGGATCTCGGCGGCGAGGACGCCGAGGGACATCGTCTGGGCATCGCGCAGCACCGGAACCTTGAGGCCGTCCGGTGTCTGGGTCGCGATACCGACGTGCACCGCGCGATACCGCTGCAGGACCCCGCGGCCCGCGTCGTAGCGGCAGTTGCACTGCGGAAACTCCTCCAGCACGCGCACGAGCGCGGCGACCACGAACGGCAGGTACGTGAGCCCCGCGGACTGGCCGGATGCGCTCGCGTTCAGGTGCGCGCGCAGCGCCTCCAGCTCGGTGACGTCGACCTCCTCGACGTAGGCGAAGTGCGGAATGGTTCGCTTCGCCTCGCTCATCCGCTCGGCGATCACACGCCGCAGACCGATCACCTTGACCTCGGTCACCTCGTCCGGCGCGGCGGCCGGACCCGACGCCGCCCGCGCGGGC
>JAGWPU010000142.1 GCA_028870355.1 Gammaproteobacteria bacterium | reverse complement strand
GTGCGGGGTCGAGCGCGCGCTCCGGGGTCCAGTCGGCGGGCAGCCCGAAGCGGCCGAGCGCCGCGAGGGCGCGCGCGAGCGCCGCCGCGGGCTCGCCGAAGCGGGCCGCGACGCTCGCCGGATCGATCATCCCGGCCTGCTCGAGCGGCTGGAGCAGTGCGGCGATCACGACGTCGTCGTCGACCTCGAGCGCGCGCAGGATCTCGGCGACCTCGAGCGCGCCGGTGCGCACGCCCTCGAGCGCGGGACCGATCGCGACCGCGCGCACCGCCTCGATCGCGTGCGTGAGCGCGGCACTCGGCGGTTTGGTTGTCGCGACGGTCTCCAAGCGATCGGCGGCCCCGGCGGCGGTGGGTTTGCGCGGAACTTGCCGGTATCATACCGAGGATGGCGTTCGAGCGAGTGCGGGTGCTGGGCATCGATCCGGGATCGCAACGCACCGGTTTCGGGGTGCTGGACGCGACCGGGCCGAAGCTCACCTACGTCGCGAGCGGGGTGATCCGGACCACCGACGGGGAGTTCGCGGCGCGCCTGTGCGAGATCTTCCGCGGCGTGCGCGACATCGTCGCCGAGTACCGACCGCAGGAGATCGCGATCGAGCGGGTCTTCGTGAACCGCAACGCCGACAGCGCGCTCAAGCTCGGGCAGGCGCGCGGCGCGGCGATCTGCGGGGCGGCCGAGACCAGCGCCAGGGTGTTCGAGTACGCGCCGCGACAGATCAAGTTGGCGGTCGTCGGCGCCGGTAGCGCCGACAAGACGCAGGTACAGATCATGGTGAAGAGTCTGCTGAGGCTCGGGGAGCGGGTCGCCGCCGATGCGGCCGACGCGCTCGCCGCGGCGGTGTGCCACGCGCTGCGCCAGGGAGCGCGCAGCGCCGCCGCGCGCGCGTCGGAGAACGCATGATCGGATACCTGCGGGGGCGGCTCCACGCGAAGCACCCGCCGCACCTCGTGGTCGACGTGGGCGGGGTCGGGTACGAGCTCGAGGCGCCGATGTCGACGTTCTACGGACTGCCCGCGCCGGGCGAGGCGGTGTCGCTGTTCACCCACCTGGTCGTGCGCGAGGACGCGCACGTGCTCTACGGCTTCGCGAGCGAGAGCGAGCGGCGGCTGTTCCGCGCGCTGATCAGGATCTCCGGCGTCGGGCCGAAGATCGCGCTCGGGGTGCTCTCGGGCGCGAGCGTCGAGGAGTTCCTGCGCACCGTCGAGTCCGGGGACCCGGCGGCGCTCACCCGGATCCCGGGCGTCGGCCGCAAGACCGCGGAGCGCATCGTGGTGGAACTGCGCGAAGGGGCGCGCAAGCTCGGCGCCGCGGCGGACGGCGGCGCCGCGCCGCCGGTGCCGGGCGAGCCGAGCTCGCCGCAGTCGGAGGCCTTCGCGGCGCTGCTTGCGCTCGGCTACAAGCCCCCGGAGGTCACGCGCCTGCTGAAGGCCGCGGAGGCGCCGGGACTGTCGACGACCGAGTGGATCCGTCGCGCGCTGAAGGCCGCAGCGCAGAACTGAGGATCCGGAGCGGAGCGAGGCGCCGATGGGCATAGAGCGGGATCGGATCGTGACCTCGGGCGCGGGCGGCGACGACGAGGTCGTCGACCGCGCGGTGCGACCGCGCCGGCTCGCCGACTACGTCGGCCAGCAGAAGGTCAAGCAGCAGATGGAGATCTTCATCCACGCGGCCAGACAGCGTGGCGAGGCGCTCGATCACGTGCTGATCTTCGGCCCGCCCGGGCTCGGCAAGACCACGCTCGCGCACATCGTCGCGAACGAGCTCGGCGTGAACCTGCGTCAGACCTCGGGTCCCGTGCTCGAGCGGCCGGGCGATCTCGCGGCGCTGCTGACGAACCTCGAGCCCCGCGACGTGCTGTTCGTCGACGAGATCCACCGCCTGAGCCCGGTCGTCGAGGAGGTGCTGTACCCCGCGCTCGAGGACTACCAGCTCGACCTGATGATCGGCGAAGGGCCCGGCGCGCGCTCGATCAAGCTCGACCTGCCGCCGTTCACGCTGGTCGGTGCGACCACGCGCGCCGGGCTCCTGACCTCGCCGCTGCGTGACCGCTTCGGGATCGTGCAGCGACTGGAGTTCTATTCGACCGAGGAGCTGCGCGGGATCGTCGTCCGCAGCGCCTCGATCCTGAACCTCGATCTCGACGAGGACGGCGCCCACTGCATCGCCGAGCGGTCGCGGGGAACGCCGCGGATCGCGAATCGGCTGCTGCGGCGGGTGCGCGACTACGCACAGGTGAAGGCCGGCGGGCTGATTCGCGCGGCGACCGCGGCCGCCGCGCTCGACATGCTGGAAGTGGACCCGCTCGGCTTCGACATGCTCGACCGCAAGCTCCTGCGCACCGTGATCGAGAAGTTCGACGGCGGTCCGGTCGGCGTCGACAGCCTCGCGGCCGCGATGAGCGAGGAACGCGGGACGATCGAGGACGTGATCGAGCCGTACCTGATCCAGCAGGGCTTCCTGATGCGCACCGCGCGCGGCCGGGTCGCGACGCGCAGCGCCTATCTGCACTTCGGGCTCGAGCCGCCGCCGCGCGAGACGGCGCTCGAGCGCGAGCCGACGTTGCCGCTGTTCCGCGACCCGGCCGGGTCCGGCGAGGAGACTCGATGAGCGATCGACCGAACTTTTCCTGGCCTTGCCGCGTCTACTGGGAGGACACCGACGCGGGCGGCGTCGTTTACTACGCGAATTACCTGAAATTCATGGAACGATGCCGGACCGAATGGCTGCGGGCGCTCGGGATCGACCAGTGGCGCCTGCGCGAGACGCGCGGCGTGCAGTTCGCGGTCGTCGACCTCCGGCTCGCCTACCGCAAGCCCGCGCTCCTCGAGGATGAAATCACCGTAACCGCGACGCTCGAGCGGCTCGGAGGTGCGACAATCGATTTCACGCAGGCCGTCCGGCGCGGCGAGGAGGTCCTGGTCGACGCCAGCGTGCGCGTCGCGTGCGTCGACGCGGCGAAGAGGAGTGCCTGCGCGATCCCGAAGGACCTGTTCGCGGAGTGGCGCCGTGGGTAACGACCTGTCCGTCTATCAGCTGGTGCTCGATGCGAGCCCGATCGTGCAGGTCGTGATGGCGCTGCTGATCGTCGCGTCGATCTCGTCGTGGACGATCATCTTCGCGAAGCGCCGGGTGATCGGCTCGTCCCAACGGCAGGCCGATCAGTTCGAGACCTCGTTCTGGTCCGGCGGCGATCTCGGCGCGCTCTACCGCAGCATCGAGACCAAGGGTCGCGCCGGCACCGGGATGCAGAGCATCTTCGAGTCCGGCTTCGGCGAGTTCAGCCGCCTGCGCCAGCTCGGCACGCAGGCCGATCCGCTCCTCGAGGGCGCGCGGCGGGCGATGCGGGTCGCGCAGATGCGCGAGATGGACCGGCTGGAGAAGAGCCTCGCGACGCTCGCGACGATCGGTTCGACGAGTCCCTACGTCGGCCTGTTCGGCACCGTCTGGGGGATCATGAGCGCGTTCCACGGTCTCGGCGACGTGCGCCAGGCGACGCTCGCCGCGGTCGCGCCGGGCATCTCCGAGGCGCTGGTCACGACCGCGATGGGCCTGTTCGCGGCGATTCCCGCGGTGGTCGGTTACAACCGCTTCGCGGATCAGGTGAGCCGCCTCGAGCTGCGCTTCGACACGTTCATGGAGGAATTCTCGACGATCCTGCAGCGGCACGCGTCGATGCGCGCGGCGGCGGCGAGCTAGCGGCGATGAGCCTGCGCGGACGGCGTCGGAAGATGATGAGCGAGATCAACGTCGTGCCGTACATCGACGTGATGCTCGTGCTGCTGATCATCTTCATGATCACCGCGCCGCTCCTGAAGGAAGGAGTGAAGGTCGACCTCCCGGCGGCCGACGCGAAGCCGATCGACGCGCGCGACCTGCAGCGGCACGAGCCCCTGATCGTCACGGTCGACGCTGCGGGCCGGATGTACGTGAACATCGGCAGCGGCGCCGACCGCCCGCTCCCCGACGAGGTGCTGAAGGCGCGCACCGCCGCGGTGCTGCGGCGCGACCCGCACACGCCGGTGCTCGTGAAGGCCGATCGGAGCGTTCCGTACGGTGCGGTCGTGCGGGCGATGGTGCTGTTGCAGAATGCGGGCGCGGACAAGGTGGGCCTGCTGACCGATCCGGCCGCCGCGGGCGCCGGATCCACGCGCGCGCGACGCCATCGCGCGTCGCCGGGGCAGTGACCATGGCGCCGTTCCTGCGCGAGAACACGCGGCCGGCGTTCCTGTCCCTGATGCTGCACGGCGTGATCGCGGCCGCACTCTTGTTCGCGGCCGATTTCTCGTTCCATCATGCCTCGGTCGGCAGTTCGGCGCCGATCCAGGCGACCGTCGTCGATTCGCGGCTGCTGAATGCCGCCGCGGCCGCGAAGGCCGCGGCGCAGCAGCAGGCGGCGCAG
>JAGWPU010000141.1 GCA_028870355.1 Gammaproteobacteria bacterium | reverse complement strand
TCTCGAGATTGCCGAGCGCCTTCTCCTCGATCGTCGTCAGTCCGCCGGCGATGTTGCCCTTCGTCGGCTGGCTGTCGGAGAGATCCGAGGTCTTGTGCGCCTCGATCACGTCGCGCTGGTAGGCCGACCAGGTCCGCATGAACTTTTCGCGGATCTCCGGCGTGGCGGCGCGCGCGGCGGCGAGGTGCTCGGCGCCGGTGAGTTCCGAGGTCTCGCCGAAACATCCGTACAGGCCGAGCGGGACGAGCTTGTCGTACATGTTGCCGACGGTCGGGCAGGAGGCGAGACCGGTCGTCGTGTCGCTTTCGCCGCATTTCGCGGCAACCCAAACGTCGCTCAGCGGACATTCGACGCGAACCTGCTCCGACGCCAGGTGCACGAATTCCTTGGCCTTGCGTGACGCCGCGGCGACGGTCGCGATGTCGCCGTTGCCCTCGATCCAGAACCCGGCGACCGGCTTGCCGGTCGTCGCGATGCCCGCGACGACGCGCTCGGTCCACGCGGGCTCGATGCCGATCACGATGCAGGCGGCGACGTTCGGGTTCGAGCCGGTGCCGATCATCGTGCGGAAGTGCAGTTCGAGGTCCTCGCCGAACTGCAGGCGGCCGTAGGCGTGCGGCAGCGCGATCGTGCCCTGGATGTGCGCGGCGACGGCCTCGCACGCGGCATTCGAGATGTCGTCGAGAGGCAGGATCGCGACGTAATTGCGGACGCCGACGCGGCCGTTTTCGCGGCGATACGCCCAGACGGTACGTTTGGAGAGATCCATGGGTATCACCAGCGCTTGGTCTTCAGATTGTGGGTATGGACGTGGTCGCCCTTGCGGATCGGCGCGACCACGCGGCCGATGTCCTCGCCGTACTTGATCACGGTGTCACCGACGGCCAGGTCCTGCAACGCGATCTTGTGTCCGATCGGCACGTCCTGATTGCACGTCGCCCGCCGCTCGCTGTTGTCCTCGGTCACGACGCACAGCATGTCGGTGCCCGCGGTGAGCCCCTCGACCACGACCACGCCGACGTTGTCGCGGCGGTCGTGGATCAGGAGATGAGGTATGTTTGCCATGGGGGTCTACGGTCCACTTTGGTAACTCTTGTATTAGATATAAGATTACAGATCAAGATGACGAATTCAAGTAGCCAACCGAAGAAGGGGTCGTCCGGGGCCGTGCTGCGCAGCGCGCGGTGGTACGAGCGCGAGGACATGCGCGGCTTCGCGCACCGTCAGCGCACGCAACAGATGGGCCTGCGGCGCGAGGAGTTCCTCGGCCGGCCGGTGATCGCGATCGTGAACACCTGGAGCGACATGAGCCCCTGCCACGTCCACCTGCGCGATCGCGCCGAGGCGGTCAAGCGCGGCGTGCTGCTCGCCGGCGGGTATCCCGTCGAGTTGCCGGCACTGTCGGTCGGCGAGGTGATGGTGAAGCCGACGACGATGATGTACCGCAATTTCCTCGCGATGGAGACGGAGGAGTTGCTGCGCTCCCATCCGATCGACGGTGCGGTGCTGCTCGGCGGGTGCGACAAGTCGACGCCGGGCTTGCTGATGGGCGCGCTCAGCATGGGGTTGCCGGCGATCTTCTGTCCGGCGGGTCCGATGTCCAATGGACAATGGCGCGGCGTGAAGACGGGCGCGGGAACCCATACGAAGAAATACTGGGACGAACTGCGCGCGGGGAACATCACCGCCGACGACTGGATCGATCTGGAGTCGCGGATGACGCGGTCGATCGGCACCTGCAACACGATGGGTACCGCATCGACGATGACGTCCATCGTCGACGCGATGGGCCTGACCTTGAGCGGTGCGTCGTCGATCCCGGCGGCGGACTCCGGGCACGTGCGGATGGCCTCGGCCTGCGGCGAGCGCATCGTCGCGATGGTTCGGGAGGGCCTCACCATCGACCGCGTCGCGACCGCGGCGGCGTTTCGCAACGGCGTCGTCGCGTACATGGCGCTCGGCGGATCGACGAACGCCGCCATTCATCTGATCGCCATGGCGGGTCGGGCCGGCGTCGCCTTGACGCTCGAGGATCTCGCCGCTGCGGCGCGCGAGACGCCGGTGCTCGCGAATCTGTTCCCCTCGGGCGACCGGTTGATGGAAGATTTCTTCTTCGCCGGCGGCATGCCCGCGCTGCTCGCGAAGCTGAAGGATCGGCTCGACACGGGCGCGCTCAGCGTCGAGGGTCGCACGCTCGGCGAGGCGCTCGCTGGCGCGCGTTGCTGGGACGACGAGGTGATCCGCGGCGTCGACGACCCCGTGGTTCCGCTGTCGCGAGGCTCGACGCTCGCGCTGTTGCGCGGCAATCTCTGCCCGGACGGCGCGGTGCTGAAGTCGAGCGCGGCCGATCCGCGCCTGCTGCGGCACGAAGGCCGGGCGCTCGTGTTCGACGATCACGCGAGCCTGTCGGCGCGCATCGACGATCCGGCGCTCGAGGTGGACGAGAACACCGTGCTCGTGTTGCGCAACGCCGGTCCCGTCGGCGCCCCCGGAATGCCGGAGTGGGGCAATCTGCCGATCCCGAAGAAACTGCTCGCGCGCGGCGTGCGCGACATGGTCCGCCTGTCGGACGCGCGCATGAGCGGAACGCATTACGGGTGCTGCATCGTGCACATCGCGCCAGAGGCGGCGATCGGCGGGCCGCTCGCGCTGCTGCGCACCGGCGACCGGGT
Source organism: Gammaproteobacteria bacterium (assembly GCA_028870355.1). Lineage (GTDB taxonomy): Bacteria > Pseudomonadota > Gammaproteobacteria > Steroidobacterales > Steroidobacteraceae > Bog-1198. The sequence goes on along the minus strand of JAGWPU010000141.1, from coordinate 38,020 downwards.
CCGGCTCGACGTGCCGGCGGGCCGTCTCGAGGCCTGCGTCGAGACGGACGAGTGGCAGCGGCGCCGCGCCGAATGGCGACCGCCGGCGCCCTCGTACCCGCGCTCCTACGCGGCGCTCTATCGAGCGCACGTGAGCCAGGCGCCGCAGGGCTGCGATTTCGATTTTCTCGCGGGGCGCGCGCCCACGCCCGAACCGCCGATCTACTGATCCCGAGGAGATTGCCGATGGAGACGAATCCGTTCAAGACGCGGCTCGCGACGCGCGGGCCCGGTCCGATGGTCGGGACCTGGCTGATGTCCGCCGCGCCGGCAGTCGCTGAGGCGCTCGGCTTCTGCGGATTCGACTTCCTCGTCGTCGACATGGAACACAGTCCGCTCGATCTCGCGGACGCGGTCGGCTTGATGCGGGCGATCGCGGGGACGCCGTGCGAGTCGCTCGTTCGGGTCCCCTGGAACGACCAGGTCGACGTGAAGCGAGTGCTCGACGCGGGCGCCCGGAACGTGATGTTCCCGTTCGTGCAGAGCGCCGAGGAGGCCGCGGCCGCGGTCGCGTATACCCGCTATCCGCCGCAGGGCGTGCGCGGGGTCGCGGCGGTGCACCGGGGGTCGCGCTACGGGCAGACCCGGGACTACCTGCGCAATGCGAACGCAGCGATCGCGGTCGTGATCCAGCTCGAAACCCCCGAGGCGCTCGAGCGACTCCCGGCGATCGCGGCGGTGCCGGGTGTCGACTCGCTGTTCCTCGGTCCTGGCGATCTGTCGGCGGCCATGGGTCGGATCGGGGAGATCGCGCATCCCGAGGTGCAGGCGATGATCGCGAAGGCGGCCCGGGACGCGCACGCGGCGGGCAAGCCGATCGGTACCGTCGGGGGGAGTCCGGAGATCGTCGCCCAGTACCTCGGCTACGGTTACGATTGGGTCGCGGTCGCGTCGGATCTCGCGATGCTGACCGGTCGCGCGGCAGACTGTCTCGGCGCGATCCGCGGGCGCGCGGCCGGCCCGGCTGCGCCCGGAGTCGCGTATTGAGTGTGCGATGACGACGCGCATCGAATTGCGCGCCGGTGAGTGGCGCGCCGCCGTCGCGCCGTCGGTCGGCGGCGCGATCGTCGAGCTGTCGCGACGGGATCGCGCGATCCTGCGACCGACGCCGGACGCGGCCGTCGCGGCGCAGGACGTGCGCCGTACCGGCGCTTACCCGCTCGTGCCCTACGCGAACCGCATCGCGTTCGGACGATTCGGCGTTGGCGGGCGCTCATATCGACTGCGCGGGAATTTTCCCGAGGGCGCCCATCCCCTGCACGGCGTCGGCTGGCAACGCCGCTGGCAGGTGACGCACGCCGACGAGACCGGATGCGAGCTGCGCCTCGAGCACCGACCGACGGGCGAGGATGCGCTCGATTGGCCGTTCGCATTCGAGGCGATCCAGCGCGTCGCGGTCGACCCGCAGGGACTGCGGATCGAATTGCTCGCGCGGAACCTCGAGGCGTTCCCGGTACCGCTCGGCATCGGCTGGCATCCCTTGTTCCCGCGCCGCGACGGTCAGCACCTCGAGTTCGCAGCGGACGGATGGTGGCGCAACGGCGACGATGCCCTGCCGCTCGAGGCGATCGCGGGATTGCCGTGGGATGCCGAACGCGGACTCGCGGTCGGTGATCGGCCGCTGGACAACGACTTCTTCGGCTGGCGCGGCGAGGCGCGACTCGTCGAGCCGGATGGCCTCGCGGTGCGGATCGTCGCCGCTGCGCCGTTCCCGGTGCTGCGCGTGTTCGTGCCCGCGGGCCGCGACTTTCTCGGGGTCGAACCGGTCAGCCACGTCGCCGATGCGGTCAATCGCCCGACGTTGCGGTCGGGCGGCATGTCGATCGTCGCACCCGGCGAGCGCATCGGCGGCCTCGTCACGGTCGGCGCGGAGCGATGCGCATGATCGCGGGTCCGGCGCGCGACGCGCGCTTCCACCGGGTGCTCGACTGCGGCTGCGCGCTCGGAGAATCCCCGGTGTGGCTGCCCGAGTCCGGCGAACTGCTGTTCGTGGACGTGCCGGCCGGCCGCTGGTTTCGCTACGATCCGGTGCGCGGCACCCGCGTCGAGTACGACGCGGGCGAGGCGATCGGCTGCGTCGCGCCGGTCGCCGGCGGCGGCTTCGTCGCGGGCTTGCGGTCGGGCGTGTGGCGGTTCGATGCGTCGGGCGCGCGGCGCGCGATGCTCGCCGCGAATCCCGAGGACACGACGGTCAGCCGCTTCAACGACGGACGCGTCGATCCGGCCGGCCGACTGCTCGTCGGGACGATCGACGAACCGAAGGCCGGCGGCCGCGCCGGCCTGTACCGGCTCGACCGGCGCGGACTCGTACGGCTCGCCGGCGGCTTGATGACGTCGAACGGTCTCGCGTTCTCGCCCGACGGGAAGACGCTGTACCACTCGGACACGCCGAGATTCGTCGTCTACCGGTGCGACTACGACGTCGCGACCGGTGCCGCGACGAATCGCCGCGTGTTCCTGCGCATCGAGCCGACCGCGACCGATCGCGGCCGTCCTGACGGGGCCGCGGTCGACGTGCAGGGGTGCTACTGGAGCGCGCTCTACGAGGGCGGCCGGGTCTGCCGTTTCGATCCGGACGGCCGTTTGATCGCCGCCTATCCGGTTCCGGCGCGCTCGCCGACGATGCCGGCGTTCGGCGGGCCCGGCCTCACGACGCTGTACGTGACCACCGCGCGCGATCCGGACGGCCGCGGCGGCGACCTGTTCGCGCTCGAGGCGGGCGTCGCCGGCTTGCCACCGCGAGCCTTCGATCCCGATGTCTGACTCGATCCGCGACCCCGGTCGCTCACCGAAGGTGCCGTGATGAACGCCAGTCCTCCGTCCGTCCACTATCGCTCGCTCGAAGGCCGCTCGGTGCTGATCACGGGCGGTGCCTCCGGGATCGGCGCCGCATTCGTCGAGGCGTTCGCCGCGCAGCGCGCGCGGGTGAGCTTCCTCGACGTCGATGCGACCGCCGGCGAGGCGCTCGCGCGGCGGACCGGCGCGAGCTTCCTCGACTGCGATCTGCTCGACATCGACGCGCTGCGGGCGGCGGTCGCGCAGGTCGAGCGCGCGCAGGACGGGATCGGCGTGCTCGTGAACAACGCCGGCAAGGACGATCGGCAGGAGTTCGCGACGATCGAACCGGCCGACTGGCGGCGACTGCTCGCGTTCAACCTCGATCACCAATTCTTCGCAAGCCAGGCGGTCGCGCCGGGGATGGCCGCGCGCGGCGGCGGCTCGATCGTGATGCTGGGCTCGGTCTCCTGGATGCGGGGCCGGCCCGGCATGGCCGCCTATACGACCTCGAAGGCGGCGATCAACGGTCTCACGCGGACGCTGGCACGCGAACTCGGCGCGTCCGGCATCCGCGTGAACTGCATCGTGCCAGGCGCGATCCTGACCGAGCGCCAGCGCGAACTGTGGCTCACGCCGGAACTCGATCGGCAGTTCATCGAGCTGCAGGCCTTGAAGTTCCGGCTGACGGCGGAGCACGTCGCGCGTCTCGCGCTGTTCCTCGGCTCCGACGAGAGTGCCGGGTGCACCGGCGCGAACTTCCTCGTCGACGCGGGCCTCACGCAGAACTGACCGGCCGCCCGCGGGGCGCTCAGGTCAAGGTCACCGCGTAGACGAGGTTGTCGGACTTCACCCGGCTCACGCGCCACTCGACCTTGCGCTCCTGGAGCGACAACGCGACGCGGTCGATCACGAGGATCGGGCTGCCCACCGGCACGCCGAGGATCCGGTGGTCCGTCGCGTTCGCGAGATCCGCACGGACCTCTTCGCGCGTCGCGACGATGTTGATGCCATAGTCCGTCTGGTACAACGAATAGAGCGTGTTCGGCAGCTCGGCGCGCTTCTCGATGCCCGCGAACAGGTGCGCGGGGAGCGCGATCACCTCGTGCAGCGCCGGGCGTCCGTCGATCAGGCGGGTGCGGGTGATCTCCACGACCCGGGCGTCGCGCTCGAGATCGAGCTTCGCGCGTTCGGCCGAGCGCGCGACGCGCACCTTCACCGTCTCGTTCGCGCGCGCGGGCTTCAGGCGCTCGCCCCCGGGACGCGAGATCCGGAAGAAGCGGAACAGCGAGCGTTCCTGGGTGTGCTCGGCGATGTAGGTTCCCTTGCCCTGGCGTCGCTCGAGCAATTTCTCCGCGGTCAGCGCGTCGAGGACCTTGCGCACCGTGCCTTGGCTCACCCCGAGTTCCTTCGCGAGGCTCTGCTCGCTCGGCAGCGCTTCGCCGGGACGCCACGCACCCTGGACGACACGGCTCACGACAATGTCGTAGACCTGTCGATACAGGGGGCGATAGCCCGGCGTCTGGGTCACGGGAGTCTCCATGGCGGATGGCAGGACACTACGATGAAGCCGGTGACGCTGTCCATCCCGGCCCCTCGGCAGGGCGTCGCCGCTGCGGCGGGCGAGGTCGGCTTGCGAGGTCGATCGAGTCTTATATAAGATATAAGGGTTAGCGGTGTCGGGCAAGCGTCGCGCCGGCGCCCGAATCCACTCCGACCGCGAGGGCGTGATCGATCCATGACGACGATTCCATCGATCCGGCGCTCCGTCGCCGCGACCGCGAGCTGACGCGATGCCACTGATCGAGCACACCAACGGATTCGACCTCGTGATCGGCGGCGTGACCCTGTTGCGCCACCGGTCGGACGCGCCCTGCGCGTACCTCGGCGTCGGCGAGGCGGACGTGCGGATGACCAAAGGCAACTTCCAGATCGACGACTATCTCGTCGAGCGGGTGCCGCTGGTCGAGGCGCGGATCACGCCGCGAACGGGCGGCGCCGAGATCGTGCTGTCGGCCGCGGGTTCCGCGGGACCGGCGATCGTGCTCGGCGTCGCCGAGACCGACCGGCACCTGGAGTTGTCGTGGTACTGCGAAACGCCCGGCGTGAACCGCTTCTGGCTGCGCATCGCCGCGGGCGCGAACGAGCGGATCTGGGGCGGCGGCGAGCAATTGTCGTATTTCGACCTGCGGGGCCGCCGTTTCCCGCTGTGGACCTCGGAACCTGGCGTCGGACGCGACAAATCGACCCAGATCACGTTCGAGGCCGACCGTCGCAACGGCGGCGGCGGCGACTACTACCACACGAACTATCCTCAGCCGACTTACCTGTCCTCGAGCCGCTACGCGTTGCACGTCGAGACCACGGCGTACTCGGCGTTCGACTTCCGTCACGCGGCGTTCCACGAGATCGAGGTCTGGGAGGTGCCGTCGCGGATCGAGGTGTGGCATGCGGCGCATTTCCTCGATCTGGTCGAGACCCTGTCGGCGCGCTTCGGACGGCAGCCGCGCCTGCCGGCGTGGGTGCTGCGCGGCGCGATCGTCGGCTTGAAGGACGGCGCGCGCAGCTTCGAACGGCTGGAGCGGATCATCGCGGCGGGCAGCGCGGTCAGCGGGCTGTGGTGCGAGGACTGGGTCGGCATCCGCGAGACCTCGTTCGGCAAGCGCCTGTTCTGGGACTGGCGCTGGAACCAGGAACGCTACCCGGGGCTCGATCGCCGGATCCGCGAGCTCGACGAACGCGGGATCCGATTCCTCGGCTACGTGAACCCCTATCTGTGCGCCGACGGCGGCTTGTTCCAGGAGGCCGCGAGCGCGGGCTATCTCATCCGGCGCGCGGACCGTGACGAGATCTACCTCGTCGACTTCGGCGAGTTCGAGTGCGGCCTGGTCGACTTCACCCACCCGGGCGCATGCGCCTGGTTCGAAGAGCGCGTGATCGGCCAGAACCTGCTGGACCTCGGCCTGTCCGGATGGATGGCCGACTTCGGCGAGTACCTGCCGGTCGACGTGCGGCTCGCGAGCGGGCTCGACGGCATGCTCGCGCACAATGCGTGGCCGACCGTGTGGGCGAAGGTGAACGCGGACGCGGTCGCCAACCGTGGCAAGACCGGCGAGGTGGTGTTCTTCATGCGCGCCGGTTTCAGCGGTGTGCAGAAATACTGCCCATTGCTCTGGGCCGGCGATCAGTCGGTCGATTTCAGCCGCCACGACGGACTGCAGACGGTGATCTGCGGGGCGCTGTCGTCGGGCCTGCTCGGCAATGCGTACCACCACAGCGACATCGGCGGCTACACGAGCCTGTTCGGGAACGTGCGCACCGCCGAGTTGCTGCAGCGCTGGGCGGAGATGGCGGCGTTCACGCCGGTGATGCGCACGCACGAGGGGAATCGCCCGACGGAGAACCTGCAGATCGACCAGGACCCGCAAGTCCTGGCGCACTTCGCGCGAATGACCCGCGTGTACCGGCATCTGTCTCCGTATCTCGCCGATCTGTGTGTCGAGGCCGAGCGTCGCGGACTGCCGGTGCAGCGACCTCTGTTCCTGCATTTCGAGGACGACGAACGCGCGTATGCGACGCAAACCGCGTATCTCTACGGGCCGGACGTGCTGGTCGCGCCGGTGATCGACGCGGGAGCGCGGCGCTGGGCCACGTACCTGCCGGCGGGCGTCCGGTGGATTCACGTCTGGAGCGGCGCCGAGCACCCCGGCGGGAGCGACGCCGAGGTCGATGCGCCGCTCGGCCAGCCGCCGGTGTTCTATCGCAAGGACAGCCGCCACGCCGCGCTGTTCGTGGCGCTGCGCTCCCTGTAAGGGCGCGCTGCGCGCGGAACGGCGCGAATCCGATGCGCGTCGACGCGTTCGGCGACGTTCGGGCGCGACGGGTTGCGGTAACCTGTCGCCTGCGCTGATCCATCCGCTGGTGTCGTGCCATGACGAATTCGCTTGAGTCATCCTCGGTCGATCTGGTCGTCGTCGGCGGCGGGATCAACGGCGTCGGCATCGCGCGCGACGCGGCCGGCCGCGGCCTGTCGGTGCTGCTCGTCGAGCGCGGCGACCTCGGCAACGCGACCTCGTCGGCCTCGTCGAAGCTGATTCACGGCGGATTGCGATATCTCGAGCAATACCAGTTCCGTCTCGTGCGCGAGAGCCTCGCGGAGCGGGAGGTCCTGCTGGCCGCGGCGGGTCATCTGATCTGGCCGCTGCGCTTCGTGCTGCCGCTGCACCGGGGCCTGCGGCCCGCCTGGATCTTGCGGACGGGCCTGTGGCTCTACGATCACATCGGCGGGCGCAAGCGCCTGCCGCCGACGCGCACGCTCCGGCGTGGCCGCGACCCCGAACTCGACCCGCTGCGCGCCGAGTTCCGCCGCGGCTTCGAATACTCCGACTGCTGGGCCGATGACGCGCGACTGGTCGTGGCCAATGCGGTCGACGCACGCTCGCGCGGTGCGAGCGTCGAGATCGGCACCGCCTTCGAGTCGGCGGAGCGCGAAGGGCGCGAATGGCGGGTTCGGCTCGCCGGACCGGGCGGCGGCCGCGCGGTGCGCGCGCGGGCGCTCGTGAACGCGGCGGGGCCGTGGGTGGAGCAGATCCTGCGCGGCAGTGGAGCACCGCGGCGCAACTCGGTGCGCCTCGTGAAGGGGAGCCACATCGTCGTCCCGCGGGTCTACTCCGGCGAACAGGCCTACACGCTGCAAAACAGCGACGGACGGGTCGTGTTCATGATCCCGTACGAGAAGGCGTTCACGTTGATCGGCACGACCGACGTGCCCTTCGACGGCGATCCGACCGCACTGCGGGCCGATGCCGAGGAGATCGAGTACCTGTGCCGATCGGCGTCCGACTACCTGCCGCGTCCGATCTCGCCCGTCGATCTGCGCTGGAGTTATGCGGGCGTGCGGCCCCTGCACGACGACGGCGGGCAGAACGCCTCGACGATCACGCGGGACTACGTGTTCGACCTCGACGCGCCGCCCGCCGGCGCACCGATGCTGTCCGTGTTCGGCGGCAAGCTCACGACCTATCGCAAGCTCGCGGAGCACGCGCTCGCCCAGTTGCTGCCGGCTCTCGGTGTGCGTTCGGCGTCATGGACCCGTTCCGCGGCGCTTCCCGGTGGCGACTTCCCGCCGGGAGGCTACGAGGCGTTCGCTGCCTCGATGCGGCAGCGATACGCCGCGTTTCCGGCGACCTTGATCGACCGCCTCTGCCGGGCGTACGGGACGATCGCCGAACGGATCCTCGGCGGCGCAGCCGACACGCGCGGGCTCGGCGAGGAGATCGCGCCCGACCTGTTCGAAGCGGAATTGCAGCACCTGCGGGACCGGGAATGGGCGCGCAGCGCCGAGGACGTGCTGTGGCGTCGGTCCAAGCTCGGCCTGCGCTACGACCGGGCCGAGGCGGACCGCGTACGGGCGTGGCTCGGGAACTGAGTCGCGGACCTCAAGGTGCCGCCGGATCGCGCTCGATCCAGTCGCGCCACACCGCCAGCGCGACCGCGAGCACGACCGGTCCGATGATCGCGCCGATCAAGCCGAACGCGGCGATCCCGCCGATCACGCCGAAGAACGTCGGCAGGAACGGGATCTTCGCGATGTTGCTGATCAGCAGCGGGCGGATCAGGTTGTCGGTCGGATGCACCGCGAGCATCCCCCACGCGAGCAACGCGATCCCGCGCCACGCGTGCCCGGCGGCGATCAGGTACAGGGCGACCGAACCCCAGACGAGACTGGTGCCGAGCACCGGCACCACGGACAGCACGCCGGTCAGCGCTCCGAGCAGGGTGGCGCCCTCGACGCCGATCATCCAGTAACCGAGTCCCGCGACCAGTCCCTGAGCGAATGCGGTCACGACGAGTCCGTACGCGACGGCGCGCGTGGTCGTGGTGGCGACCGCGAGATACGGATCGAGGCGCGTGCCTGCGAGCCGGTCGAGCGTGCGCCGGGCGCTGCGCGCGAGCGTGCCGGCATCGCGGTACACGAAGAACGCCGTCATCAACGTGATCAACAGCTGCGATGCGCCGCGTCCGACGCGTCCAAGGACCCCCGTGATCCGCAACGTCGAGCGTCGCATCCAGTCGCTGATCTCGCGGCCGATCTGTGCAGGCTCCGCGCGCCAGTGCGCGACCTGGCGCTGCAACTCGTCGCCGAGCCACGGGATCGAACGCAGGGACTGCGGCAGCGGGCGACCGTTCGTCGCTGCGGTCGAGAGCGCCTTGAAGACGATCCGCCCCTCGTCGCCGATCGACATGATCAGCCACAGCGCCGGCAACACGAGCGCCGCGGTCACGAGCAGCACCATCGCGAGCGCCGCGACCGACCGGTGGCGCCCGAACGGGCGTCGCAGCACCCGATAGACCGGCCAGGTCACGTAACACAGGACCAGCGACCACGCGAGCGGCGCGAGGAACGGTCGCAACACCGTTACGCACGCGAGCGCGAGCGCCGCGATCAGGAGAACGAGCACGAGGCGTCTGGGTTCCAAAGCCGTCCGTTCCGCGAGCCGCTGGCGACCTTCGCCGCGTCTCGACCATTGTCGCGCAAAATCGGCCGACCGGCGTCGCCGGCATTCGCGTACGCATCTACGGGGATCCGCGAGCACCTCGACCCGGTCCGCGGGCTTGCCCCGCACCGGCGGTCGCCCGAAGATGCGGGATCGAGCGACGGAGTGGTCGAGCGTGCCCATCGAAAGCGACCCATCGGACGAGCTGCGCGGTCTCACCGCCGAAGCGGCCGGCGCCCGGCTGCGGCAGGACGGGTACAACGAGCTGCCGTCGGCCGACCACCGCAACCTCGTGCGCATCGTCCTCGAGGTGCTGCGACAACCGATGTTCGCGCTGCTGATCGCCGGCGGGGCGGTCTACCTGCTGCTCGGCGACCGCGTCGAGGCCGTGATCCTGCTGATCTTTGCCTCGCTGTCCGTATCGATCACGATCGTGCAGGAGTCGCGCACCGAGCGCGTGCTCGAGACGCTTCGCAATCTCGCGAGCCCGCGAGCGATCGTGATCCGCGACGGGCGGCGCGTGCAGATCGCCGGACGCGAGGTCGTGGTCGGCGACCTGATGATCGTCGCCGAGGGGGATCGTGTCGCGGCGGATGCGAGCTTGCTCACCGCGGAGGACCTGCTGGTCGACGAGTCGCTGCTCACCGGCGAATCCGTGTCGGTCCGCAAGTCCGCGCGACCCCGCGACGCCGGCGCCGAGGACCGGCGGGAAGCGCCCGGTGGCGACGATTCGCCGCGACTCTACGCGGGAACGTTGATCGTTCGCGGTACCGGCCGGGCGCGGGTGCACGCGACCGGCGCGCGCAGCGAGATGGGGCAGATCGGTCACGCGCTGCGCGGGATCGAACTGGAACAGGCCCACCTGCAGCGGCAGTTGCGCTGGCTCGTGCGGGACTTCTCGATCGTCGGCGCGCTCGCGGGCGCTGCGGTCGTGGTGCTGTTCGGGACCCTGCGCGGATCGTGGCTGAATGCGCTGCTCGCCGGCATCGCGATCGGGATGTCGCTCCTGCCGGAGGAATTTCCGCTGGTGGTCGCGGTGTTCATGGCGATGGGCGCGTGGCGGATCTCGCGCGCACGCGTGCTCACCCGGCGCGCCGCGGCGATCGAGACGCTCGGCGCGACCACGGTGCTGTGCACCGACAAGACCGGCACCTTGACGGAGAACCGCATGAGCGTCGCCGCCGTGGTCGCTCCCGGCGCGAGCTGGCGGTCGCGCGATCCGGGCCCGCTCCCGGACCCGGTGAGGCGCACGCTGCGCGCCGCGCTGCGCGCGACCGCGCACGACCCGGTCGATCCGATGGACCTCGCGGTGCATGCGCTCGCGCGCGCGCACGGCGAGACCGCGCCTCCCGCGCCCGGCATCGTGCGCTCCTACGGGCTGCGTCCGGACCTGTTCGCGGTCGCGAACGTGCTGCGCACCGACGATGGCCGGCTCGCCGCGCACGCGAAGGGCGCGGCCGAGGCGATCGCATCGCTGTGCCGTCTGTCCGCGGACCGTGCCCGCGCGCTCGGCACGGCGGTCGACGCGCTCGGCGACTCCGGCATCCGCGTGCTCGCAGTCGCCGAGGCGACACTGGGACCGGGCGTCGGCGTCGACGACCTGCCGGATACCCCGCGGGGCATCACGTTCGAATACGCGGGACTCCTCGGATTCGCGGACCCGCTGCGCGCGAACGTGCCGGCCGCGGTCGCCGAGTGCCGATCGGCGGGAATCCGGGTGGTGATGATCACCGGCGACTATCCGGCGACCGCGGCGGCGATCGGCCGGGAGGCCGGCCTCGAGTCGACGCGCGTGCTGACGGCCGAGCAACTCGACGCGGTCGACGATGCACGCCTCGCGACGCTCGTCCTGGAGACCGGCGTGTTCGCGCGGATCCGACCCGCGGACAAGCTGCGCATCGTGCAAAGCCTGAAGGCGGCGGGCGAGGTCGTCGCGATGACCGGCGATGGGGTGAATGACGCCCCGGCGATCAAGGCGGCGCACATCGGAATCGCGATGGGCGGCCGCGGCACGGACGTGGCGCGCGAAGCCTCCTCGATCGTGCTGCTGGACGACGACTTCGGCTCGATCGTGAAGACGATCCGGCTCGGTCGCCGGATCTACGACAACCTGGTGAAGGCGGTCGAGTACATCGTCGCGGTGCACATTCCGATCGCGGGGCTCGCGCTCACGCCGCTGCTGCTCGGCTTGCCGCTCGTGCTGTCGCCGATCCACATCGCATTCCTCGAGATGATCATCGATCCGGCCTGCTCGCTGGTGTTCGAAGCGGAGCCGGAGGAGGAGAACGTGATGCGCCGGCCTCCGCGGGATCCGCGCGAGCCGCTGCTGCGGCCGCGGCGCGTGCTCTGGGCGGTGGCCCAGGGGACGGTGGCGTTCCTGCTGCTCGCCGCGCTGCTGGTGATCGGCGCGCGTGCCGGGATCGTGGCCGAACGCCTGCGCGCGATCGTGTTCGTCTCGCTGGTCGTCGCGAACCTGTCATTGATCCTGGTGAACCGCAGCTTCGGCACGACCTTCCGCAGTGCCGTGGGCCGCCCGAACCGGTTCCTGTGGGTGCTGTTCGGCGCGGTGATCGCGATGCTCGCGGTCGCGGTCGGCTGGGCCCCGGCCGCGCACTTGTTTCATTTCGCGACGCTCGGCTGGCGCGGCGCCGGACTCGGCGTCGCGGTCGGCGTCGCGTCGTTCGCGGTGCTCGAGGCGCTGAAGGCGCTGTGGTTCCGGCGCGCGACGCCCTGAAGGCGCAGGCCCGCTAGGGCTCGGCCGCCGGCAACCGGAACCAGGTCCGTCCGCCCCCGTGGAGCTTCTCGAAGCCGATCGTCCCGCAATGCGCCTCGACGATCGAGCGGCTCGCCGCGAGGCTCAGGCCGAGCGGGGGCGCCGCCGTCTCGAGCGACGGATCGAACGCGTCGTGATCCGCCGCCGCCGGATGCGCGCCGTCGTCGAAGACGCTCGTGACGACCGCGTCGGCGTCGGCACGGGTCTCCACGCGCACGTGCGGCGTCACGAGGCGGGGATCGGCGGCCGCGAAGCCGCTGCGGACCAGGCTCATCACGACGTACTGGATGCGCGGCGCGTCGACCCGGATCTCGGGAAGTTCGGGCCCTACGTCGATCTCGAGTCGGCCGTGATAGCGTGCCGCGATCCGGCGCAGCGGCGGTTCGATCGCGTCGATCAGGTCCGCGATCCGGTATCGGTTCGCGGGCGCGACCTCGACGGTGTGTCGCGCGCGAATCCGGCTGACGTCCTCGCCCGCGTCGAGCGCGAGACGCGCGATCTCGCGAAATAGCGCGGCCGCCTGCTCGATCGACGGGTTCGGTCCCGCGAGCATCCGGCTCCCGGCCTGTGCGAACGCGGCGATCGCGCCGAGCGGCTGGTTCATCTGGTGCGCGAGCCACGCCGCGAGCTCCTCGAGTTCCGCGCTGCGGGCGGCGTCCGCGACCCGACTGGCCGCGAACGCCGCCTCTCCGGTCGCCGGACTCCGTGCGGCTTGCTGCCTGGTCATGAACGAAATCGTCGCGCTCCGTCCGCGGTCCTGCAGCAGGGAATTCTACCTAGAGCGGATCCGGGCGATCACCGCGATCGCGCGCTCGAGCGCGCGGGGCTCGGCGGTCTGGATCTCGATCACGTCGGCGCGCTCGTCGTCGCCGAACGGCTCCATCGTCGCGAGTTGCGCGTCGAGCACGCGAAGATCCGCGTCCGACACATCCGCCCCGAGGCGTCGTCGGGCGGCCACGCGGTCCGTCAATACCCGTCGCTCGGCCCGGCAGGAGAGGATCACCAGCGGGACCCCGGCCCGCGTGGCGAGCGCCCGGAAGCGATCGCGGTCGGTGCGGCGCAGGCTGGCCGCGTCGAGGATCGTGGCCACGCCGCCTTCGAGGCAGCTGCGGGCCCCTTCGATCATCCGCTCGTAGGTGAGTGCATCCGCGCGCGGATCGTGGGCCGCGGGCGCATCGCCCGCGAGGCGCCTGCGCTCGACGTCGGAACGAATTCGAACCGCGCCGAGGCTCGGGACCAGCCGCTCGCTGAGCCAGGACTTCCCGGCACCCGACGGTCCGTGCATCGCGACGAGCACCGCCGGCGGCGGGTTCGCGAAGCGCGCGGCAGTCCCGATTCGCGTGCGGGCGCGGTCGGTGAAGGCCCGCCGCCCGCCGGCTCGTGCCTCCGCGGCGAGCGTGTCGACCATCGCGCGGACGAGCGCGCGGTATACCGCATAGAACGGCAACAGCGCGACGCCGGCGTAGTCGCCGGTCTCGTCGAGATAAGCGTCGAGGAACGTCGCGGCGAGATCGGGGCGCGACCTTCCGACGAGATCCATCACCAGGAACGCGGCGTCGCTCATCACGTCGATCCAGCGCAGCGCCGGGTCGAATTCCAGGCAGTCGAACGGAATCAAACGACCCTGCCAGCGCACGATGTTGCGGGCGTGCAGATCGCCGTGGCACTCGCGCACATGACCGGCGGCTTCGCGCTCCTGGAACCGGCGCGCGTCGCGCTCGAGCCGATCGTGCGTCCAGTCGATCAGCCGGCCGAGTTCCGGCGCCGTTCCGTCCGCACCGACGTGGGCGAGCAGCGTCGCGAGATTGCCGAGGACCGCGGCCCGCATTCGCGTGGTGTTCACGCCGTCGGGACGGCCGACGTCGACCGCCGCATCCGCGTGAAAGCGCGCGACGCGGCGCGCGAGCCCGGCGATCTCGGACGCTTCCACCGCGCCGCGCTCGAGCAGCGCGGCGAGTTCCTGCGTACCGTCGAACTGGTGCATCTTCACCGCGTACTCGATGGGCGTGCCGGCGCCGCCGACGCGGATTCCCCGCGCGTCGCGCACGATCGGCACGACCTCGAGGTAGAGCTCGGGCGCCAGGCGGGCATTCAAGCGGCGCTCTTCCTCGCACAGAAAGCGTCGGTGCGCGAGCGTGCTCGCGTCCAGGAACTCGAGCCGCACCGCCTTCTTGATCTTGTACGCGAAGTCGCCCGTCAACACGACCCACGAGGTGTTGGTCTCGATCACGCGCGCCGCCACGACCGGATGCGCATACGCGGCCGGATCGAGCAGTTCCGCCGCCGCGAACGGGGGCGGCGCAGCGTCGGCCGGTTCGGTGCCGCTCGTCGCCCGCATCGCCGTCGGTCCTCCGCGGGTCCTCGTGTTCGAGCCCTTCGACGCACTCTAATCCGTCACGTGGTCGGCGGCCATCGGGAGCGGGCGCGGCACGCTACGGGATATCCGGGGGCTCGCGGCGTGTGCGATCATCGAGTCGACGTCCGTTCGGCGTCGCAGAGGACTGGGTCGCCATGCCGCAGTACGTCGGTTCGATCGATCAAGGGACCACCAGCACGCGGTTCATCGTGTTCGATCGCGCCGGAAACCCCATCGCGTCGGCGCAGCGCGAGCATGCGCAGATCTTTCCGCGACCGGGCTGGGTCGAGCACGATCCGCTCGAGATCCTCGAAAATACCCGCCGGGTCGCGGCGGACGCGCTGTCGCACGCCGGATTGCGCGCGGCCGATCTGGCCGCGATCGGGATCACGAACCAACGCGAGACGGTGCTCGTCTGGGATCGACACAGCGGTCGGCCGCTGCACAACGCGCTCGTCTGGCAGGATACCCGGGCCGATGCGCTGGTGGCGCGCCACGCGGCCGACGGCGGCCATGACCGGTTCCGGGAGAAGACCGGGCTGCCGCTCGCGAGCTATTTCAGCGCGCCGAAGGTCGAGTGGTTGTTCGCCGAAGTCGCGGGCGCGCACGCCGCCGCGCAGACCGGGGACGCGCTGGTCGGAACCATCGACGCCTGGCTGGTGTGGCACCTGACCGGCGGGCCGCGCGGCGGCGTGCACGTGAGCGACGTCACCAATGCGAGCCGTACGCAGTTGATGAATCTCGAGACCCTGGACTGGGACGAGGAGTTGCTGCGCGCGTTCGACGTGCCGCGGGCGGCGCTCCCGCGGATCGTCTCCTCCAGCGAGCCCTACGGCGTGGTGAGCGGGGGCCCGCTCGCCGGCGTTCCTCTCGCCGGAATCCTCGGGGATCAGCAGGCCGCGCTGGTCGGGCAGGCGTGTTTCGAGCCCGGTGCGACCAAGAACACCTACGGGACCGGCTGTTTCCTGCTGACCCATACCGGCACGCGGCCGGTGCGCTCGCGCGCCGGCCTGATCACCACGGTCGCGTACCGATTCGGCCGGGACGCGCCGCGGTACGCGCTCGAGGGTTCGGTCGCGATCGCGGGTGCGCTCGTTCAGTGGTTGCGGGACAACCTCGGACTGATCGAGCGCAGCGCCGACGTCGAGGTGCTCGCGCGCGAGGTCGAGGACAACGGCGACGTGTACATGGTGCCGGCCTTCTCGGGGCTGTACGCCCCGTACTGGCGGCCCGATGCGCGCGGGGTGATCACCGGACTGACCCGCTTTGCGAATCGCGGACACCTTGCCCGCGCGGCCCTCGAGGCGACCGCGTATCAGACGCGCGACGTGCTCGAGGCGATGCGCAGCGATTCCGGCACGGCGATCGCCGAACTGCGGGTCGACGGTGGCATGGCGGTGAACGAGACCCTGATGCAATTCCAGGCCGACATCCTCGGGATCGACGTGCTGCGCCCCAAGACCGTCGAGACGACCGCGCTCGGGGCCGCGTTCGCGGCCGGCCTCGCGGTCGGTCACTGGCGCAGCAGCGCGGATCTCGCGGCGGAGCTGACGCTCGAGAAGCGCTTCGCGCCGACGATGACCGACGCGCGCCGCGCGACCCTGTGCGCGGGCTGGAAGAAGGCGGTGGATCGATCCCTCGGCTGGGTAGACTGAGCGTCCGTTGCGGCGTGCGTCAGATCACTCGTGACAAACGCGGCGCGCCGGCGCCGGCATTCTTGTACGCATCGAAGACCATCGCGACGTTGCGCATCAGCAGGCGTCCGCGGGGGGTCAGCCCGATCCGACGAGCGGCGCGTTCGATGAGCCCGTCGTCGACCAGGGTGTCGAGTCGGTGCAGTTCGTCCGCGAAATAGTCGTCGAAATCGATTCCGAAGCGCCGCTCGACCGCATCGACGTCGATCGCGTTGTCGCACATGATACGATGGATCACGTCGCGTCTCACGACATCGTCGTCGGTCATCGCAACGCCGCGATGCAGCGGGAGACGTCCCTCGTCGAGCATCGCCGAATACAGCGACAGCGTTTTCTGGTTCTGAACGTAGAGCCGGCCGAGCTGACCGATCGCGCTCACGCCGAGGCTCACGAGATCACGGCTCGCGTGGGTCGTATATCCCTGGAAGGTGCGGTGCATCGTGCCGTTCGCCTGCGCACGGGCGAGCGAATCGCCGGGCAGCGCGAAGTGGTCCATGCCGATGTACAGGTATCCGGCGGCGGTCAGCGTGTCGATCGCGAGCTTCAGCAACTCGAGCCGCACCGCCGGGCCCGGCAGGTCGGTCGCGACGATCTTGCGCTGCGCCTTGAAGGTCTGCGGCATGTGGGCGTAGCCGTAGACCGCAAGCCGGTCCGGCCGTTGGGCGACGACCGCGTCGAGGGTCGCGGCGAAGGTCTGCGGCGTTTGCTTCGGCAGGCCGTAGATCAGGTCGAAGTTCAGCGATCGCAGGCCGAGCCCGCGTGCGGTATCGACGAGGCGCGTCACGGTGTCGATCGGCTGGAATCGGTTGATCGCGCGCTGGACCTCGGGGTCGTAGTCCTGGACGCCGAGACTCACGCGGTTGAAGCCGAGTTCGACCAGCGCCCCGAGGCGCGGCGGATCGACCGTACGCGGATCGATCTCGATCGAATAGTCGCGGGTCGCTGCCCGCGTCAGCCGGAAGTGCCGGTCGATCACGTTCATCACCGACGCCAGCCGGTCCTGGCTCAGGAACGTCGGCGTGCCGCCGCCGAAGTGCAGCTGCTCGACTTCGCGCGTCCGGTCGAAATGGCGGCTCCGCAGCTCGATCTCGCGCGCGAGGCGCTCCAGATAGGCGTCCGCCTGGTCCATCTGGCGGGTGATGATCTTGTTGCAACCGCAATAGAAGCAGGGACTCTGGCAGAACGGAATGTGCACGTACACGGACAGCGGGGCTTTCGCGAGCGCGCCGGGGCTGCTCGCGGCGGCTTCCGCATACGCGGGCAGCCCGATGCCGTCGTGGAACTGAACCGCGGTCGGATACGAGGTGTAACGCGGCCCCTCGCGATCGTAACGCCTCATCAATTCGTCGTCGAACAGCACGTCGGTCGTCATTCGGCCCGCCTCCCGCGCCACCGCGCCGGGGATACTCGCCGTATTGTACCGCCGCCGATCCGGTCCATCTGCGGGAGACTACTTAGAGGGACCCGGTGCGCCCCGTATGGGCGCGGGCATCCGGGTCGTCTACGATTCCCGGGGTCTCGGGAAACCCAGCGGAGAATCGTCGGACATGAGCGACCTGGTACGTGGAGCGATCACGCTCGCGCTGATGGTGGGGTTCGTCGTCTACGCATCGCGCCGGGCCGGCAAGTCGCCCTGAGGCGCCTCCGCACGCGGACCGCGCGCCCGCCGGGATCACTCGGCGATCATCATGTGCAGTTTGACCAGGTGCGCGACTGAACGCGCACCCATCTTGTCCATGACCTTCGCGCGGTGGATCTCGACCGTGCGTTCGCTCAGGCCGAGATCGATCGCGATCACCTTGTTCGCACCGCCCTCGACCACCAGATCCATGACCTGGCGTTCCCGCGGCGTCAGGGTTTCCAGCCGCTTCAGCACTTCCGCGCGGCGCGCGAGATCCTGCCGGTTCTCGGCATCGTGGCGCAGCGCGTGGTTCACCTTGTCGAGCAGGTCCTGTTCGCGGAACGGCTTCTGGATGAACTCGAACGCGCCGGCCTTCATCGCCTGAACCGCCATCGGCACGTCCCCGTGTCCCGTGATGAAGATCACCGGCAGCATGCACCCGGTCTGGTTCAGCTGCTGCTGTAGTTCCAGGCCGCTCATTTCAGGCATCCGGATGTCGAGCACGAGGCAGCCGGGCTCGTCGGGCTTCAGGTTCGCGAGGAACTCGCTCGGGCGGGCGTACGCGCGGGTGTCGAAACCGACCGTGCCGAGCAGCAGCGTCAGCGCGCGCCGCATGCCGTCGTCGTCGTCGACCACGTAGATCGTGCCCCTCGCGTTCTGCGTCTCCGTGGGTTTCGTCATCCCGACTCCTCGTCAGTTGGCCGCGGCTGGCAGGCGGAACCAGAAACGGCTCCCGTCCTGGGGGTGCAATTCGAATCCTATCGTACCTTCATGGGCTTCGATGATCGCGCGGCTCGACGCCAGACCGAGCCCGGTCCCGCGCGCCTTGGTCGTGAAGAACGGGCGGAACAGCTGTTCACGGATCTGCGGCGCGATGCCCGCGCCGGTGTCGAACACGCTGGTCTCGACCGCGTAGCGGTCACCGGTCACCACGATCCGTACCCGCGGCTGCGCCTCGGCGGCGTGCTCGACCGACGCGTCGAACGCGTTCTGCACCAGGGCGAACAGCACGTGTTGAACCTTCAGGCGGTCGATCGGCACCTCGGGCAGACCGGGTCGCGCCTCGGTGATCTCGAGCGTGCCGTGTGCGCGCAGCGCGAGCATCTCGAGCACCGGTCGCAACTCCTCGACCACCTCCGGCATCCGGCAGGTCTCGCGGGTCGCCGGTTCGTACTCGAACAGGCTGCGGATCCGGCGGATGCCTGCGCCGGCCCCGAGCGCCTCCTGGCTGATTTGCCGGAACACGTCGAGTGCGGGTGCGAGCAGCGGGTCGGCGCGGTTCAGCATCCGTTCCCCGGCTTGTGCGAAGGTCGCGATCGCGCCGAGCGGCTGATTGAGCTCGTGAGCGATCCCGCTCGCCATTTCGGCGAGCGCTGAGATCCGCGCAATCTCCATCAATTGGTTGAGGATCGCGCCCGACTCCGCCGCGGGCGGTTTACTGTCCATCGCTGCACCTTAAGTACTGACCCAGGCAAGACTGACGGCTCCGGCGTCCCGACGCCGGCACCCCCGAGAATCGACTCCAGAAATGATTTTCAGCCAACCACCGGGCTGACAGAGTGCCGAATTCGTCGGCCCGGCGCAGCCGCGGGTTTCACGGATCCGCTTGCGCCTCACCCTTATGGGTCCCGGGCCGGCGGCAGATCGGGTAAACTGAAACGATAGCCCGGCAGTTCGGGCCACCGAGCCCGGCGGCCCTGCAGCGGACGCGACCAACCCATGAGTGACATAGCCGCGCTGTCACGACAGCTGTTGCATTTCAGCCCGGACGCGCTGATCGCCGTCGATTCGCGCGGGGTGATCCGATTTGCGAACGAGACGGCGCGTGCCGTGCTCGGCTATGCGCCCGAGGCCCTGGTCGGTCGGTCCCTCGACGTGCTCCTGCCGGAACGGTTCCGCGAGCGTCATGCGAACCACGTGGCCGAGTTCCACCAGGATCCCCAGAGCCGGGAGATGGGGAGCCGGGTCTCGGACCTCTACGCCCGCCGCGCGGACGGCTCGGAGTTCCCGGCGGGAATCCGCCTCGCGCCGTTCGAGTGGCAGGGAGAGCGCTACGTTGCGGCCGCGATTCGGGACGCGACCGAGCGGCGGTCGGTGCGGGACGCACTGGTCGCGGCCCGAGCGGAGGCCGAGCGCGCGAACCGCGCGAAGAGTCGCTTCCTCGCGACCGCGAGCCACGACCTGCGCCAGCCGATGCAAACGATCCGGCTGCTGAACGCCGCGATGCGCCGGCTCGCGAACGGCTGTCCGGACATCGAGGATTTGTTGCACCGCGAGGAACTCGCGATCGATGCGGCCACGCGGTTGCTGGACGGGCTCCTCGACGTGAGCCGCCTGGAGTCGGGGGCGATCAAGCCGCAGCTCGACGACGTGTCGCTCGCCTCCGTGTTCGCGGACCTGCATCGCGAGTTCGACTCCGTCGCAGCCGCGAAAGCGCTGCGCCTCGAGTTCTCCCGACCCGACGCGACCTTGTCGACCGACCGCCTGCTGTTCACCCAGTTGTTGCAGAACCTGATCGGCAATGCGCTGAAGTACACCGAGCGGGGCGGCGTCCGGGTCATGGCGCGGATCGATCCGCAACACCTCGACATCGGCGTCGAGGACACCGGGATCGGAATCCCGGCCGACAAGCTCGAGCGCATCTTCGACGAGTATTATCAGGTCGACCGGGCCGGAGCGCCGCGTCTCGGCGTCGGTCTCGGGCTCGCGATCGTGCGCGAGGTGGCCCGGCTCCTCGGCTATCAGGTGATCGTGCGCTCGACCGTCGGCGAGGGAACCCACGTCGTGGTGCGCATCGCGCGCGAGGCCCTGCGCTCGGAAGGTTCGGGTGCGACGCCCGCCGGACTCGACCCGACGATCGTCGATCCTGCGGCGCGGGGCCGTCTGCTGCTGGTCGAGGACAATGCCTCGGTCCGTACCGCGACCGAACTGTTCCTGACGGTCGCGGGTTACCGGGTCCTCAGCGCCGGGTCTCCCGGCGAGGCGCTCGCGCTCGCCCCGCAGCTGCGCGCGGGCGACCTGCTGCTCGCCGATTATCGGCTCGGCGCCGAGATGACCGGGATCGACCTGCTGCACCACTTGCGTGAAACGCTCGGCTGGGAACTGCCCGCGATCCTGTTGAGCGGCGACCTCGATTCGCTGCTCCGGGGCGTCAGGGCGCCGATCCGGTCGTGCCGGTTCCTGGGCAAGCCGGTCGACACCGGCGCGCTGACCGCAGCGATCACCGCACTCGGCGATCCCCCGGTCGCCGCGGACGGGACTGGCGGATGAGAGGCGCCTCGGTTCAGACGATTTCGGCGGCGGCGAGTTCCAGCAGCCAGTCCCGGAAGGACTCGACTTCGCGGCGCACGCGGCGCGCCCGTTCGGGCATGACGACGAAATACGAGCGGCGGTCGCGGAATTCCCGGTCGATCACCGTGACCAGCCGGCCGGTGCGCAGGTACGGCGCCGCGAAGATCCGGTGCGCGAGCGCGCAGCCCATGCCGTTCGCGGCGAGTTCTAGCGCGGCGACCGAGGTGTCCACGGTCGGCCCGCGCGGCGTTCCGGCGTCGCGCAGGCCCAGTTCGCGTTGCACGCTCAGCCAGTGATCCTCGTAGCCCATGATGTGGATCGGATGCCGCGCGAGCAGCGCGACCGACCCGGCCTCGCCGCGGGTCTCGCCGTTGGCCTCGCGCCGCAGCGTCGGGCTGCAGACCGCGAGGATTCCCTGGTTCAGGAAGCGCTCCGAGCGATAGCCGAGCCAATGACCATCGCCATATCGAATCTCGAGGTCGGTCGACTCGTCGGGCGAGGCGTTGTCCCAGACCACGGAGCACAGCCGCACGTCGATCGACGGATGCGCCGCGGCGAACGACGGCAAGTGGGGCGCGAGCCACAGCGCGGCGAGGCTCACCGGCGCGTGCACCGTGATCTGCGCCCGCGCGTCGCCGCCGAACAGGCCGATCGTCGAGTCCGCGAGTTCCTCGAACGCCTTGCGGACGGGCGGCAGGTAGGCGACCCCCATCGCGGTCAGGCGCACGCCGCGCGGCAGCCGTTCGAACAGGGCGAACCCGAGGTGGCGTTCGAGCGCGCGGATCTGGTAGCCGATCGCGCCCGACGTGAGATTCAGCTCCGCCGCAGCGGCGCTGAAGCTCGAGGTCCGCGCCGCGGCCTCGAACGCGCGCAGCCAGGTCAAGGTCGGCAAGCCGACCACCGGTTTGGTCCGATTCACGGGGGATGCTCGAAAAAAAACCGGGGCTAAGCTATCAAAATATTCGTTTGTCTGTCGATCAAGGCTCAATTTATCGTCGTCATCCGCCATCGGGAGCCCGTCTCATCGCATGAAAACACACGCACAGATCGTCATCGTCGGCGGCGGCATCATGGGTGCCAGCCTCGCCTATCACCTCGCGCTCGAAGGCGCGACCGACACGGTCATCGTCGAGAAGCACGAGTTGACGTCCGGTTCCACGTGGCACGCGGCCGGCCAGTGTCCGAGCATCACCGGCAGCTACAACCTCGCGAAGATCCATGCGTACAGCAATGCGCTCTATCCGCGGCTCGAAGCGCTGACCGGACAGTACGTCAGCTGGCACGGTAGCGGCGGCCTGCGGCTCGCGAACACCGCGGACGAGCTCGCGTGGCTCGAGCGGGTCCTGGGGTACGCGCGGGCCATCGGGTTCCGCATGGACATCGTCGGGGTCGACGAGATCAAGCGGCTGAATCCCTACCTGACGACCGACGGGGTGATCGCGGCGGGGTGGACGCAGGACGACGGACATGGTGATCCGGCCGGGATCTGCAACGCGCTCGCGAAGGGCGCGCGCGACCTCGGGGTCACGGTCCTTCGCCACAACCGGGTGACCGGCATCACCCGGCGCGCGAGCGGCGAGTGGGAAGTCGCGACCGAGCAGGGGTCGATCGTCGCGGAGGTCGTCGTCAACGCCGCGGGGTGCTATGCGCGGCAGGTCGCCGAGATGGTCGGCGCGGATGCGCCGATCACCAACATGCAACACCACTACATCGTGACCCACCCGATCAAGGCGTTCGCGCAGGGCGGCGTCGAGATCCCGGTGATGCGCGATTCCTACGTGTCGGGGTACTTCCGGCAGGAACAGAAGTCCGGCCTGATCGGCGTCTACGAGCACAGTGACCTGCGCGAAGCCTGGGCACCGCAGGGCCATCCGGCGTGGGAATCCTCGAACGAGCTGTTCCCGGACGACCTCGAGCGGATCGGGCCCTGGCTCGAGCGCGCGCTCGAACGGATGCCGATCTTCGGCGACGCCGGGATCCGGCGAGTGATCAACGGCGCGATCCCGCACACGCCCGACGGCGCGCCGCTGCTCGGGCCGGTCGCCGGACTGACGAATTTCTGGGACTGCTGCGGCACCTCGTTCGGGATCGCGCAGGGCGGCGGCTGCGGCAAGTATCTGGCACAGTGGATGGTGCACGGCGACGCCGAGATCAACATGACGGAATTCGATCCGCGTCGCTTCGGCGGGTTCGCGGACGTGGCTTACGTGCGTGCGAAGGTGTTCCTCGATTATCGGACCACGTTCACGACGCGGTTGCCCGGGGAGGAGGAACCGGACGGTCGGCCGCGCAAGGTCAGCCCCCTGTACGCGAAACTCGCGGGCCACGGCTGCGTCTACACCGAGACCTTCGGCTGGGAGCGGCCGAAGTGGTTCTCGCTCGACGGTCGCGTCGAGCAGCCCAGCTACGCGCGGAACAACGTGTTCGACGTCGTCCGTGACGAGGTCGCGGCCGTGCACGAGCGCGTCGGCGTGCTCGATCTCAGTGGATTCGCGAAGTTCGAGATCACCGGGCCGGACGCCGAGGCCTTCCTGAACCGGGTATGCGCGAACCGGATGCCGCGCAAGGCGGGCGGCATCGCGCTCGTGCACCCGTTGTCGCGCGGCGGACGCATCGCCGGCGAGATGACCGTGAGCCGCCTCGCCGACGATCGCTTCTACGCCCTGTCGGCGGCCGCCGCGGAGCTGCGCGATCTCGACCTCCTGATGCAGAGCCAGCGACCCGGGGAGCGCGTCGTGGTCACGAACGTGACCGCCGATTACGGCGTTCTGGTGCTCTCCGGACCGCGCTCGCGCGAACTGCTCGCGACGCTCACCGACGCGGACCTGTCGAATGCCGGCTTCCGGTGGCTCTCGGCTCGCGAGATCACGGTCGCCGGCCGGCCGGTGCGTGCGCTGCGAGTCAG
Source organism: Gammaproteobacteria bacterium (assembly GCA_028870355.1). GTDB lineage: Bacteria > Pseudomonadota > Gammaproteobacteria > Steroidobacterales > Steroidobacteraceae > Bog-1198. The sequence continues at coordinate 14,069 of JAGWPU010000141.1, read as the reverse complement.
TTACGTCGGCGAACTCGGCTGGGAGTTGCACGCGCCGATGGATTCGATCACGACGATCTACGACGCGCTCTGGGACGCGGGCCAGCGCCTCGGTATCGCCGACTACGGGCTGTACGCGGTCAATTCGATGCGGATCGAGAAGGGCTACAAGGCATGGAGCACCGAGCTCACCAACGAGCTCAACATGCTCGAGGCCGACATGGCGCGCTTCATCGACTTCGGCAAGGAGGACTTCGTCGGCAAGGCCGCGACCCAGGCGACCGCACCGCGGCCGCTGCGGATCGTGTACCTCGAGGTCGATGCGCAGGACACCGATGCGCGCGGCGCCGAGCCGGTCCTGCTCGGCGACCGGAGCATCGGATTGACGACCTCGGGCGGCTACGGGCACCGCGTCGCGAAGAGCCTCGCGTTCGCGTGCGTCGATCCGCAGTTCGCGGCGCCCGGGACGCGCTTCGAGATCCTGCTGCAAGGGAAGCGACGCCCGGCGGTCGTGCTCGAGCGTCCGGCATTCGATCCCGACAACGCGCGGATGAGGGTCTGAACGATGGCGAACGAACTTCCCACGCGCGCACGCGTCGTGATCGTCGGCGGCGGCGTGATCGGCTGCTCGATCGCGTATCACCTCGGCAAGCTCGGCTGGAGCGACGTCGTGCTGCTCGAGCGCAAGCAGCTGACCAGCGGTACGACCTGGCATGCCGCAGGCCTCGTCGGGCAGCTGCGCCAGTCCATCAACATGACGCAGCTCGCGCGTTACACCTCGGCGCTGTACCGCGGTCTCGAGGCCGAGACCGGTCAGGCGACCGGCTACCGGCAGTGCGGGTCGATCTCGCTCGCGACGACCGAGGCGCGAATGGAGGAATTGCGGCGCAATGCCTCGATGGCGAAGGTGTTCGGGCTGCGCGTCGACGTCGTCGACCGCGACGAGATCCGCGCGCTGTACCCGATCGCGGATCTTGCCGACGTGATCGGCGGCATCCACATCCCGAGCGACGGCTACGCGAATGCGGTCGACATCACCCAGGCGCTCGCGAAGGGTGCGCGCAACCACGGCGTCGCGATCTTCCAGAACGTCAAGGTCACGAAGATCCACCACGACGGCCGGCGCGTGACCGGTGTCGAGACGGAGACCGGGCGGATCGATGCGCAGACGGTCGTGCTCTGCGGCGGCCTGTGGACCCGCGATCTCGCGGCGAGCATCGGCGTCACCGTGCCGCTGCAGGCCTGCGAGCACTACTATGCGCTCTTCAAGGACGTCGCGGGGCTGCATCCCGATCTGCCGGTGCTGCGCGACTACGATCATTGCAGCTACTTCAAGCAGGACGCGGGCAAGCTGCTCGTCGGCGCGTTCGAGCCGCACGCACGCCCTTGGGGGATGGACGGCATCCCGGAGGATTTCGAATTCGGCGAGATCGCCGGCGATTTCGCGCATTTCGAGCCGGTGCTGGTCGACGCGATGCGCCGCATCCCGGCGCTCGAGGGGGCGGGGCTGCAGAAGTTCTTCTGTGGACCCGAGAGCTTCACGCCGGACGTACGCTACCATCTCGGCGAGTCGCCGGAGCTCGCGAATTGTTTCGTCGCCGCCGGCATGAACTCGATCGGCCTGCAGTCCGCGGGCGGCGTCGGCAAGGTCGTCGCCGAATGGATCCGCGACGGCCATCCGCCGGTCGACCTGTGGGAGGTCGACGTGCGCAGGAACATGCCGTTCCAGGCGAACCGCAAGTACCTGCGTGCCCGGGTGCGCGAGAGTCTCGGCCTGCTGTACGCGACGCACTGGCCCTTCCGCCAGTACGAGACCGCGCGCGGGGTGCGCCGCTCGGCGCTGCACGACCGGCTCGCGGCCGTGGGCGCGTGTTTCGGCGAGGCTTTCGGGTGGGAGCGCGCGAACTGGTACGCGCCGTCCGGCGTCGAGCCCCGCTACGAGTACAGCTACGGCCGGCAGAACTGGTTCGAGCACAGCGCGCGCGAACACCACGCGGTGCGCACCGGCGTGGGGCTGTTCGATCAGTCGTCGTTCGCGAAATTCCGGCTCGAGGGAGCCGATGCGGTCCGGATACTGAACCGCGTCTCGGCGAACGACGTCGACGTCGCGCCCGGTCGGGTCGTCTACACGCAATGGCTCAATGAGCGCGGCGGCATCGAGGCGGATCTGACGATCACGCGGCTCGCGCACGACGCGTTCATGATCGTCGGCGGCGCCGAGACCGAGACGCGCGACGTCGACTGGCTCCGGCGGCACATCGAGCCGGGCGCGAACTGCGTGCTCACCAACGTCACCTCCGGCTACGGGGTGATCTCGGTGATGGGACCGCGCTCACGGGAGTTCCTGCAGTCCCTCACGCCGGATGATCTCGGCAACGCGGCGTTCCCGTTCGCGACCAGCCGGATCATCGAGCTGGGTCATGCGCTCGTCCGGGCGACCCGGATCACCTACGTCGGCGAGCTCGGCTGGGAGCTCTACGTGCCGACCGAGTTCATGGTCGGCGTCTACGAGGAACTGAGCGGCGCGGGCGCCTCGTTCGGCCTCGTGCACGCGGGCTACCATGCGCTGAACTCGCTGCGGATCGAGAAGGCCTACCGGCACTGGGGACACGACATCACCGACGAGGAAACACCCCTCGAGGCGGGTCTCGGGTTCGCGGTGAAGTTCGACAAGCCGGGCGGCTTCGTCGGCCGGGATGCGTTGCTCGAGCAGCGCCGTGCCGGTCTTCGCCGCCGACTCGTGCAGTTCAAGCTCGACTCGCCGGAGCCGCTCGTCTACCACAACGAGCCGATCTGGCGCGGCGACGCGCTGGTCGGGCACGTGCGCTCGGGCATGTTCGCGCACACGCTCGGGGCCGCGGTCGGTCTCGGCTACGTCAGCAGCCCCGACGGCGCGCCGTTCGATTCGGTCGGCGCCAGAGACTACGAGATCGAGATCGCCGGCCGGCGCTACGCGACGACCGCGTCCCTGCAACCCCTGTACGACCCGAAGAATCAACGGATCCGGATCTGAACGCCGTAAGGCCGGAACATCCCGAGGAGACCATCGAGTGACGACGTCGACCGCGAACGCTGCGGAGCGGATCCCCGCCCCGGCGCTCTTCAGCCTGGAGCGCGAGTACTACTGTGGGCAGAGCATCTATCGGCGCGACCTCGCGCACGTCGTGAGCCGCAAATGGATCGTCGCGGGGCACGTCGACTCGTTGCGTCGCAAGGGCGACTATTTCCTGTTCCGGATCGGCGCCGAGTCGATCATCGTCGTGCGCGGCGACGAGGGTGCGATCAACGCGTTCTACAACGTGTGCCGGCATCGCGGCTCGCTGATCTGCACGGAGGCCGCGGGCCACGTGCAACGGCTCACCTGTCCGTACCACGCGTGGTCGTACGGTCTCGACGGGCGATTGCTCGCCGCGCGGTTGATGCCGACCGACTTCTCGAAGGCCGACCATGGGCTGCATCGCTGCCACGTCCGGGTGTTCCACGGCTTCGTGTTCGTGAACCTGAGCGAGCAGGAACCGGTCGATTTCGACGCGACCTTCGGCGCGATGGATCCCTACCTCGATTTCCACGGCTTCGCGGACGCGAAGATCGCGCACCGGGCATCCTACCCGACCGTCGCGAACTGGAAGCTCGTCGTCGAGAACTTCGTCGAGTGCTACCACTGCACCCCGTCGCACCCGGAGTTCTGCTCGATGCATCCCGCGGAAGCCCTGGTCGCGTTCGGCGCGGGGCCGAGCTCGGGTCCGGCCGAGGCGGTGGACGCGTATCGGCCGCTGCTCGAGGCCTGGGAGCGGCGCGCAGCCGCGCTCGGTCGTCCGATCGGGACGATCGACGACGGGCCGGAGTCCACGCACCTGCGCCTGCTGCTGCAGCGGCCGATCCGGCCGGACTACGACACCGAGACCGAGGACGGGCGTTTCGCGTCCCGTCTGATGGGCAAGCGCCTCGGCGCCGACCAGGGACGGATGTACCTGTCGTTCAGCCCGTTCACCCACCTGGTCGCGACCAACGACTTCGCGGTGCTGTTCCAGTTCTCGCCGCGCGGGCCGATGCAGACCGACGTCGAGCTCACCTGGCTCGTCGATGGCAGGGCGACGGACGTGGACGTGCCGAAGATGATCTGGGGATGGGATCGGACGACCCTGCAGGACAAGGAAATCACGGAAAACAACCAGGCGGGCATCCTGTCGAGCCGGTACCGGCCGGGGCGCTACTCGGAGCACGAGCGCCGGGTCACGACGTTCCAGCAGTGGTACCGGCGCGAGCTCGACGCCGTCGGCGCGGCCTGAGGCCGCGCTCGAACGCGCAGTCCGCCGAGGCGAGGAGCGGTGGCGTCAACGACCTTCGTCGACGGCGTCCGGCGGTGCGATCGGGGGCTGCGCGCCCGCGTGGGTCGCTGACAGGCGCTTCATCGTCGGCACGGCCGCCGCGGCGATCAGCGTGCAAACGATCGCCGCGTAGCCGAGTTCGTTGAACAGCCGCGTGTAGACCGGCAGGGTCGCGACGTGCAGCGCGTCGCTGAACTGCGCCAGCCGCTGCTGGGTCGCGGTCGGCAGGGTCGCGAACGGCGCGGCGTGCGCGGCCGCGAGCGCCTTCGCGAGCTTCGACGCGTCGTCCACCGGCAGCGCGCCGACCCATGCGCGGAAATCGTCGAGTTTCAGCGCGAGTGCCTGCGGGTAGTGCGCGCTCACCCAGCCAGCGCCGCGGGTCGGCACCGCCTTCACGATCTCGGCCACCCGGCTCGGCAGACTCGCGAAGTTCGCGACGACGCCGCCGAGGTACTGGGAGATGCCGGTCGCGACGAAATACGCGCCCATCATGAACCCGCCCATGCGTTCCGGAATGTAGCGCGCGATCATCGCGAGCCCGAGCCCGCTCACCAGCAGTTCGCCGAGCGAGTAGAAGCCGTATCCCCAGATCATGTACCAGGACGAGGTCATGCCGTTCACCGCACCGTGGCCGGCGATGCCGTAGATGAAGAATCCGACCGCGACCACCGAGAATCCGAGCGCGAACTTCGCCGCGATCGACAGGTCCTTGCCGCGCGCGCCGGCGCGTGCATAGCCCCAGGCGAGCGCCGGGCTCAACAGCATGATCCAGATCGGATTCAGGGCCTGGTACTGCGCCGGCGTCCAGGTCCACAAGCGCACGCCGAACAGGGTCTGGTGCCAGTCCACGTTGCGCAACGCGAACAGCGCGAGCGACGTCGACATCTGCTGATAGAAAATGAAGAAGAAGATCGTCTGCACCACGAGCACGAGCGCCGCAATCAGGCCGGCACGCTCGTGGCGGTGGCTGGTCGAGATCAGATGGACGAAGATCCAGAGCAATACCGCGCCGGCGGCGTACACGAACACCCGTGCGACCGATTCGTACTGCAACACCACCGCCGAGAGCGCGACGCAGAGCACCGAACCTGAGAGCACCGCGGCGAGGCGGCCGGGCACCGGCGGCGAGGCGTCGGGCTCGGAGCCGATGCTCTGCATCGCCTTGCGCATCAGGAAGAAGTTCGTCAGGCCGATGCCGAGCCCGATGAAACACACCGCGAACGCGGCGTGCCAGCCGAGATTGTGGCCGTAGGTTCGGTTCACTTCGTCCTTGATCCACGGCGTGAGCAGCATCGACACGGTCGAGCCGACGTTGACCGCCATGTAGTACATCGTGAACGCGCTGTCGATCTTCGCGTCGTCGCCCTCGTAGATCTTGCGGACGAGGTTCGCCGCGTTCGGCTTGAACAGGCCGTTGCCGACGACGATCACCCCGAGCGCGCCGAACAGCGTCCACGTGGTCTCGCTCGGGACCGACATCAGCGCATAGCCGAGCGCAAGCACGATCGCGCCGATCAGCATCGTGCGCCGCGTCCCGAGATACCGGTCGCCGACCCAGCCGCCGACCGCCGGTGCGACGTAGATCAGCGCCGCGGCCGCGCTCCACACGAGGTTCGCACGGTCGTCGGGGAAGCCGAGTCGCTGCACCATGTAGTACACGATCAGCGCCTGCATTCCGTAGAAGCCGAATCGCTCCCACATCTCGATCAGGTAGACGACGGTGAAGGACCGCGTCTGGGTCGCGGGGCGAGCGGGGGTTTGCATCGTGGCCACCGTTTCAACGCATAATGCGCGCAAGGTTACCCGATTTTCGCGCCGTTACATCCGGAGCCACGATGCCGCTGTCCATCCGCCGGTCCTGGGCTGGCCCGATCCTGCTGTGCGCCTGCGCGTCGGTGGCGGCGCACGCGGGCGTCGATCGGTGATCGGCCGTCGGGTGCCGGCATGCGATCGATCCTGATCGTCTATCACAGCGATACCGGCGGGACCTCGCAGATGGTCGACGCCGCCGCTCGAGGGGCCACCGCGGCGGAGCCCGCGGTCGAGGTGTGCGTGCGGCACGCCGATCGGGCGGGCGCGGAGGATCTGCTGCGCGCCGACGGGTACCTGTTCGCGACACCGGAGAATCTCGCGGCGATCAGCGGCGTCGTCAAACGCTTCTTCGACAGGACCTACTACGCGGTCCTCGACCGGCTCGTGGGTCGTCCCTATGCCACGATGGTCTGTGCGGGCAGCGACGGTCACAATGCCGCACGGCAGATCGAACGGATCGCGACCGGCTGGCGGTTGAAGGCGATCGCGGACCCGCTGATCGTCTGCACTCACGCGCAGACGCCGGAGCAGATCCTGCGTGCGAAGACGATCGACGAGCCGGACCGCGAGCGCTGCGGCGAGCTCGGTGCGACGCTCGCGGGCGGGATCGCGCTCGGGATCTTCTGATTCGACGGCGATCGAGGGCGCCCGATGCACGCTGATCCGTGGGACTTGCCGGTACCGCATGTCGTGTCGTTCGACGTCGCCGAGGCGGACATCGACGAGTACCAGCACGTGAACAACGCGGTCTACATGACCTGGTTCGACCGCGCCGCGTGGGATCACTCCGCGCGGCTCGGGTTGCCGATCGAGGCTTGTCTTGCGCTCGATCGCGGGATGGCCGTGGTGCGCAGCGTGGTCGCCTATCGCCGCCCGGCCCTGCGCGGCGACCGGATCGAGGTCGCGACCTGGCTCGTGCCGGGAACCGGGTCGCTGCGCGTCGGACGGCGCTTCCAGGTCCGGCGCGCGGGTGATGCGACGCTCGCGCGCGCGCAGGTCGAGTACGCGTGCATCGCACTCGAGAGCGGCCGGCCCGCGCGCTGGCCGACCGAGTTCGTTCGCGCCTACGTGCCGGCGCCCGAGGTCGTCGCAGCGTTACCGGCGCTCGCGGCGCTGTAGCCCATGACGCGAGCGCCCCGCGGCGGCGGTGATCCATCCGTTGGCCGCCGCCGCGCCTTCCGCCCGACTCACTGAATCGTCAGGCGGTTCTCCACGTTCACGACGCCCGGCGCGGCCCACGCAGCGCGCGCCGCGTCCTCGCGCTCCTGCCAGGTGTGCACGTGGCCGACGAGCGTGACCGTCGAGTCGTGCACCTCGACCGCGATGTCCTTCGCGTCGAGCAAGGCATGCCGTTTGAACGCGTCCTCGATCTTTCCCTTCACGTCCGCGGGCTTGACCGCGGAGAGCACCCGGATGTTGTTCGTCACGCCCTTCACGCCGATCAGGTTGCGTATCGCGTTCTCGGCGGCGACCCGCTGGAATCCCCAGGTCACCTGCCCGGTCAGGGTGATCCAGCCGTCGTTCACGACCGGTTTGATCTCCGCTGCGACGGTGGCCACGTGCCAGCGCAGCGCGTTCGCCGCCGCTTCCGCGATCTCGGTGTCGTTGCGGGCGCCCGCGACCGGGATGCGTACCTGCAGCTCGTTCGCGATCGCGCGCACGCCGCCGACGCGCTTCGCGATGTCCTCGGCGTTCCAGCGATCCGAGAATTGCGGGACCTCGCCGGTCAGGGTGACCACGCCGTCCTTGACGATCACGCCGATGTTGCGATCATCGACGCTCGGATCCCATTGCAGTTCGCTCTGCACGTCGCGGCGGATGTCGTTGTCGGATTTCATGGGTGCGCGCTCCTTCACGTATGTACGGGCCGTCCCTGGCCCTCGGGCTCGATCCTTCGGGGCACAGTCTGCGAGCTTGCGTGGATCGATGCCATGGGGAGTTGTCGCTAGCGAGGTAGCCGATTAATCCCTAGCCGATCGCCGCGCCCGCCGGCCGCGATCACGGCGAACCTGGGGATTTCCCGGCGCGTCAAGCGTGGAAACCCGTATATTCGTGTTACGGACGCGCTTGCAGACTCCGGCACAGCGCGCCTGCGCGGGGCGCGTGGAGGGAGCCTGCCTGCATGTCACCGGTCGCAACGATTAGCGAACGCTGGTCTGCTGCGAAGCGATATCTGCTCGCGGCGGCGATATATTGCGCTGCGCTCGGACTGCGGCTCACGGTCATGCCGCACGCGCCTGGGTGGACCTTCGTCACCTTCTATCCGGCGCTCACCCTGGCCGCGGTGTTCTGCGGCGCCGGCGCGGGCGTCGCCGTGTCGGTCGCGAGTGCGATCGCGGCGTACTTCCTGTTGCTGTTGCCCACCCCGGCGCTCGTGCTCAATCGCGACGCGGCCGCGGCCGCCGCAATCTTCTTTGCGACCGCGCTCGGAATCGTCTGGGTCGTCTGGCGGATGCACCGGTACGCGCGCCGATCGCGCGTCGCCGCCGCGAAGGCCCACGAAAGCGAACTGCGTTATTTGGCGGTGATCGAGGACATGACCGATCTGATCCAGCGCTACACGCCCGATGGGGTGCTGGTGTTCGTGAACGGCGCATTCTGCCGCACGATCGGCAAGGTGCGCGACGAGGTGCTCGGCACTCCCTGGTCGCGCTATCCGTTCCACGAAGACGTCGCCCCGATCGAAGCGCAGAACGGGCGGCTCTCGCCCGCGACCCCGATCGTCACGGTCGAATGCCGGTTCCCGCACCCGGACGGCGAGATCCACTGGGTGCAGCTCGTGAACCGGGCACTGTTCGACGGCGATGGCGGGCTGCGCGAGATCCAGTCGGTCGGGCGCGACGTCACGGAGCACAAGCGGCTGGAACTCGAACTCGAGACCGCACGCAACGTCGCGGTGCAGGCCAACGAGTTCAAGTCGCGGTTCCTCGCGGCCGCGAGCCACGACCTGCGCCAGCCGCTGCAGACGATCTGGAACCTGCACACGGTGCTGTCGCGCACCCTCGCGGGCGGCCCGCTCCAGCCCTCGCTCGCGCTGCTCGAGGAGGCGGTGCGCTACCTCGACGACACGCTCGCCGCGCTGATGGACGTGAATCGTCTCGAACAGGGTGCGATCGTGCCCGCGCCGCGCGACTTTCCGCTCGCCGAGATACTCGGTCGCCTGCGTGCGGACTTCGCGCTCGCGGCGTCGGGCCGCGGTCTCACGCTGGAGATCGAGGACAGCCCGGAGATCGCGCACAGCGATCCGACGCTCCTGCCGGTGATCCTGCGGAACCTGTTGGGCAATGCGATCAAGTACACCCGCGAGGGCGGGGTACGCCTGCGCGTGCGTCGCGACGGCGAGCGGCTCGCGATCGACGTGATCGACACCGGCGTCGGAATCGACGCCGAGCACCTGCCGCGGGTCTTCGATGCGTTCTATCGGGTGGACGCGACCGGCTTCGACCAGCGTCGCGGGGTCGGCCTCGGCCTGTCGATCGTGCAGAACCTGTGCCGGCTGCTCGGCCACGAAGTCCGGATCGACTCCGCGGTCGGCCGGGGATCCACCTTCACGGTCTACGTTGCGCTCGGCGCGCCGGCGCTTGCGTCCGTGTCCGCGCCCGCGCCAACGGACGTTCGGGCGCCCCAGGCGCCGCCATCGGCCGGGGGGCCGGCCAGCCGCCGTGGCACGATCCTGCACGTCGAGGACGACGTCGGCGTCGCCCGCTCGATGGGGCTGCTGCTCTCCCTCGAAGGGTACACCGTCGTGCATGCCGCGTCGCGCGCCGAGGCCCTGCGGCGCGTCGAGGGCGGCACGCGCCCGGACCTGATCCTGTGCGACTTCCATCTGCAGCAGGGCCAGACCGGCGATCAGGTCGTGGTCGAGCTGGTCGCGGCGCTCGGCCGCAAGCCGCCGACGATCGTGCTGACCGGCGACATCTCGGATCGCCAGATCGGCAAGGCGCGGGCGGTCGCCGACCGGATCCTGCCGAAGCCGGTCGACATCGAGGTGCTGCTGCGCGAGTTCGACGGACTCCTCGCGGCGGCGTCTTCCGCCCCGGCACCGCTCCCGTTAAACTAGGACGGTCGGCTCGAGCCCCGGGACCGGACGGCTGGCGTCGATCCGGTCGCCCTGGGGACGCTGCAAGGCGGAAGACGCCGACCGAACGCCCGTTCCGGGCGAACACCCAAGGACAGTGCCCGCGGACGCTCCGCGGAGGAGTGAGTCGATGAGTGCAGCGCGCACACCCACCGCGCCGATCAACGGGTTGACGATGGCGATGTTCGCGGCGACGACGGCAGCGGCCGTCGTGCTGGTGCCGTGGTACGGTTTCGCGCACGGCTATCGCGCGGCGGAATGGATCTGGTTCGCGGCGTTCCTGAGCGCGAACGAACTCGCGATCACCTGCGGCTATCACCGGTTGTTCGCGCACTCGACCTACGAGGCGCGGCCGGTGCTGCGGCTCGTCTACCTGCTGCTCGGGGCGATGGCGTTGCAGAACAGCGCGCTCAAATGGAGCGCGGACCATCGCAAGCACCATCGCTACATCGACGATCCGGATCGGGATCCGTACTGCGCCCGCCGCGGTTTCTGGTTCTCGCACATCGGCTGGATGCTGCGGGACTACCCGAGCGGCGACAGCGACCTGAATACCGTTCGGGACCTGCAACGCGATCCGCTCGTGATGTGGCAGCACCGGCACTATCTCGCGATCACGATCGTGATGAACGTCGGCGTGCCCCTGCTGATCGGCTGGTGGAGCGGCGACGTCGTCGGGATGCTCCTGCTGGTCGGCGTGCTGCGTCTGGTCGTGAGCCACCACTTCACTTTCTTCATCAATTCGCTCGCCCACATGTGGGGATCGCAGCCGTACACCGAGGAGAACACCGCGCGCGACAACTTCGTGCTCGCATTCCTGACCTACGGCGAGGGGTACCACAACTTCCATCACATGTTCGCGCACGACTACCGCAACGGCGTGCGCCTGTGGCAGTGGGATCCGTCGAAGTGGTTCATTCGGGCGATGCAGGGGCTCGGACTGGCGTACGGACTGAAGCGCGTGCCGTGGTTCAAGATCCAGCGCGCGATCCTCGATGCGCAGTTCCGCAGCACCGAGCGTCAGCTCGCGCGAAATCCGGGCCGTGCGCAGGTCGAACACCTGCGACGACGGGTCGCCGAGGAATACGAGGCGTTCTGCCGGATCGTGTCGACGTGGTCTGATTTGCGGGAGCAGCTCGCGAATGCGAAGAGGGCGGTCGCCGAGCGCTGGGAGCGATCGACGCTGCAGCTGCGCCTGCGCGAGCTGGAGTACGAGTTGCGCTTCCAGCGGCGCCGCATGCGGGTGCTCCAGGCACAGCTCGACTGACGGACGGGTGGCCGAACGACGGGGGGTACACCCGGGATCGGAGGGACGCGGATTCGGGGAGGGTCGTGGGATGAATGCGGCTCCACAGCCGGTCGGTTCGCGCGCGAACGGCCGGGAATCCTTGGAAGCGAAGCTGTTGCGGCGACTGCTCGCGGGCATCGGCGAGCCGCCGCTCGACTTCGTGCTCGAATGGACCGGCGAGCGCGTCGACGCGCGACCCGGTCCCCCGGTCGCGACCGTGCGGCTCGCCGATCGAGCGACACTCGTCGGCCTGCTCGCCGATCCACAGATTCGCTTCGGTGACGCCTACAGCGAAGGTCGGATCGAGACCGACGGTGACCTGATCGAGCTGATGAACGTCGTATACCGGAGCGGGTTCGCGCGCGAGGAGCCGCTTCCGCAGCGGATCGCCGGCTGGGTACGCCGGCCGCGGCGCAATACGCTCGACGGCTCGCGCGACAACATCCATCACCACTACGATCTCGGCAACGACTTCTATGCGTTGTGGCTCGGCGAGACGATGGCGTACACCTGCGCGTACTTCCCGCGCGCGGACGCCGGACTCGACGAAGCGCAGGTCGCGAAGATGGACCACGTGTGCCGCAAGCTGCGGCTGTCGGCGAACGACTCGGTCGTCGAGGCGGGCTGCGGCTGGGGCGGCCTCGCGCTGCACATCGCGGGTCGTTACGGCGCGAAGGTCCGGGCGTTCAACATCTCCCGGGAACAGCTTGCGTTCGCGCGCCGACGTGCGCGCGAACTCGGTCTCGACGGGCGGGTCGAGTTCGTCGAGGACGATTATCGCAACATCCGCGGTCGCTACGACGTGTTCGTTTCGGTCGGGATGCTCGAGCACGTCGGCGCCGAGAACTACGCGGCGCTCGGCCGCGTGGCACGCGAGTCGATCGGCGGGAGCGGCCGCGGGCTGATCCACTCGATCGGACGGAATCGGCCCGGATCGCTCCATCCGTGGATCGAGAAGCGCATCTTCCCGGGCGCTTACCCGCCGTCGATCGGCCAGATGATGCAGATCTTCGAGCCGTCGGACCTGTCGGTGCTCGACGTGGAGAACCTGCGTTTGCACTACGCGTTGACCTTGCGCCATTGGCTGCGCCGGTACGAGGCGTCGGCCGAGCGCGTGCGGGAAATGTTCGACGAGCGGCTGGTGCGCACCTGGAGGCTGTATCTCGCGGGCTCGGTCGCCGCATTCGAATCCGGCGTGCTGCAACTCTTCCAGGTGCTCTTCACGGGCCGGGAGAACAACGATCTCCCGCTCACGCGTGAGTTCCTCTACCCCCGCTAGGCCGTGATGCGCAGCGTCGAGATCATCGTCGTCGGAGGCGGCCCCGCGGGATCGTCCGCGGCGGCGCGGCTGGTCGCCGCGGGCGTCGACGTGCTGTTGCTCGATCGCGAGCGCTTTCCGCGACACAAGCTGTGCGCGGGCTGGATCACACCACGGGTCGTCTCGGACCTCGGGATCGACGTCGCGGCCTATCCCCACCGGTTCCTGAGCTTCCGGCGACTGCACTGGTACCTGAAGGGCGTGCATCTGCCGGTGCCGTGTCTGCAGCATTCGATCCGAAGGTTCGAGTTCGACGCGTGGCTGCTCGAACGCTCGGGCGTCGAGGTCGTCCATCATGCCGTCAAGGACGTGCGTGCAGACGGCGAGGGCTTCGTGATCGACGGCGAATACCGCTGCCGCTACCTGATCGGCGCCGGTGGCACCCGCTGTCCGGTGCACCGCGCGCTGTTCCGCGATCTCGCGCCGCGCGAGCGCGCGCTGCAGACCGCGACGCTGGAGATCGAGTTTCCGTACGACTGGCGCGACCCGGACTGCCGCCTGTGGTTCTTCGAGCACGGCTTGCCCGGATACAGCTGGTACGTGCCGAAGGATCGCGGGTGGTTGAACGTCGGCATCGGCGCGGTCGCGCTGCGCCTCAAGGAGCGGGGCGACGATCTGCGGGAGCACTGGCGGCGCTTCGCGGAGAAACTCGACGATCAGCTCGGGATTCGCGTACCCGAGGAACCGACCGGTTACAGCTACTACCTGCGGGCCGCCGGCGAGGCGGCGCGCCGCGGCAATGCGTTCCTCGTGGGGGACGCGGCGGGCCTCGCGACGCGCGATCTGTGCGAAGGGATCGGGCCGGCCGTGCAGAGCGGTCAACGGGCGGCGGCCGCGATCCTCGGCGGCGGGGAGTACGACCTGCGCGACGTCGGTGCGGCGAGCCTCGGGGGCGGCTGGATCACTCGAGCGATGGACTGGGCGATCCATCGCGGCGAGGCGCCGCGGCCCGCACTGCCCTGATCGACTCGACGCCCGCCCGCGCGGTGCTGCGCCAGATCGGGCGCGGCGCGGAAATTGCTCCATTTTGCACAATTTTGCTGTCGGTTCGAACCGACAGTTGGTGATTGCGCGTCGCATTCGCACAATTCGGCCCTCGAGCAGCAGCTCTTGAGGAGACCTCCATCATGAACTTCACGAACGGGTTCAGCCGTTGGCACGCGATCGCCGCGCGGTGGCGCCGCTTCGGCGTGATCGCGCTCGGCGCGGCGGCGCTCAGCGCCTGCGGCGGCGGCGGCGTCGGCGGCGCGGTGTCCGGCGGCAGCG
>JAGWPU010000140.1 GCA_028870355.1 Gammaproteobacteria bacterium | reverse complement strand
CGGCGGCGTCCACGACCGCGGCGTCGGCCGCGACGCCGGCTTCCGGGCCGGCGCCGGCCTCGGCGGCGAGCGCCGCCACCGCAACCCCGACGGCGACCGCGAAGCCCACCGCGGTGACGCCGAAGCCGGTCACCTCGACCGCGACGAAGCCCGCGACGTCCTGGCTGGACTGGATCAGCTCGAAGGGTTGGCTGCTCGGTGGCTTGTTCGCGCTGCTCGCAGGGGCCCTCGGTTTCGCTGCGTTCAAGCGTCGTCAGCGGGAGCAGGCCGACGAGATCGAGTCGTTCGGCGAGCCGTCGATGCGCGAGCCCGCGATGCGCGAGCCGTCGCCGGTGCTCGGCCAGCGCAAGCCGCGCGACGAATCGTTCGTCGTCGAGGAGTCGGGTGAACACCGGGCGCCGCCGATTCCGCCCGCCGCTGCGGCGGTCGTCGCCGCGGCGCCGGCTGCGCCGGCTGCTGAGGCGCCGTCGCCGGACGACACGATGTCGACCGAGAGCGCGGTCAATTTCGACCAGGGGGATCCGCTCGCCGAGGCCGACTTCCACATGGCCTACGGCCTGTACGACCAGGCGGCCGATCTCGTGCGAATCGCGCTCGAGCGCGATCCGGACCGGCGCGATCTGCGCCTGAAGCTCCTCGAGATCTACTTCGTCTGGGGCAACAAGGATCTGTTCCTGCAGATCGCGAAGTCGCTGTACGAGACGCGCGACCATGCGCCGGCGGGCGAGTGGGACAAGATCGTGATCATGGGCAAGCAGATCTGCCCGGACGATCCGCTGTTCGCGCGTGCGGACGGGGCCGGCCGCGGCGCCGGCACGCCGGTCGACCTGAACCTCGAGGGCGGCGAAAACCGCGTCGACGTCGACCTGTTCGGCGAGCCCTCGGGTGAGCACAGCCCCCACGAAGCGCCCGTCCCGAGGGACGCGGACGAGACCGCGGCGACCGGTGAATCGCCGAGATTGCATGGAGACTCGGGGCTCGATTTCGTGCTCGACGCACCCGAGCGCGGCGCCGACGAATCGCCGACGCGGGAGATGCCGCAGCGGGACGAGCCGACCGTGGAATCGCAGATCATGCCGTTCGCGGAGCCGACCGTCGCCGAGTCGCCGACGACCGAGTCGCCGGCGCTCGCGCCGGGAGCGGGCGACACCTCGCTCGCCGCGAAGCTGCGGTCCGCGACCGCGGATCAGACCGCCGAGGTGTCGATCGATGACCTCGGCCTCGACCTCGAAGGGCTCGAGCAGACCGGCACGCCGGATTCCGGCAGCGTCTCCCCGGTCGAATCGGCCGACCATCCGGCGGACGCGGCGACGATGGTCGCGGGACTCGACGACCGCTCGCGCCGAATGATCGCGGAAGCGGAGAACCGGACCCAGGATCGCGATCTCACCGAACTCGAACGCGAACTCGAGGCATCGTTCATCGCGGATCTCGATTCCAGCCACACGGAGATCAAGACCGCCGTGCTGCCGTCGGATGCCGTCCCGACGATGCAGATCCCGCAGGCGCTGCAGGAAGCCGAGGACGCCGGAGCGACCTCGCGGGTGCCGTCGCTCAAGGAGAGCGATGCGGGCGAATTCACGACGCGGCCGGACCCCGACTCGACCTCGCGACTGCGCAGTGTCGGCGAGGGTCTCGACCTCGATCTCGATCGGCTCGCGGGTGCGCTCGGCGGGGACACGGTCGAGCAGCCGCGCGCGGCCGAGGACGTGTTCTCCAGCGAAGTCTTCGAGGCGAGCCAAAGCACGCATTCCGCGATCGATCTCGACGTCGGCGCGCCGCTGCACGAGGACACCGGCACCGGGGCGACGACGCTGCGTCCCGACGAAGCGACGATGCCGCCGATGGACGGCGAGGTGCCGACGGAATTCGAGCCGGTCACGATGAGCGAGGTCGGGACGAAGCTCGATCTGGCACGCGCCTACATGGACATGGGCGATCCCGAAGGGGCCCGCAGCATCCTCGACGAAGTCGTGCAGGAAGGCTCCGCGAGCCAGAAACAGGAAGCCCAGCGGCTGCTGCAATCGCTGCCCGGCTGAGGTGAGCGCAGCCAGGCGCCGGGTCGCCGCGGTCGTCGAATATGACGGCGGCGCGTACGCCGGCTGGCAGTTCCAGGCCCACGCACCGTCGATTCAGGACGCGGTGCAACGCGCGATCGGTTTCGTCGCCGGACACGCGGTCGAGGTCGTCTGCGCGGGCCGAACCGATGCGGGAGTGCACGCGGTGGGCCAGGTCGTGCACTTCGAGACCGACGTGCAGCGCACCGGACGCGCCTGGGTCCTCGGCGCGAACACGCGCTTGCCGCGCTCGATCGCGCTGCAATGGGCGGGAGAAGTCGAACCGGGATTCCACGCCCGTTACTCGGCGATCCGGCGCACCTACCGCTATTGCATCCTGAACCGCAGTGCGCGGTCGGCGCTCGCCGACGCGCGCGCGGCGTGGGTACACCGTCCGCTCGACGCCGATGCGATGACCCGGGCTGCGCAGGTCTTGCTCGGTGAGCACGACTTTTCCGCGTTCCGCGCCTCCGAGTGCCAGTCGATGAGCCCGGTGCGGCGGATCGAGTCGGCGCGCGTCACGCGCGAGGGGGATTTCGTCTGGGTCGACCTGGCCGCGAACGCGTTCCTGCACCACATGGTGCGCAACATCGTCGGAACCTTGATCGAGGTCCAGACCGCCCCCGACCCGGTCGCCGCGATGGCTGCGGTGCTCGCCGCGCGCGATCGCAAAGCGGCCGGCATGACCGCGCCGGCGGCGGGCTTGTACCTGTGGCGCGTCGACTATCCGCCGGCGTTCGAGATCCCAACGGCCCGCGCGGCGGCCTGCGGCTTCGCTCCGGTTCTGGTTTAATAGCGCCCATGTCCTGGTTCGAACGCATCGTCCCCTCACGGATCAAGACCGAGCGGCGCACGCGCTCCGTCCCCGAAGGCCTGTGGATCAAGTGCCCCGCCTGCGACGCGGTGCTCTATCGTGCCGAGATCGAGCGCAACCTGAACGTCTGCCCGAAGTGCAATCACCACATGCGGATCTACGCGAGGGAACGGCTCGCGAGGTTCCTCGACGTCGGCTCGACGGTCGAGATCGCGGCCGGTGTCGAACCCGAGGACCCGCTCAAGTTCAAGGACTCGAAGCGTTACCGGGATCGGCTGCTGCTCGCGAAGAAGCAGACCGGTGAGCGGGATGCGCTGGTCGTGATGGAAGGCAAGCTCACCGGGATCCCGGTCGTCGCGTGCGCGTTCGAGTTCCGCTTCCTCGGCGGATCGATGGGCTCGGTCGTCGGGGAGAAATTCGTGCGTGCGATCGAGCATTGCCTCGAACATCGGATGCCGCTCGTGTGTTTCTCGGCGAGCGGCGGCGCGCGGATGCAGGAGGCGCTCTATTCGTTGCTGCAGATGGCGAAGACCAGCGCCGCGCTGAAACGGCTGTCCGAGGCGCGTTTGCCGTACGTGTCGGTGATGACCGATCCGACGACCGGCGGCGTGTCGGCGAGCCTCGCGATGCTCGGCGACGTGAACGTCGCGGAGCCGAAAGCGTTGATCGGTTTCGCCGGACCGAGGGTCATCCAGCAAACGGTCCGTGAGACCTTGCCCGAGGGGTTCCAGCGCAGCGAATTCCTGCTCGAGCACGGCGCGATCGACATGATCGTCGATCGTCGCGAGCTGCGCGAGAGAATCGCGGCGATTCTGCGCATCTTCCTCGGCAAGGACAGCGCTCCGGCCTGACGGCCGCGCCGTCCGCAACGCCGCGAGAGGCCGGATCCGATGGCCAGTGACCTTCCGTCGACGCTCGAACAGTGGCTCGCGTACCAGACGCAGGTGTATCCGCGCGCGATCGACCTCGGCCTCGACCGCCTGAACCGCGTGCTCGCGAACCTCGAGTTCCGGCGGCCCGAGCTGCCGGTCGTCACGGTCGGCGGGACCAACGGCAAGGGCTCGGTGGTCGCGACGACCGCGGCGATCCTCACCGCGGCCGGGTATCGGGTCGGCGTGTTCACCTCGCCGCACCTGCGTGACTACCGCGAGCGGATCCGCCTCGGCGACCGGCTGGTCGACGGTGATGCGCTGGTTGCGGCGTTCGAGCGGATCGAACGCGCGCGCGGCGACGTCGGCCTGACCTTCTTCGAATACAACACGCTCGCGGCGCTGCTCACGTTCGATGCCGCGCGGCTCGACGCGTGGGTCCTCGAGGTCGGGATGGGCGGGCGCCTCGATGCCGTCAACGTGATCGATCCGGACGTCGCGGTCGTGGTGAGCGTGGGTCTCGACCACCAGGAGTATCTTGGCGACACGCTCGAGGCGATCGGGCGCGAGAAGGCCGGCATCTTTCGTGCGGGACGAGCTGCGGTGCTCGGCAGTCGGGCGATGCCACCGGTGGTCGCCGAGACGGCGCGTGCGGTCGGCGCCCGGCCGAAGCGGCTCGGCGAGGAATTCGAGTTCCAGCGCGACGGGGAGCGCTGGCGTTATACGGGCCCGCGCTGGGACTTCGCAGATCTCCCGTCCCCGAATCTGCGTGGCGTGATCCAGGTCGGGAACGCCGCGACCGCGATGGCCGCGCTCGAGGAACTCGCGCCGCCGCTCGCGATTCCGCGGGCGGCGGTCGAGCAGGGGTTGCGCACGGTGAGCGTCGCGGGCCGGTTCGAGGTGCGCGCGCCGCGCGGCGCTCAGGGCCCCTGCTGGATCCTCGACGTCGCGCACAATCCGGACGCTGCGCGGGTGCTCGCCGACAATCTGCGGTCGACGCCGATCGCGGGCCGGACGATCGGGCTGTGCGGGGTGCTCGCCGACAAGGACGCGGCCGGCGTCCTCGCGGCGCTTGCCGGGTGCATCGATGCCTGGTGGTTCGTGTCGACCGAGGGCGAGCGGGGTCGCAGCGCGGCGGCGCTCGCCGCGCTCGCCGCGCGCGCGGATCTGCGGCCGGCTGCGCCCGTCGCGACCGCCGATTCGATCGGTGCGGCCTGCGATGCGGCCTGCGACGCGGCCGGGCCCGTCGACCGGGTCGTCGTGTTCGGATCGTTCCACGTCGTCGGTCCCGCGATCGATTGGCTCGAACGGCGCGACATTCGCTGAGGACGGAACGGGCGATGGAACGACGCATGCAAGAGCGGTTGGTGGGCGCGATCATCCTGGTCGCGCTCGTGGTGCTGATCGTGCCGGAGCTGCTGTCCGGTTCGCGACCCTCGACACCGCGGGCGACCGGGACCACCGCCTCGGTCGTCCCTTCGGCACCGGCGCCGATGCGCACCGTGACCGTCGACGTGGGCGCCCGCCCGCCCGCGGCCCGTGACGCCGCCACTTCAGGGGCG
>JAGWPU010000139.1 GCA_028870355.1 Gammaproteobacteria bacterium | reverse complement strand
CTCGGCGGCGGTCACGACGAGCGCGAGCAGACGCTGAACCAGCTGCTCGTCGAGATGGACGGGTTCGAGGGCAACGAGGGCATCATCGTGATCGCCGCGACGAACCGGCCGGACGTGCTCGATCCGGCGCTGCTGCGGCCCGGGCGCTTCGACCGGCAGGTGGTCGTCCCGCTGCCCGACGTCCGAGGCCGGGAACAGATCCTCAAGGTGCACATGCGCAAGGTGCCGCTCGGTGACAACGTGAAGCCGGCGGTGATCGCTCGTGGCACCCCGGGCTTCTCGGGCGCGGATCTCGCGAATCTCGTGAATGAGGCGGCGTTGTTCGCCGCGCGCAGCAACAAGCGCGCCGTCACGATGGAGGAATTCGAGCGCGCGAAGGACAAGATCATGATGGGCGCGGAGCGGCGCTCGATGGTGATGACCGAGGAGGAGAAGCGCAACACCGCGTATCACGAGGCGGGCCATGCGATCGTCGGCCTCAGCGTCCCCGAGCACGATCCGGTGTACAAGGTCACGATCATCCCGCGCGGCCGCGCGCTCGGGGTCACGATGTTCCTGCCCGAAGCCGACCGCTACAGCACCAGCAAGCGGCAGCTGGAGAGCAAGATCGCGACGCTGTTCGGTGGCCGCGTCGCCGAGGAACTGGTGTTCGGGCGGGATGCGGTCACGACCGGTGCGTCGAACGACATCGAGCGCGCGACCGAACTCGCCCGGAACATGGTCACGCGCTGGGGCCTGTCGGATCGGCTGGGGCCGCAGACCTACAGCGAGGAGTCCGGCGAGGTATTCCTCGGACGCAGCGTCACCCAGCACAAGCAGGTCTCCGACGAAACCGCCCACGTGATCGACGAGGAGGTGCGCCGGGTGATCGACAACAATTACCAGCGTGCCTACACGATCCTGCAGACCTACCTGGACAAGCTGCATGCGATGGCGGCGGCGCTCGTGAAGTTCGAGACCATCGACGAAGAACAGATCAAGGACATCATGGCGGGGCGCGCGCCGCGTCCGCCGCACGATTGGGACGATACGCCGACGCCGACCCCACGCGGGCCCTCGGCGGAGAATCCGACGACGCCGATCGTGAGCCCGGCCGGGCAGCACTGAGCGAGTCCCGGCATCAACTGCGGCGGGCGCGCGGACCGAGCCGGTCCGCGCGCGTCCGCGGCCGCTAGCGAGCGATCATGCACTGGCGCTGTCGACAACGAGTCATCGACCTGCGGCGACCGGCGGTCATGGGGATCCTGAACGTGACCCCGGACTCCTTCTCGGATGGCGGGCGCTACGCGAGCGCTGCGGCCGCGGCCGACCGGGCCGCGAGTCTGGTCGCCGAGGGTGCCGCGATCATCGACGTCGGCGGGGAATCGACGCGGCCCGGCGCGCAGCCGGTCGGCGCGGCCGAGGAGATCGGGCGCGTCGTGCCGGTGATCGAGGCCATCGTCGCGCGATTCGACGTCGCGGTGTCGATCGATACCAGCAAGCCCGAGGTCATGGCCGCCGCGGTCGATGCCGGTGCGTGCATCGTGAACGACGTCTATGCGCTGCGTGCGCCCGGTGGGCGAGACTATGCCGCGACTGCCGGTGTCGGCGTGTGTCTGATGCACATGCGCGGCGAGCCGCGCACGATGCAGGACGATCCGCACTACGAGGACGTGGTCGCCGAGGTCGCGGCGTTCCTCGCGGCCGAGCGCGCCGCCTGCCTCGACGCGGGCATCGCGCCGGAGGCGATCGTGCTCGATCCGGGTATCGGGTTCGGCAAGCGCATCGAACACAATTTCGCGCTGATGCGCGGCATCGCGGCGCTCGCGGCGCTCGGGTCGCCGGTGCTCGTGGGCGTGTCGCGCAAGAGCTTCATCGGGCGGGTGCTCGGCCGCGAGGTCGGGGAGCGCCTGTACGGGGGTCTCGGCCTCGCCGCGCTGACGGTCGCCGGTGGCGCGCGGATCGTGCGTACGCACGACGTCGCCCCGACGCTCGACGCGATTCGCATGGTCGATGCCGTGTTGCAGGGAGAATGAGAGGAGAGGCAGGCATGGGCAACCGATACTTCGGTACGGACGGCGTCCGCGGCGTCGTCGGCGAGTGTCCGATGACGGTCGATTTCGCGTTGCGGCTCGCGAGTGCGGCGGCGCGTGTGCTCGCGCCCACCGGCGGGCGCGTGCTGATCGGCAAGGATACGCGCCTCTCGGGGTATCTGTTCGAGTCCGCGCTCGAGGCGGGTTTCGTCGCGGCCGGGGTCGACGTGCAACTGATCGGCCCGTTGCCGACCCCCGGGATCGCGTACATGACCCAACGCCTCGGCTGCCACTTCGGTGTCGTGATCAGCGCGTCGCACAATCCGTACCACGACAATGGCATCAAGTTCTTCGATGCGGCCGGCACGAAGCTCTCGGACGAGGTCGAACGACGTATCGAGGCGCTGCTCGACGAACCCGTAATCACGCGCCCGTCGCGGAACCTGGGCCGCGCGACCCGGATCGACGACAGCCGCCAGCAGTACCAGAACTTCTGCGCTTCGACGATTCCCCCGGGGATGGATCTCGGCGGGTTCAAGCTCGTCATCGACTGCGCGAACGGGGCGGCGTACAAGGTCGCGCCGCGGGTGCTCG
Source organism: Gammaproteobacteria bacterium (assembly GCA_028870355.1). Lineage (GTDB taxonomy): Bacteria > Pseudomonadota > Gammaproteobacteria > Steroidobacterales > Steroidobacteraceae > Bog-1198. Next base: position 3,051 of record JAGWPU010000139.1, on the reverse strand, counting down.
CGGATCTCGGCGCCGAGATCGTCCCGATCGGGTGCTCGCCGAACGGCCGCAACATCAACGACGCCTGCGGGTCGACTTCGCCGGAGTTGCTGCAGCTCACCGTCCCTGGGGTGCGCGCCGACGTCGGGATCGCGCTCGACGGCGATGGGGATCGGGTGGTGATGATCGATGCGCTGGGGCGCGTGGTCGATGGGGACCAATTGCTGTACATCCTCGCGTCGGCGCGGCGTGCCGCGGGTGATCTGCAGGGGCCCGTCGTCGGCACGGTCATGAGCAACCTTGGCCTGGAGCAGGCGCTCGGGGAGCGCGGGATCGAGTTTCGGCGCACCGCGGTCGGCGATCGCTACGTGCTCGCGGCGCTGCACGAGACCGGCGGCACGCTCGGCGGGGAGACCTCGGGGCATATCCTGTGCCTCGACAAGACGACCACCGGCGACGGTCTGATCAGCGCGCTGCAGGTGCTCGCGGTGATGAAGCGCACCGGTGCGGCGCTCGCCGAACTCGCGGCGCCGATGCCGAAATATCCGCAGGTGATGCTGAACGTGAAGGTCGAACGTCGCTTCGATCCGACCGCGGACGACGCGGTGTGCGCAGTCGCCGAGCGCGCGCAGCGGCGCTTCGACGGACGCGGGCGCGTGGTCCTGCGGGCGTCGGGAACCGAACCCGTGATCCGCGTGATGGTCGAGGGTCACGATGCCTCGATGGTGAAGCGGGCCGCACAGGAGATCGCGGACGCGGTCGAACGGGCGGCGCGCGCGCATTGACGCGCGCCGGTGCGCTCCCCGCGCCGGATCGCGACCCGGCTTGCAGTTCGCGGTCCGCGAAGCTACTCTTCGCCGCCTTTCCCGCCGGCAACAGCGCCGAGGTGAGTGCGTATGCGTCGTCCAATGGTCGCGGGCAACTGGAAAATGCACGGCAGCGAGTCCGCGATCGCGACCTTGCTCGCCGAGCTCGAGTTGCGGTTGCAACCCGAATGGCCGATCGACGTCGCCGTCTTCCCGCCGTTCGTGTACGTCGCCGAGGTCGCGCGCCGTCTGCGGGGGACCTCGATCTCGGTCGGCGCGCAGGACCTGTGCGCGGAGCCGGGTGGGGCATTCACCGGCGAGGTCGCCGCGACGATGCTGAAGGACGTCGCCTGCACGCTGGTGATCGTCGGGCATTCGGAGCGGCGCCGCTGGTATCACGAGGACGATGCGCTCGTCGCGCGCAAGTTCGGCGCGGCGCTCGCCGGCGACTTGACGCCGGTGTTGTGCGTCGGCGAAACGCTCGAGGAGCGCGAGGCGAATCGCACCGAGGCGGTGGTCGCGCGGCAGCTCGATGCGGTGCTCGCGATGCACGGCGTCGCGCCGTTCGAGCGGGCGATCGTCGCGTACGAGCCGGTCTGGGCGATCGGCACCGGCCGCAACGCCTCGCCCGAACAGGCTCAGGCGGTCCACGATTTCATCCGGCGCCGCCTCGCGGAACAAGATGCTAGAATCGCCGCCGCGACGCGGATCCTGTACGGAGGCAGCGTCAAGGCCGCGAACGCGGTCGAGCTCTTCGCGATGCCCGACGTCGACGGCGGACTGGTCGGCGGCGCTTCGCTGGTCGCGGACGAGTTTTACGAAATTTGCGCGGCGGCTGCCGCTCGTCATTGAGAAGATTGCTTATGTTGCGTGGATTGTTGCTCGCTCTACACGTGCTGCTCGCGGCACTGATCGTGACCTTGGTGCTGTTGCAGCGAGGCAAGGGCGCCGAGGCGGGTGCGGGATTCGGCGCGGGTGCCTCGGGTACCGTGTTCGGCGCGCGTGGCACCTCCACGCTGTTCTCCAAGCTGACCGGGGTGTTCGCGGCGCTGTTCTTCGCCACCAGCCTCACGCTCGCGTACCTCGGTACGAAGACCTCGAGTGCGCCGACGAGCGTGCTCGAGCGCGCGGCGCAACGCGCGGCCGACTCGCCGAGCGCCGGCGCGCCGCCGGTCGCGGCGCCGTCGTCGACGCTGTCCTCCGCGCCGACCTCGAGCGCGCCGGGTGCGGCCGCGTCGGTGCCGACATCGCCCGCGCCCGCGCCGTCGACGGCGACGAACCCGAAGAAACCCTGATCGTAATGTGAGATGATCTGAAATCCGCGCCGACGTGGCGGAATTGGTAGACGCGCTAGTTTGAGGGGCTAGTGGGGCAACCTGTGCCGGTTCGAGTCCGGCCGTCGGCACCATTGAATGACAGTGATTCGTATCGGCTGTGCTCGAACCCACCGTCGAGCGCGATCTTTTCATCCGCGAGCTATTAATTACTCGCACATCTCCTGCTAGAATTGGCGTTTGTGTTTTACTGACGCCGGATAGTTGCAAGTCACGCAAAGATGCTCGACCAGTATCTGCCCATTCTGATCTTCATGGGACTGGCCGCAGTGCTCGGTCTCGCGTTGTTCACGATCGGATGGTTCGCCGGCCCGCGCCGGCCGGATGCCGAGAAGCTGTCGCCGTACGAGTGCGGCTTCGAGGCGTTCGAGGACGCCCGCATGCGCTTCGACGTCCGCTACTACCTCGTCGCGATCATCTTCATCGTCTTCGACCTCGAGATCGCGTTCTTCTTCCCCTGGGCGGTTTCGCTTCGCGCGACCGGCACGTTCGGCTTGCTCGCGATGCTGATTTTCGCGCTGGTATTGATCGTCGCGTTGGTCTACGACTATCGCAAAGGGGCTCTCGAATGGGATTGAACGCCGTCGACGACGCGGCCGCCGCTCCCGGCTACCAGGTCACGACCGTCGACAAGCTCATCAACTGGGCGCGGACCGGTTCGCTGTGGCCGATGACCTTCGGTCTCGCGTGCTGCGCGGTCGAGATGATGCAGGCCGGTGCGGCCCGTTACGACCTGGACCGCTTCGGGATCGTGTTCCGTCCCTCGCCGCGGCAGTCCGACGTGATGATCGTCGCCGGAACGCTGGTCAACAAGATGGCGCCGGCGCTGCGCAAGGTCTACGACCAGATGACCGAGCCCCGCTGGGTGATCTCCATGGGTTCGTGCGCGAACGGCGGCGGGTACTACCATTATTCCTACGCGGTCGTGCGCG
>JAGWPU010000138.1 GCA_028870355.1 Gammaproteobacteria bacterium | reverse complement strand
GCGAGCCGCGCGCACAGCGCTTCGCAGACGCGCCGGAAGTCGGCCGCCGCGGCCTGCAGGCCATGGTCGACGTGCACCGCGCGCCAGCCGAGCGCGGCGCCCTGCGCGCAGATCCGCGCCGCGGCGAGCAGGCAGGCCGAGTCCGCACCGCCGCTCAGCGCGACGACGAGACCGGTCGTGCCGGGCGGCAACTGCGTCCCGATCGCCGCCGCGAGCTCGGCCGCGCAGCGGTTCATCGCGGCATCAGCCGTCGTGGTACGCGCCGAACGAGCGCAGACGCGCCTGGCGCGCATCGAGCAGCTGGGTGATCGGCATCGCCCGCAGCTCGGTGAGATGGCGCAGGATGCTCGCCTTGAGCGTTTCGGCCATCGTCTGCGGATCGCGGTGCGCGGCGCCGCAGGGCTCCTTCAGCACCTCGTCGACCAGGCCGAGCTTCTTCAGGCGCTCGGCCGTGCCGCCCATCGCGTCGGCGGCGATCTCCTTCTTTTCGGTGCTCTTCCAGAGGATCGACGCGCAGCTCTCCGGCGAGATCACGGAATAGACCGCGAACTGCAGCATCACGAGCCGGTCGCACACGCCGATCGCGAGCGCGCCGCCCGAGCCGCCCTCGCCGATCACGATCGACAGCACCGGCGTCGCGAGCGCGGACATCTCGAACAGGTTCCGCGCGATCGCCTCGCTCTGGCCCCGCTCCTCGGATCCGATCCCGGGGTACGCGCCCGGGGTGTCGATCAGGGTCACGATCGGCAGGCGGAAGCGCTCCGCGAGTCCCATCAGCCGCAGCGCCTTGCGATAGCCCTCCGGCTTCGGCATCCCGTAGTTGCGCCGCACCCGCTCCTTGGTGTCGCGACCCTTCTGCTCGCCGATCAGCATCACCGGCGTGCCCTCGATGCGCGCGAGGCCGCCGACGATCGCCAGGTCGTCGCCGTACATCCGGTCGCCGTGCAGTTCCTGCCAGTCGGCGAAGATCATCGACACGTAGTCCAGCGTGTACGGCCGCTGCGGATGGCGCGCGAGCTGGGTGATCTGCCAGGGCGTGAGGTTCTCGAAGATGTTCGCGGTCATCGCCCGGCTCTTCGCCTGCAGCCGCTTGATCTCCTCCGAGATGTTCACGTTCGAGTCCGCACCGAGGAACTTCAGCTCTTCGATCTTTGCCTCCAGTTCGGCGATCGGTTGCTCGAATTCCAAGAAATTCATTGCCATGTAGAAGTTTCCTCATCCCGGATTTCAGTCTTGGAGCCGTAGATCAGCGCCCAGCCGTCCCGTCCGGCGAGCGCCGTCAATCGATCGAGAAGCTCGCGCGAGGGCCGCACCGCGCACGCGTCCGGCAGCATCACCCGGCCGGAGTAGCCGCTGCGCTGGACCACGAGACCGACCGCGCAGCGGCCGGGGCGGAACGGCGCGAGCAGCGCCTCGAAGCGCTCGAGGCCGCCCGGCCGGTCGAACTCCGCCGGCCAGCGCAGCCAGAGCTTGCGCGCGTGGCGCTCGCGCGCGCGGTCGATGTCGGTGAGCGAGCGCGCCTGCACGCGCCAGGCCTCGATGAAGTCGTCGTAGCGCAGCGAGCCCTCGACCAGCACGATCGCGTCCTTCACGATCACGTCGCGGTGCTTCTGGTAGACCTCCTCGAACAGGCTCACCTCGAGCCGGCCGGTGCGATCGTCGAGGATCAGCGTGACCCGGTTCGCTCGCCGGCGGATCTCGAGCACGAGCCCCGCGACCGTGACCGGCTTCGCCGCGCCCCACGCGCGTCCGCCCTCCGCGGCGACCGGCTTCGGGCCGCCGACGTCCGCGAGCCGGGCACCGACCAGGAACTTGAGGTCGGGCTCGTACGCGCCGATCGGATGGCCGGTCAGGAACAGCCCGAGCGTCTCGCGCTCGCCCGCGAGACGCACCGCCTCGCTCCACTCGGGCAAGGTCGCGTCCTCGGCCGCCGCGAGCCCGAAGAGGTCGACCTGCCCGGTCGACTGCGCCCGCGAATTCTGTTCGCCCAGGTGCATCGACTTGTCGAGCTGCGCGGCGAGCGTCGCCCGGTTGGGACCGAGCGCGTCGAGGCAGCCGGCGCGGATCAGCGCCTCGAGCACGCGCCGGTTCACCCGCTGCAGGTCGATCCGCCGGCACAGGTCCGGCAGGTCCCGGTACGGTCCGCCGCGCCCGCGCTCCTCGACGATCGCCTCGACCGCGGAGGCGCCGGCACCCTTGACCGCGCCGAGGCCGTAGCGAATGCTCGTCGGGCCCGCGACCGTGAACTTGTACACCGATTCGTTCACGTCCGGCGACAGCACGTCGAGCCCGAGGCTCGCGCACTCGTCGATCAGCGTGACGATCTTGTCGGTGCGGTCCATGTCGGCCGACAGCACCGCGGCCATGAACGCCGCCGGGTAATGCGCCTTCAGCCACGCGGTCTGGTACGAGAGCAGCGCGTACGCGGCCGAGTGCGACTTGTTGAAGCCGTACCCGGCGAACTTCTCCATCAGGTCGAAGATGTGCGCCGCCTGCGCCTCCGGGACGCCGCGCGCGATCGCGCCGCTCACGAACACCGAGCGCTGCTTCGCCATCTCCTCGGGCTTCTTCTTGCCCATCGCCCGGCGCAGCAGGTCCGCGCCGCCGAGCGTGTAGCCGGCGAGGATCTGCGCGATCTGCATCACCTGTTCCTGGTACAGGATCACCCCGTAGGTCGACGCGAGCGCGGGCTCGAGGTCGGGGTGCAGGTAGTCGATCGTCGCGCCGGAGGTGTCGTGCTTGCGCGCGATGAAGTCATCGACCATCCCGGATTGCAGCGGGCCCGGCCGGAACAGCGCGACCAGCGCGACGATGTCGTCGAAGCAGTCGGGCTGCAGCCGGCGGATCAGGTCCTTCATCCCGCGCGATTCGAGCTGGAACACCGCGGTCGTGCGGCAGCTCTTCAGCAGCTGATAGGTCGCCGGGTCGTCCATCGGGAGCGTCGCGACGTCGATCGGCGGCTCGCCGACGGTTGCGCGCGCGGCGTTCACGTCGCGCACCGCCCAGTCGATGATCGTCAGGGTCCGCAGTCCGAGGAAGTCGAACTTCACCAGCCCCGCCGCCTCGACGTCGTCCTTGTCGAACTGCGTGACCGGCGCCGACCCGCCCTCTTCGCCGTAGAGCGGCGTGAAGTCGGTCAGCACCGACGGGGCGATCACGACGCCGCCCGCGTGGGTGCCGGCGTTGCGCACGAGGCCCTCGAGCGCGCGCGCCAGGTCGATCAGCTCGCGCACCTCGCCGTCGCCCGCGACCAGCCGCGCGAGCTCTTCTTCCTGTTCGAGCGCCTTGTCGAGCGTGATCCCGATCTCGAACGGGATCAGTTTCGCGATCCGGTCGACGTAGCCGTAGTTGTGCCCGAGCACGCGGCCGACGTCGCGCACGACCGCCTTCGCCGCGAGCGTGCCGTAGGTGATGATCTGCGAGACCCGGTCGCGACCGTACTTCTGCGCGACGTAGTCGATCACCCGGTCGCGGCCCTCCATGCAGAAGTCGACGTCGAAGTCGGGCATCGACACGCGCTCGGGATTCAGGAAGCGCTCGAACAGCAGGTCGTGCTCGATCGGGTCGAGGTCGGTGATCCCGAGCGCGTACGCGACCAGCGAGCCCGCGCCGGAGCCACGGCCCGGCCCGACCGGCACGCCGTGGCTGCGCGCCCAGCGGATGAAGTCGGCGACGATCAGGAAGTACCCGGCGAAGCCCATCTGACAGATCACGTCGAGCTCGAGCGCGAGCCGCCGGTCGTAGCTCGCCGGGTCGCGGGCGGGGACGGCGGTCGCCCGCGCGACCGACGGCACCGCGAGCCGCTCGCCGAGCCCGCGCGCCGCCTCGGCGCGCAGGAACTCCTCGGTCGTCTGGCCCGCGGGCACCGGATACGCGGGCAGCATCGGCGTGCCGAGCTTGATCTCGAGCGAGCAGCGCTTCGCGACCTCGACGGTGTTCTCGAGGAGCTCGGGCACGTCGGCGAAGAGCTCGGCCATCTCGGCCGGCGTCTTCAGGTACTGCTCCTCGGTGTAGCGGCGCGGCCGCCCCGCATCGCCGAGCAGCGCCCCCTCGTGAATGCACACCCGCGCCTCGTGCGCCTCGAAATCGCTGCGTGCGAGGAAGCGCACGTCGTTGGTCGCGACCGCCGGGATGCCGCGCGCCGCGGCCAGATCGATGATCGCCTCCGCGACCGCGCGCTCGCCGGCCCGACCGGTGCGCTGCGCCTCGAGATAGAAGCGGTCGCCGCAGCGTTCGAGCCACTGATCCAGCGCGCGGTGCGCCTCGTCCTCGCGGCCGCGCGCGAGCGCGAGCCCGACGTCGCCCTGCGCGCCGCCGCCGAGCACGATCAGGCCGCCGAGCCGCTCCGGGTCGAGCCAGTCCCGCTCGAGCATCGCGAGCGCGCCGCGCCGCCCCTCGAGGTAGGAGCGGGTCACGAGCTCGGTCAGGTGCCGGTAGCCCTCGCGGTTCTGGCACAACAGCGTGACCCGCGACGGGGCGGCGCGCTCGCCCACTTCGCGGATCCACGCGTCGACGCCGATCAGCGGCTTCACGCCGGCGCGCTGCGCTTCCTTGTAGAACTTCACCATCGCGAACAGGTTGCTCTGGTCGGTCAGCGCAACCGCGGGCATCCCCGCCGCGGCGACCGCGGCCATGAGCTCGGGCACGCGCACGATCCCGTCGACCAGCGAATACTCGGTGTGCACCCGCAAATGCACGAAGCCGCTCATCGCGCGAGCTCCGTGGCGCGCGCGACCGGCGCGAACGAGCGGCGGTGCAGGGGACAGGGTCCGAGGCGCGCGAGCGCCCGGCGATGCGCCGCGGTCGGATAGCCCTTGTGCTGCGCGAACCCGTACGCCGGATACCACGCGTCGGCGCGCGCCATGTACTCGTCGCGCGCGGTCTTCGCGAGGATCGACGCCGCACCGATCGCCCGGTCGGTCGCATCGCCGCGAACGATCGCGACCGCCTCGACCGGCCCGCCGAGCCCGCCGAGCTCAGGCAGCCGGTCGCCGTCGACCCGGAGCCGGCGCGGCAGCACCGCGAGCGCGAGCACCGCGCGGCGCATCGCGAGATGGGTCGCCTGCAGGATGTCGAGCGCATCGATCTCGGCCGGATCCGCCCACCCGATGCCAAAGCCGAGCGCGGAGCGCCGGATCGCGGCCGCGAGGCGCTGCCGCTGCGCCTGCGCGAGCGTCTTCGAATCGGCGATACCGCGCGGCCCGCGACCGCGCGGCAGGATCACCGCGGCGGCGACCACCGGTCCCGCGAGCGGGCCGCGGCCCGCTTCGTCGACGCCCGCCACCAGGTCGTTCATCGGACGGGGGTCCGGCCGGTGAGTTCCAGGATCGCACGCGCGGCGCTCGCGCTCGCATCGCGCCGCAGGCTCGCGTGGATGCTCGCGAACTGGTCGATGAGCTCCGCTCGCCGCGCCGCGTCGTCCAGCCACATCAAGAGCTCCGCTCCGATCGACCCGGGGACTATCTCGTCCTGGAAATACTCGCCGACGAGACGCCGGCCCGCAAGCAGATTCGGCTGGGCGAAAAATGGTGATTTGACCAGCCGCAGCCGGCGGATCGCCCACGCGGTCGCCCGTCCCAGGCGGTACACCACGACCATCGGCCGGCGGCACAGCGCGGCCTCGAGGCTCGCGGTCCCGGAGGCGACCAGCGCGACGTCGGCCGCGATCAGCGCGCTCTGGGCCTGCCCGTCGATCAGCCGCACCTCGACCCCCGGCGCGCCCTGCGCGAGCGCGGCCGCGAACAGCTCCCGCGCGACCGTGGTCGCCATCGGCGCGACGAACACGAGCCCCGGCCGCCGCGCGGCGAGCTCGCGCACCGTCGCCGCGAAGTCCGCGCCGAGCCGGCGCACCTCGCCGCGCCGGCTCCCGGGCAGCAACGCGACGATCGACGCGTTCGCCGGCAGCGCGAGCCGGGCGCGCGCCGCGGCCCGATCCGGATCCGGCGGAATCTGGTCGGCGAGCGGGTGGCCGACGAAATCCGCGTCGAGCCCCTGCCCGTCGTAGAAGCGCTTTTCGAACGGCAGCAGGCACAGCACCCGGTCGACCGCCGCGCGCATCCGGCGCACCCGCTTCGGCCGCCACGCCCACACCTGCGGACTCACGTACTGCACCGTGGTGATCCCCGCGGCGCGCAGATCGCGGGCGAGGCGCAGGTTGAACTCCGGGGAATCGATGCCGACGAACACGTCGGGCCGCTCGGCGAGGAACCGCCGCCGCACCCGCGCGCGCAGCCGCAGCAGTCGGGGCAGCTCGCCGAGGATCTCGAACAGACCCATCACCGCGAGCGCTTCGGACGGCTCCCAGGCCTCGCAGCCCGCCGCGCGCATCTTCGGGCCGGCGACGCCGAAGAAGCGCGCATCCGGCGCCACGCGCCGCAGCGCCTCGATCAGTCCGGCGCCGAGGGTGTCCCCGGAGGCCTCGCCCGCGACCAACCCGACCCGCAGTGGATCCGGCATGCGTCTACCGAACGATGCTGCGCGAACTTCGCCTGATGAAGGAGACGAACGGAGCGATTTCCGGCTGGTCGCGCGCGGCCTCGTCGAGCCGCTCGAGCGCTTCGGCGAGCTTCAGGCCCGAGCGGTACAGCGTCCGGTACGCCCGGCGGATGTTCAGGATCTGCGCCGGGGTGAAGCCGCGCCGCTTCAGCCCCTCGCTGTTCACGCTGTGCGGCACCGCCGGCTGGCCGATCGCCATCACGTACGGCGGAACGTCGCGGGTGACCGCGGCGTTGTTGCCGATGAAGCAGTGGGCCCCGATCTTGGTGAACTGGTGCACCGCGGACAGGCCACCGAAGATCACCCAGTCGCCGACCTCGACGTGGCCGCCGAGCGTCGCGCAATTCGCCATCACGATCTGGTCGCCGAGCTGGCAGTCGTGTGCGACGTGCGCGTAGGACATCATCAGGTTGTCGTTGCCGATCCGGGTCACGCCGCGATCGTGGGTGGTGCCGCGATTCACGGTCACGAACTCCCGGAACACGTTGCGGTCGCCGATCTCGAGCCGCGTCGGCTCGCCGCGGTACTTCTTGTCCTGCGGCGCGTCGCCGATCGAGGCGAACTGGAAGATCCGGTTGTCGCAGCCGATCCGGGTCGGTCCGTTGATCACCGCGTGCGGTCCGATGCGGGTTCCCTTGCCGATCGACACACCCGCGCCGATCACCGAATACGGCCCGATCTCGACATCGACGTCGATCTCGGCCTGCGCCGAGACGATCGCGCGCGAATCGATCACTGCGCCTCCCCCGCCCGCTCCGGTCCGCGCGTCTCCGGCGCGACCATGATCTCGGCCGCGGCGACCTCGGCCCCGTCGACCTCGGCGACGCAGGCGAACTTCCAGATGCCCTTGAACGAGCGCAGCAGCGTCGCCTTCAGCACGATCTGGTCGCCGGGCTCGACCGGCTTGCGGAAGCGCGCCTTGTCGATCGCGACGAAGTAGAAGCGCGTGTCGTCGTTCGGCACCACCCCGGCGGTCTTGAACGCGAGCAGCCCGCAGGTCTGCGCGAGCGCCTCGATCAGAATCACGCCCGGCATCACCGGCCGGCTCGGGAAGTGTCCAGGGAAGAACGGCTCGTTGTAGGTCACGTTCTTCAGCGCGACGATGCGCTCGCCCGGCACGCATTCGCGCACCCGGTCGACGAGCAGGAACGGGTAACGGTGCGGGAGCTGCCGCATGATCGCTTCGATATCCATGGCCATCGCGTCGCTCATCGATCGTCCCTCGTGTTGGCATCCTCGTCGCCCGCCGCCTCAGGCCCGGTTCGCGCCCCGCGCTCGAGCCGCCGCAGGTGCGCGACGGTGCGGCGCCAGCGGCGGGTCTCGACGACCGGGATCCCGGCGGAGTAGCTCCCGGGCGCGCGGATCGACGCGCTGACCAGCGATAACCCCGTGATCGCGACGTCGTCCGCGATCGACAGATGTCCCGCGAAGCCCACCATCCCGCCGATCATGCAGCGCTTGCCGATCGTCGTGCTGCCCGAGATCCCGGTGCATGCGGCGATCGCGGTGTGCGCGCCGATGCGCACGTTGTGCGCGACCTGGATCTGGTTGTCGAGCTTCACGCCGTCCTCGATCACCGTGTCGTCGATCGCGCCGCGGTCGATCGTCGTGTTCGCGCCGATCTCGACGTCGTCGCCGATGCGCACCGTGCCGAGCTGCGGCACCTTCGCCCAGGCGGCCCCGTCGCGCGCGAAGCCGAATCCGTCGGCCCCGATCACCGCCCCGGGGTGGATCAGGCAGCGCTCGCCGACGATCACGCCCGCACACACGACCGCCCGGGCGAGCACCCGCGTATCGTCGCCGATCCGCGCCCCGCGCCCGACGATCGCCCCGGGACCGATGCTCACCCGCTCGCCGATCTCGGCGCCCGCCTCGATCAGCGCATGCGGCGCGACCGCGGCCGAGCGCGGCACGCGGGCATCCGGCGCGACGACCGCGCTCGGATGCACGCCCGGCGCGGCCGCCGGTGGCGGATGCAGGAGCGCCGCGATCCGCGCATACGCGAGATAGGGGTTCGGACCGATCAGCGCGGCGACCGGACAGTCGCCCGCATCTTCCGGGGCGACCACGACCGCGGACGCGCGGGTTCCCTCGAGCTGCCGCCGGTAGCGGCGGTTCGCGAGAAAGCTCACCGCGCCCGCGGTCGCGCCGGCGAGCGTCGCGACGTGCGAGACCGCGAGGTCCGGATCCCCCCGCAGGCTGAGCCCGAAGCGCACCGCGAGCTCGCCGAGGCTGAAGTCGCCGGTCTGCACGCGCGTGCTCGATCCGCGCTCGAATCAGCCTCGGCGGCGGTTACTTCGAACCGCCGGGCTGCTTCGCGGTCCCGCTCGGGACGGCCGCCGGCTTCGTCATCAGGAGCGCGAGCACGCCCGGCGTGATGTCGAAGTTCGGCTTGGCGAAGAACACGCCGTCGCCGAGCACGAGGTCATAGCCCTTCGTGCGCGCGTAATCCTGGATCTCCTGGAGCAGGAAACGCTGCACGCGGCCGAGTTCCTCGTTGCGCTGCGCGGACACGTCGTCCTGGAACGCGCTCGCCTTCGCCTGGAAGTCGCGCTGCTCGTCGCGCAGCGCGTCCTCGGCCTTGACGCGCTCGGCGTCGGCCATCATCGGGCCGTTCTTCTGCAGGTTCGCGTCCTTCGACTTCAGGTCGTTCTGCATCTCGAGGAGCTTGCGGCGGCGCGCCGAGAACTCGTTCTGCAGCACCTGCATCGCGTGCTTGGTCTGCGGCGCCTCCTGCAGGAGTTGCTGGAAATTCACGACGGCGATTTTGGTCTCCGCGCTCGCGGCCTGGGCGACGGCAATCGCGCACAGGCACAGCGCGAGCAGCGGAAGACGGCGGGTCAGGGTCGACATATTGCTTTGAAAACCTCGCAGGCTGGAAAGGGTCAAAACGCTTGTCCGATGGAAAACTGAAACCGTTCCGTCTGGTCGCCGAACTGGACGGTATTCCCCGGGAACGGGTTCAACGGAATGGCGTACGAGAATCGGAATAATCCGAGCGGCGCGAGCCACTCCACCGCGATGCCGGTCGATCGTTTTAAGTTAGCATAACTGAAATGATAGGTCACCGGCGTCGTGTCGTCGACGCCGAGGAAACGGATCTTGTTGCCGGTCTGGAACACGTTGCCGATGTCGTAGAAGAAGCTCACCCGGGCCGCGCTCTCCCACTTCTCCGGAACCGGCAGCACGAGCTCCAGGCGGTTCACGGTCAGGAGGTTGCCGCCGTAGGGATTGCCGATGCCGATGTTGTCGCGCGGGCCGAGGGTCGCCTCGCGGAAGCCCCGGACGCTGTCCGGGCCGCCCGCATAGTAGTTGAGGTACGGCGGCAGCCCGCTCGTGTGGCCGAGCGAGGACGCGTAGTCGACCTGCAGGTTGTCGGTCAGCAGGAACCGACCCCACAGCGGCTGGTACTTCTTGAACGCATAGGACAGCGCGTAGTAGCGCACCCCGCTCGGCGGGATCGACATCCGCGCGGTCAGCGCGTTGCGCATGCCCTTGGTCGCGAACAACGCCCTGTTGCGCGAGTCCATCGACCAGCCCGCGGTGAGCTCGTAGGTGTAGAAATCCGAGCCGTACACCGTGTACGGGCTGTCGAGCGAGTTCACGACGCCGTCGCCGTTGGTGTCCGCGAGCACGCGCGAGAACGTGTTGCCGTTCGAGCGCACCCAGTCGACCGCCTGCTGCGCGCTGTAGCCCTGCGAGGTCACGAGCGAGTTCTTGTTCGCCGACAGACCGAGCTCGACGTACTGGAACTCGGAGATCGGATACGCGTAGGTGAGCGCCGCGGTCAGCTGCTTGGTGCCGAACACCGAGGAGGAGGACACGAACTGCGTGACGTCCCGGTAGGTGAACGATGCGGTGCGCGACACCCCGTCGATCGTCGTGTAGGGGTTCGTCTCCGAGAACGTGTAGGTCTTCGCGTACTTGCCGGCGTTCACGTCGACCGCGATCCGGTCGCCGGTGCCGAGGAAGTTGCTGTGCGCGAAGTTCACGTTCAGGCTGACCCCGTACGCGCCGGAGTAGCCGATGCCGCCGCCGAACTGGCCCGGGAGGCCCTGCTTGATCTTGTAGTTCACGTCCACCAGGTCGGCACTGCCCGGCACGGGGACCATCTTGTAGCTGACCTTCTTCACGTACGGCAGCCGCTGGATGCGCTGCTTGGAACGCTCGAGCGCCGAGTTCGACACCCAGCCGCCTTCGAGCTGGCGCATCTCGCGGCGCAATACCTCGTCGTTGATCGAGGACTCGTTGGTGAAGTTCACGTGGCGGACGTACACGCGGTTGCCCGGCTCGACGTAGAACGTGAGCGAGACGGTCTTGGTCTTCTCGTCCGCGGTCGGCACCGGCTCGACCTTCGAGAACGCGTAGCCGTCCGCGCCGAGGCGATAGCGGATCGCCTCCTGCGAGTTCGTGATCAGCTTGCGATCGAACACGTCGCCCGGCTTGATCTGCAGGAGCCGGCGCAGGTCCGCCTCCGGCACGACCATCGTGCCGGCGAGCTTGACCTTGGACACCCGGAACACGTCACCCTGGTGAATGTTCACCGTGATGTACATGTTGTGCTTCGCGGGCGAGATCTGGACCTGGGTCGAGTCGATCTGGAAGTTCGCGTAGCCGCGGTCCATGAAGTACGAACGGATCCGCTCCAGGTCGCCCTGCAGCGTCTCGCGCGAGTACCGGTCGTCCTGCTTGTACCAGGACAGCCAGTTCGGCGTCTTCAGGTGCAGCGTATCGAGAACCGTTTTATCCTTGAACGCGGTGTTGCCGACGATGTTGATCTCGCGGACCACCGCGCGCTTGCCCTCGACGATGTGGATCGCGATGTCGACCTTGTTGCCGGGCCGCGGCGTCACCGTCGTCTGGATCTGCACCGCGTACTTGCCGCGGCTGAAGTACTGGTCGGTCAGGTACTGCTTGACCTCGTCGAGCACCGAGCGGTCGAAGATCTTGCCCTCGGAGAGTCCGACGTCGCGCAGGCTCCGCTTGAGCTCCGGGGTCTTGATGTCCTTGTTGCCCTTGATCGTGAACTTCTCGATCGACGGTCGCTCGATCACGACCACGAGGAGCGTGTTGCCCTCGCGCCGCATCTCGACGTCGCGGAAGAAGCCGGTCGCGTACAGTTCCCGCATCGCCTCGCGGATCCGGTGCGGGTTCAGCCGATCGCCGATGTTCACCGGCAGATAGTTGAACACCGTGCCCTCGGAGATGCGCTGCAGGCCGATCACGCGGATGTCGCCGACGACGAAGTCGGCCGGGCTCCCCTCGGTCGACGCGGCGGGCGCGGTGGGCGCGGCGGGCGTGCCCGGCTTCCCCGGCGCGCTCGGCGCAGCCGTCGTCCGCGGCGACGGACCGCCGTCCGCCTGCGCGTGCACGACCGTGACCGGCTGGACGGCGAGCGCCGCCGCCCCTAGGAGCGCGAGTTCAAACCGCACGCGAGTCGAACCAATCGCAACGGTGGAGAGTGTCGCGGCCGGCCGGCCGCGTCGAACGAGCCTCGATATCAGGATTTCGCATGGTGTCCCGTCAGTTCCAATGTCTCGATAGATCGTTGTAGAACGCGAGGCTCATCAACAGAACCAGCAGCGCGATTCCAACCTGTTGTCCCAGGATCTGCATTCTCTCCGAAAGCGGGCTCCCCTTGATCCCCTCGATCACTTGATAGAGCACCTGGCCGCCGTCGAGCAACGGGACCGGCGCGAGGTTCAGCACCCCGAGGCTCACGCTGATCACCGCGAGGAACGACAGGAACGCGGTGAACCCGAGGTACAGGCTGATCCCGGCGAACTCGGCGATGCTGATCGGTCCGCTGATGTTGCGCGGGGAGACCTCGCCGGTCGCGATCCGCCAGAGCATCTGCATGGTGACCGCCGACATCTCCCAGGTCCGCTCGGCACCGACCGCGAACGCCGCGACCGGGCCGGCGCGCCGGCGCACGACGAGCGCCGGCGGCCAGTGGAGCGGCCCCTGCGAGATCGTGATCCCGAGCCGGCCGATCGTCGCGCCGTTCACGCGCACCGCCGGCACCGTGACCGCGACCTGGCGCAGCGCCCCGTGACGCTCGATCTCGAGCGTCGTCGGGCGGCCCGCGGCCGCAGCGATCGCGGCGACGAACTGGCTGCCGTTCGCGAGCCGGCGCCCGTCGACCGCGACCAGAAGGTCGCCGGGCTCGAGGCCCGCGCGCGCGCCCGCGCTGCCCGCGGGTACCGTGCGCACGACCGTGGTCGCGGTCCCGCTCGCGAGGTCGAAGCCGAGTCCGGGCAGGAGCTTGCCCGGGACGGTCAGCGCGATCCGGTCGCCCTGATAGTGCAGCGTGACCCAGCGCGGCGTCCCGTCGTGACGCACGAGCAGCGGCACCGCGCCGCCGCCGGAGAATCGATCGAGCAGCGCGATCTGCAGCTCGCCGGTATCGGGCGTGCGGTGCTCGCCGACCTGCAGGATCTCGTCGCCGCGCGCGAGGCCGGCGACCGCCGCGGGCGACCCCGGGCGCACGTCGCCGACGACGGGCCGGATCGCCTGGGTGCCGATCATCGCGATCACCGCGTACAGCAGCACCGCGAACAGCAGGTTCATCGCCGGGCCGGCGACGAGCACCGCGATCCGCTGCCAGATCGGCCGCCGCGTGAACGAGCGCGGCCGTTCGGCCGCGCTGACCTCGCCCTCGCGCTCGTCGAGCAGCTTCACGTAGCCCCCGAGCGGGATCGCTGCAATGCAGTACTCGGTGCGATCCGGCCCGGCGCCGATCCGCGTGAGCAGCGGCTTACCGAAACCGATGCTGAACCGCAGCACCTTGAAGCCGAGGCGCTTCGCGACCCAGTAGTGGCCGAACTCGTGCACCGTCACCAGCACGCCGATCGCGACCAGGAACGCGCCCAAAAACACCAGGAACGTCATACGAGTGCTCCCCGCGCGGTCTCGATCGTCGCGGCCGCGAGCCGCCGCGCGGCCGCGTCGGCGTCCAGCACGTCTTCGAGCGTGCGGACCGCGCGGGATTCGAGGCGCTGCAATACCTCGTCAATGACCGTGGTGATCGCGGTAAAGTTCAAGGCTCCGTCGAGGAACGCCTGCACCGCGACCTCGTTCGCGGCATTCAGCACCGCGGGCGCCGTGCCGCCGGCGCGCGCCGCCGCCCGCGCGAGCCCGAGGCTCGGGAAGCGCGCCAGGTCCGGCGCCTCGAAGTCCAGCCGCGCGACCGCCGCGAGATCGAGGGCCGCGACCCCCGATTCGATCCGCTCCGGCCACGCGAGCGCCTGCGCGATCGGCGTGCGCATGTCGGGGGCGCCGAGCTGCGCGAGCACCGAGCCGTCGACGTAACGCACCAGCGAGTGCACGACGCTCTGCGGGTGCACGACGACCTCGACCTCGGCTTCCGGAAGCCCGAACAGCCAGGTCGCCTCGATCACCTCGAGACCCTTGTTCATCAGCGTCGCCGAGTCCACCGAGATCTTGCGACCCATCTTCCATTTCGGGTGCGCGCAGGCCTCGTCCGGCGTCACCTGCGCGAGCTGCGCGGGATCGGCGGTGCGGAACGGGCCGCCCGAGGCGGTGAGGATCACGTGGGTCACGCCCGCCGCGGGCTCGCCCGGCAGGTAGCGTGCCGGCATGCACTGGAAGATCGCGTTGTGCTCGCTGTCGATCGGGATCAGTGCGGCGCCGGCCGTGCGCACCTCCTCGATCATCAGGCGCCCCGCCATCACCAGCGCTTCCTTGTTCGCGAGCAGCACGCGCTTGCCGGCGCGCACCGCGGCGAGCGTCGGCATCAGCCCCGCGGCGCCGACGATCGCGGCCATCACCGTGTCGACCTGCGCCGCGGCGACCGCGGCCGCGACCGCCTCCGCGCCGCTCTCGACGCGCGTCGACGCCCCGGCCGCGCGCAAGGCCGCGCGCGCCTGCGCCGCCGCCGCGGATTCGGTGAGGATCACGACGTCGGGCCGGCACGCGAGCGCCTGCTCGACGATCTTGCGCCAGCTCGATCGGGCGACCAGCGCGCGCACCCGGTAGCGATCCGGGTGGCGCGCGATCACGTCGAGCGTGCTCACGCCGATGCTCCCGGTCGACCCGAGGATCGCGACGCCGCGCACCGCGCTCACGCGAGCAACCTCGCGCCGAACACCCCGAGCGCGAACAGCGGGGCCGCCGCGGACACGCTGTCGATGCGGTCGAGGATCCCGCCATGGCCCGGCAGCAACGCACTGCTGTCCTTGAGGCCCGCGGCCCGCTTGAACATGCTCTCGGTCAGGTCGCCGACGACCGAGTAGAGCCCGACCGCGCAGCCGAAGCCGACCGCGGCGACCACGGGCTGCCGGAACGCGACCGCCGCAGCGCCCGCGACGCCCGCGACCGCGAGCATCCCGCCGACGAGGCCTTCCCAGGTCTTGCTCGGGCTCACCCGCGGCGCGAGCTTCAGCCGGCCGAACTGCCTGCCGGCGAAGAACGCCCCGATGTCGGCGCCGAACACCAGCAACAAGAGCCACAGCACCGCGGCCGGGCCCGAGACCACACCCTGCGCCGCCGCGAGGCGGGCGAGCGCGACGAACGCCGGCACCAGCACCGCAAATCCGCACAGCAGCGCGAGGATCGGCTTCTGCCGGTCCGGCGCGAGCGAGAGCCAGAGGAACGCGAGGATCCACCACGCGCACGCGGCCGTGAGGAGCGTGCGCAGGTGCGCGGGCGAGGCGCTGTAGCGCCAGCCGAGCGCGAGCAGCACGCCGACCGCGAGCGAATATCCCGCGCGCGCCGCCGGCGCGCGCCAGCCGCCGAAACCCGCCCACTCCCAGGCCCCGCCGACGAACGCGAGGCCGAACGCCGCGCGCGTCGCCGCCGGCGGCAGCACGAACAGCACCACGAGGAGCAGGCCACCGAGGATCAGCGCGGTCACGATGCGGACCTTAAGCATCGTCGTTCGCGGCGACCTGCGCCGAGGTGCGGCCGAAGCGCCGCTCGCGGCGCGCGTAGAACTCGAACGCGGCCTCGAGCTCCGCGGTGGAGAACTCCGGCCAGAGCAGGTCGCTGAAGTACAGTTCCGTGTAGGCGAGGTTCCACAGCAGGAAATTGCTGATCCGTCGCTCCCCGCCGGTGCGGATCAGCAGTTCCGGGTCCGGCACGCCCGCGAGCGCGAGGTGCGAACCGATCACGCGGTCGTCGATCTCCTCCGGCCGGCGGGTGCCCGCGGCGACCTCGGTCGCGATCGCACGGCAGGCCTGCGCGAGGTCCCAGCGACCGCCGTAGGCAACCGCGACGATCAGGTCGAGCCCGCCATTGCCCGCGGTGAGCGCCTCGCCCGCGCGCATCCGCTCGCGCAGCTGCGCGCCGAGCCGCTCGCGCTCGCCGATGAAGCGCACCTGCACCCGGTTGCGGTGCAGGGACTCGATCTCCTGGTCGAGCGCATCGAGGAACAGCTTCATCAGCATCCCGACCTCGTCGGGCGGACGCCGCCAGTTCTCGCTGCTGAACGCGAACAAGGTCAGGTGCCTGACGCCGCGGGCGCTGCACTCCTCGACCACGCGGCGCACGACTTTCAGGCTCGCACGGTGGCCCGCGGGCCGCGGCAGTCCGCGCGCACGCGCCCAGCGGCCGTTGCCGTCCATGATGATCGCGACGTGCTGCGGCGTGTCGGACATGGCGGATCGCGCGGTCGGGAGCCCTCGCAACGCGGGCTCAGACCTGCATCAGCTCCTTTTCCTTCTCGCTCATCGCCTGATCGATCTCGGCGACGAACCGGTCGGTGAGCTTCTGCACCTCGTCCTGCGCGCGGCGCTCGTCGTCCTGCGCGATCAGCTTCTCCTTCAGCATCTCCTTGATCTCGGTGTTCACCTCGCGGCGCACGTTGCGCACCGCGACGCGGGCGTTCTCGGCCTCGGAACGCACCACCTTGGTCACGTCGCGGCGTCGCTCCTCGGTGAGCGCCGGCATCGCGATCCGGATCGTCTGGCCGGCGGTGTTCGGCGTGAGCCCGAGGTCCGCCTTGTAGATCGCCTTCTCGATCACCTGCACCATCGCCTTCTCCCACGGCGTCACGGTCAGCGTGCGCGCGTCCTCGGTCGCGACGTTCGCGACCTGGTTCAGCGGCATCTCGGAGCCGTAGTAGTCGACCTTGATGTGCTCGATCAGGCTCGTGTGAGCGCGACCGGTCCGCAATTTCTTCAACTGGTCGCGGAACGTGACGACGCATTTCTGCATCCGTTGCGTCGCGTCCTTCTTGACGTCATCCAACATCGCTCTTGCCTCCTTGAATTTGCGCGCACACGACGGTGCCGACCTCCTCGCCCTGCACGATGCGCACCAGGTCGCCGGGCTCGAACAGGTTGAAGATCCGCAGTGGCAGGTCGTTCTCCCGGCACATCACGATCGCGGTCGCGTCCATCACGTTCAGCCGGTCGTTGAGCACCTGGTCGTAGGTGAGCTGCGAGTAGCGCCGCGCGTTCGGGTTCTTCATCGGATCGGAATCGTAGACGCCGTTCACCTTGGTCGCCTTGAGCAGCACGTCCGCATCGATCTCGATCGCGCGCAGGCTCGCCGCGGTGTCGGTCGTGAAGAACGGATTCCCGGTGCCCGCGGCGAAGATCGCCACGCGCCCCTTCTCGAGGTGACGCACCGCGCGCCGCCGGATGTAGTCCTCGCAGACCTCGTTGATGCGGATCGCGGACATCACCCGCGCGTACACGCCGAGGCTCTCGAGCGCATCCTGCATCGCGAGCGCGTTGATCACGGTCGCGAGCATCCCCATGTGGTCACCGGTCACCCGGTCCATCCCCGCGCGCGCGAGTCCCGCCCCGCGGAAGATGTTGCCGCCGCCGATCACGACCGCGACCTGGACGCCCATCTGCACGAGGTCGCGGATCTCGCCGGCGATGCGCTTCAGCATCGCCGGATCGATGCCGTAGTCCTCCCGGCCGAGCAACGCCTCGCCGGAGAGCTTCACGAGGATCCTGCGGTAGCGCGCCGTGGGGGTCTCTGTAGTCATGTCAGTGCCCTACTATACCGAGAAGCGCGGCGCCGAACGCGGGCGCCGCTCCGTCGGGTCCGGCCGAAGGCCCGCCGCCCGCCCGGGGCGGCGGGCCCGGCCGCCCAGGAGAGCTACTTCGACTGGGCCGCGACCTGCGCCATGACCTCGCCGACGAAGTCGTCCTGCTTCTTCTCGATGCCGGCCCCGACCTCGAAGCGACGGAACTCGACCACGGTCGCGCCGGCCTTCTTCACCAGCGCCTCGACGGTCACTTCCGGATCCTTCACGAACGGCTGGCCGAGCAGCGTGATCTCGGCGAGGTACTTGCGCAGCCGCCCCTCGACCATCTTCGCGATGATCTCCGGCGGCTTCTTCTCGCCCCGGGTCTGTTCGACCAGGATCGCGCGCTCCTTGTCGAGCACGTCGGCCGGGACGCTCGAGGCGTCGAGGTAGGCCGGGTTGATCGCCGCGACGTGCATCGCGAGATCCTTCGCGAGCTCCTCCGAGCCGCCGCGCAGGCTCACGAGCGCACCGATCCGCGTGCCGTGCTGGTACGCGCCGAGCGCGGTCGGCGCCGTGAGGCGCGCGAAACGCCGCACGGTGAGGTTCTCGCCGATCTTCGCGACGAGCGCCCGCCGCCGCTCCTCGACGGTCGTCCCGTCGATCGGCAGCGCGAGCAGCGCCGCGAGATCCGCGGGCGCGTGCGCGAGCGCGAGCTGCGCGAGTTCGCGCGCGAACCCCTGGAACTCGTCACCGCGGGCGACGAAGTCGGTCTCCGAATTCACCTCGAGGACCAACGCCTCGAGGCCCTTGCGCGCGATCGCGACGGTGCCTTCGGCGGCGACGCGCTGGGCCTTCTTGTCGGCCTTCGCGAGGCCGGACTTGCGCATCAGTTCCGCGGCCGCGTCGAGGTCGCCGCCGGTCTCGACGAGCGCCTTCTTGCACTCCATCATCCCGGCGCCGGTGCGTTCACGCAGCTGCTTGACGGCTTCCGCTGTCACGTTCATCGATGAGCCTCCGGTGCCCGATCAGGGGTTGCGCGCCGGCGGGCGGCGGGTCGGAGTCCGGCGGCGCGGCGCGCTCGCCGGACGGCTCTCGGTGCTCGGTGCCCCGCCGGCCTCGACCTCCTCGACCTCGACCTCGTCGTCCGCGGCGGCGACCGGCGCGGTGCTCGGCACGACCGTGACCGGGACCTTGCGCCGGGGCGGGGGCTTGCGACCGCCGCGAGCGGGTCCGGCCGCACCGCGACGCGGCGCAGCGCGCTTCTTCGGGTTGCCTTCCTCGTCGAGCTCGACGAACTCGTCCTCACCGACCGGCACCTCCGGGAGCGACGCCTTGCCCTCGAGCACCGCATCGGCGATCCCGGAGGTGTACAGCGTGATCGCGCGCATCGCGTCGTCGTTGCCCGGGATCACGTAGTCGATCCCGTCGGGCGAGCAGTTCGTGTCGACGACCGCGATCACCGGGATCCCGAGCTTCTTCGCCTCGCTGACCGCGATCTCCTCGTGACCGACGTCGATCACGAACAGCGCGTTCGGGAGCGAGGTCATCTCGCGGATCCCGCCGAGACTGCGCAGGAGCTTGTCCATCTCCCGGCGCATCATCTGCGCTTCCTTCTTGCCGCGCCGATCGAGCGCGCCGCTCTGCGCCATCTCGTCGAGCTCGTTCAGCCGCTTGATCGACTGGCGGATCGTCTTGAAATTGGTCAGCATCCCGCCGAGCCAGCGCTGGTTCACGTACGGCTGGCCGCAGCGCAGCGCCTCTTTCTGCATCGAGTCGCGCGCCGAGCGCTTGGTGCCGACGAACAGCACCTTGCCGCCGCCGGCGGCGACGTTCTTGATGAACGCGGCCGCAACGGCATACAGCGGCTGCGTCTTCTCGAGGTTGATGATGTGGATCTTGTTGCGCTCGCCGAAGATGTAGGGAGCCATCTTCGGGTTCCAGAAGCGGGTTTGGTGCCCGAAATGCACGCCCGCCTCCAGCATCTGTCGCATGGACACGCTGGTCATCGTCATTCTCCTTGTCGGGTTGAGCCTCCGCGCATCCCCGTCGGCAACCCGGCGCGGGCCATCGGTCCCCGGGCACCCTCGCGGGGCCTCGGCGACTGACGGGATCCGCCCCGGGCACCCGGCCGATGGTGTCGACGCGCGTGTGGGGTTGTTAAAAAAAGCCGCTCTTTATACCATGACGCCGGGTTCAGACCAAGCGGTGCCCGGCGAGCGATGAACGTCTCGATCAAGACCCCGGCGGAGCAGGAGAAGATGCGCGAGGCGGGCCGCCTCACCGCGCGCGTGCTCGACATGATCGAGCCGCACGTGCGGCCCGGGGTCACGACCGACGAGCTCGACCGCCTCTGCCACGACTTCATCGTCGGCGAGCTCGGCTCGATCCCGGCGAACGTGAACTACCGCGGCTTCCCGAAGACGATCTGCGCGTCGGTGAACCACGTCGTGTGCCACGGGATCCCGGCGGACAAGCCCCTGAAGAACGGCGACATCGTGAACATCGACGTCGCGGTGCTCCACGACGGCTTCCACGGCGACACCAGCCGGATGTACTTCGCCGGCGAACCCTCGATCCTCGCGCGCCGCCTGACCTCGGTGTGCCACGAGGCGATGTGGCGCGGGATCCGCGCGGTGCGGCCCGGTGCCCGGCTCGGTGACATCGGCTACGCGATCCAGAGCCACGTCGAGGCGAACCGCTTCTCGGTCGTGCGCGAGTACTGCGGCCACGGGATCGGGCGCGTGTACCACGAAGACCCCCAGGTGCTGCACTACGGGCAGCCCGGCACCGGGCTCACGCTCGAGCCCGGGATGATCTTCACGATCGAACCGATGATCAATGCGGGGCGCCGCGAGGTGCGCCTGCTGCCGGACGGCTGGACCGTCGTCACCCGGGACCGGTCGCTGTCGGCGCAGTGGGAGCACACGGTGCTCGTGACCGAGTCCGGCGTCGAAGTCCTGAGCCTCGGCGCCGCGGCGCTCGCGGCCGCTGCGGCGGGCGCGACGGCGTCGGCCGCGGCGACGTGAGCGCGCCCGACCGATCCGTCGCCAGCGGCGACTGGCCGTACCTTCGCATCGCCGCCGACACCCTCGACCACGAACGATTCTCGGCGGCCGCGTTCCGCGAGGTGCTCGAACGCGGCGGCGAGCTGCTGCGCGAGCGCTTCGCGGCCGACGAGCACGTCGCCGAGCTGGTGCGCGACCGCGCACGCCTGGTCGACATCGCGCTGAAGGCCGCGTGGACGCGGCACACCGATCACTTCGCGGCCGAGCTCGCGCTGGTCGCGGTCGGCGGCTACGGCCGCGGCGAGCTGCACCCGTGCTCCGACATCGACGTGATGGTGCTGCTGCCGAAGGGCGGGTCGGGCGACTGGCAGCCGCGGATCGAGCGCTTTCTCGCCGCGCTCTGGGACATGGGGCTCGAGGTCGGGCACAGCGTGCGCACGATCGATGACTGCCAGCGCGAGAGCCTCGCAGACATCAGCGTCGCGACGACGCTGTTCGAGGCCCGGCTGCTCGCGGGGCCGGAGCCGCTGTTCGCGGGGATGCGGCGCGCGCTCGCGCCGGACCGGCTCTGGTCGTCCGCGGAGTTCTTCGAGGCGAAGCTGCGCGAGCAGACCGAACGGCACCACCGTTACTTCGACACCGCCTACAACCTCGAGCCGAACGTGAAGGCGAGCCCCGGGGGGCTGCGCGACGTGCAGACGATCGGCTGGGTCGCGAAGCGGCACTTCGGCACCGACACGCTCGGTGAACTGGTCGCGCACGGCTTCCTCACCCGCGCCGAGCTCGACAAGCTGCTCGCCGGCCAGAACTTCCTGTGGAAGGTGCGCTTCGGCCTGCACCTGCTGACCGGCCGGCGCGAGGACCGGCTGCTGTTCGACTACCAGATAAAACTGGCGAAGCTGTTCGGCTACGAGGACGCGACGTTCACGCTCGCGGTCGAGCAGCTGATGCAGAAGTACTACCGCACGGTGATGGACTTGAGCCTGCTGAACGAGATGCTGCTGCAGCTGTTCCGCGAGGCGATCCTCACCCGCAGCGCGGCGCCCGTGCCGATCAACGCCCGCTTCCAGGTCCGCAACGACACCCTCGAGGTCACCCGGCCGGACGTGTTCACCCGCTATCCGTCGGCGCTCCTCGAGATGTTCGCGCTGCTCGAACGCAACCCGCAGGTGCGCGGGGTGCGCGCGGAGACGATCCGGCTGGTCGGGATGCACGCGAACCTGATCGACGAGGAGTTCCGGCAGAACCCGCGCCACCACCGGCTGTTCATGGAGATCCTGAGCGCGCCGACCGGCGTCACGCACGAGCTGCGGCGAATGAACCTGTACGGGGTCCTCGGCCGATACATCCCCGCGTTCGGCCGCATCGTCGGACGGATGCAGTACGACCTGTTCCACGCGTACACGGTCGATGCGCACACGCTGTTCGTCGTGAGCAACCTGCGGCGTCTCGCGATGCCGAAGTACAACCACGAATTCCCGAACTTGAGCCTGATCATGCAGTCGCTCCCGCGTCCGGAGCTCGCGATCCTCGCGGCGCTGTTCCACGACATCGCGAAGGGCCGCGGCGGCGACCATTCGGAGCTCGGCGCGGTCGACGCCGAGGCGTTCTGCCTCGAACAGGGGCTCGGGCGCTACGAGGCGCGGCTGGTCGCGTGGCTCGTGAAGCACCACCTGATGCTGTCGATCACCGCGCAGAAGAAGGACATCGGCGACCCGGAAGTGATCCGCGAGTTCGCCGGCCGGGTCGGCGACCAGACGCATCTCGACTACCTGTACGTGCTCACCGTCGCGGACGTGCGCGGCACGAACCCGAAGGCCTGGAACGCGTGGAAGGCGCGGCTGTTCGAGGAGATCTACGAGCGCACCAAGGAGGCGCTGCGGCGCGGCCTCGAGAAGCCGATCGACCAGGAGGAACTGATCCGCGAGACGCAGGCCGCCGCGCGCGCGCGGCTCGAGACGCTCGATCCCGAGCGCATCGAGCGGGTCTGGTCGCAATGGACCGACGCGTACTACCTGCGCTTCAATCCCGAGGAGATCGCGTGGCACACCGCGCTCCTCGCCGAGCGCCACCCGCAGGAGGAGGAGCCGCTGGTCGCGATCCGCCAGCTCGCCGAGCACGGCGGCACCACGGTGCTCACCTACGCGCCGCGGCGCCTGTACAGCTTCGCGCGCACCACCGCGGTGCTCGACCAGATGGGCCTGAACGTCGTCGACGCGCGGCTGATCCTGAGCGCGAACGGCTTCAGCCTCGAGACCTACGTCGTGCTCGAGGACAGCGGCGCGCTGATCACCGATCCGGAGAGGATCCGCGACATCGAGCGGGGGCTGTGGCGGAGCCTGCGCGATGCGCAGGACGCGGCGGTGACCGTGACCCGGCGCGCGCCGCGCCAGGTGCGCATGTTCACGACGCCGACGCAGGTGAACTTCAGCCTCGACGAGCGCAACGGCCGCACGATCCTCGAACTCGTCGCCGCCGACCGCCCGGGACTGCTGTCCGACGTCGGCAAGGTGTTCAAGGCCGAGGGCGTCGCGATCGACGGCGCGAAGATCATGACGGTCGGCGAACGCGCCGAGGACGTGTTCTACATCACCGACGCCGAGGGGCAGGCGCTCGCCGCGGCGAGCCGCGATCGCGTCCGCGACGCGCTGGTGAGCGCACTCGATCGACGGGAGGCCACTCGTGTCTGAGGTTCATTCCACGCTGCGCGCGGCGATCGAGCGCGCGTTCGACGCGCGCGCGAGCCTGAATCCGCGCAACGCGCCGGCCGAGACGCACGAGGCGGTGCAGAGCGCGCTCGAGCTCCTGGACCGCGGCGCGCTGCGCGTCGCCGAGCGGACCGCGGCCGGCTGGCAGGTCCACGAGTGGCTCAAGAAAGCGGTGCTGCTGTCGTTCCGGCTCGCGGACAACGCGCCGGTCGAGGCCGGCGCACTGCGCTTCTACGACAAGGTGCCGCTGAAGTTCGCCGGCTGGGACGAAGCGCGGTTCGCGGCCGCGGGCGTGCGCGTGGTCCCGCCGGCGACGGTGCGACGCGGCGCCTACGTCGCGCCGAACGTCGTGCTGATGCCGAGCTACGTGAACGTCGGCGCGTACGTCGATACCGGCACGATGGTCGACACCTGGGCGACGGTCGGCTCCTGCGCCCAGATCGGACGCAATGTGCACCTCTCCGGCGGCGTCGGGATCGGCGGGGTGCTCGAGCCGCTCCAGGCGAGCCCGACGATCGTCGAGGACGACTGCTTCATCGGCGCGCGCTCGGAGATCGTCGAGGGCGTCGTCGTCGAGGCGGGCTCGGTGATCTCGATGGGCGTGTACCTCGGCGCGAGCACGCGGATCTACGATCGCGAGACCGGCCGGACCCTCTACGGCCGCGTGCCGGCCGGGTCGGTCGTGGTGCCCGGATCACTGCCATCGCCCGACGGCCGGTATGCGCTCTACTGCGCGGTGATCGTGAAGCGCGTCGACGCGCAGACCCGGGCCAAGACCTCGATCAACGAGCTGCTGCGCAACCTCGACTGACCGGGGCGGCGCGGCCGCGCGGTGCGCAAGGGCTGGGACTCAGGGGCTCAGGGCTCGCCGCGATGCGCCGCAGCGAGCTCGCCGCTCGCGACGAAGCGCGCTTCCTCGGCGACGTTGGTCGCGTGGTCCGCGATCCGCTCGAGGCTCTTCGCGATGCTGATCAGCCGCACGCCGATGTCGACCCAGCCGGTCTCGCCGCGCATCCTCGCGAGCAGGTCCGACAGGAACTCCTTGTAGAAGCGGTCGAGCTCGGCGTCGTCCGCCCAGGCCTGCGGCACCTGGCTCGCGTCCGCCCGTGCGTACGCATCGAGCGCCCGCTGCAGGATCCCGCGCGCCTGGTTGCCGATCCACGACAGCCGCCCTCGGACCTCGGTCGGCAGCTCGCCCGGGAGCCGGCCGAGCTCCTTCGCGATCCGCTTCACGTGATCGCCGCTGCGCTCCAATTCCAGCGCGACCATCTGGCTCGCGAGCACGGTGCGCAGGTCGCGCGCCATCGGCTGCAGGCGCGCGAGCAGGCTCACGACCCGCTCCTCGATCCCCGCCTGGCTCGCATCGACCTCGGCGTCGCGCGCGGCGATCGGCGCGAGCGCCGCCGCATTCGCGTGGCCGAGCGCCTCGAGCAATCGGCCGAGCTGATCGACCACGAGGCCGCCCATCGCGGCGACCGCCGTGGCGAGCTCGCCGAGCTCGCGGTCCAGCGCGCTCAGGGTGTGCGGCGCGCTCATCCGAAGCGCCCCGTGATGTAGTCCTCGGTCCGCGACTCGCGCGGCGCGGTGAAGATCTTGCGCGTCTGGTCGAACTCGACCAGCTCGCCGAGGTACATGAACGCGGTGTAGTCGGACGCGCGCGCGGCCTGTTGCATGTTGTGGGTCACGATCACGACCGTGTACTCGGATTTCAACTGGTAGATCAGCTCCTCGATCTTCGCGGTCGAGATCGGATCGAGCGCCGAGCACGGCTCGTCGAGCAGCAGCACCTCGGGCCGCACCGCGATGGTGCGCGCGATGCACAGGCGCTGCTGCTGGCCGCCGGAGAGCGAGGTCCCGAGCGCGCT
>JAGWPU010000137.1 GCA_028870355.1 Gammaproteobacteria bacterium | reverse complement strand
CGGGCGCCGGCGTGAGGTCGAGCGCGCGCGGCCTCTCGGCCTGCGCGAGGCTCGCGCGCAACGCCGCCTCGTCGTCGACCGCGACGCCCATCGTCCGCAGGATCGCCGCGAGCCGCACGTCGGAGAATCGCTCCCACTCGCCGCGATAGGTGTGGTACCCCTCGCCGATCCCGTGCAGGCGCGCGAGCCGTTCGATCAGCGCGTCGCGCGTCATCGCTCGAGGAGCGCGAGGCTGCGCGCGGCGAGCGGATAGGAGTCGGCCGATGCGTCCCAGGGCGCATCGAACGGCACGGCCGCGGTATCGAGCACGCGCCGCCAGCGGCCGCACGGCACCGCGGATGGCGAGGGCGATACGGCCGGAACCGGCGACACGGCCTGGACGGACGGCACCGTCGGCGCGGGCAGCACGGGCAGCACGGGCAGTGCGAAGTCGACCGGCGCCGCGCTCGCGTTCACGAGCACGAGGAGTCCGCCCGCCCCCTCGCCGCCGCGCCGCAGCCACGCACCGAGCGCGCGCTGCTCGCCGTCCAGCCAGTCCGCCTGCTGCATCTCGCGGCCTTCCGGGTGCAGCCACGCGACGTCCTTGCCGCCGGCGCGCTGTGGCGTGCCCTTGAAGAACGTATCGCGTCGCAACTCCCGATGCGTCGAGCGGATCCGCACGAGCATGGCGACGAACGCGACCAGGTCGGCGTGCGTCGCGCCGAGCGACCAGTCGACCCAGGCGATCTCGTTGTCCTGGCAATACGCATTGTTGTTGCCGAGCTGGGTGCGCGCGAATTCATCCCCGGCGAGCAGCATCGGCACGCCCTGCGACAGCAGCAGTCCGGCGAGCAGGTTCTTCATCTGCCGCGCGCGCAGCGCGTTCACCGCCGCATCCTCGGTCGGCCCCTCGACGCCGCAGTTCCAGCTCAGGTTGTTCGCGTGACCATCCGCGTTGTGCTCGCGGTTCGCCTCGTTGTGCCGCTCGTTGTAGGAGACCAGGTCGCGCAGCGTGAAGCCGTCGTGCGCGGTCACGAAGTTCACGCCCGCGGTCGGCCGGCGGCCGCCGTGCCGGAACAGGTCGCTCGACCCCGCGAACCGCTCCGCGAAATCTCCGACCCGCCCCGGGTCGCCGCGCCAGAACGCGCGCATCCCGTCCCGGTAGCGGTCGTTCCACTCGGACCACCCGGACGGGAAGCGGCCGAGCTGATAGCCGCCGGGGCCGACGTCCCAGGGCTCGGCGATCAGCTTGGCGTAGGCGAGCACCGGATCGGCCTGCATCGCCGTGAGGAGCGGTGCGGCCGGGTCGAAGCCGTGCGCGGTCCGCGCGAGCACGGTCGCCAGATCGAAGCGGAACCCATCGACGTGCATCTCCTCGACCCAGTAGCGCAGGCAGTCGAGGATCAGCGCACGCACCGTCGGATCCTCGCAGTTCACGGTGTTGCCGCAACCGGTGAAGTTCTCGTAGTGGCGCAGGTCCCGAGGATCCAGCCGATAGTACGCGCCGTTGTCGATTCCGCGCAGCGACAGCGTCGGCCCGAGCTCGTTGCCCTCGGCGGTGTGGTTGAACACGACGTCGAGGATCACCTCGATCCCGGCCGCGTGCAGCGCCTTCACCATCGTCTTGAACTCGACCGTCGGATCGGCGACCGCGTACTGCGGCGCCGGCGCGCACCACGCGATCGGGTTGTAGCCCCAGTAATTCACCAGGCCGCGCGCGGTCAGCACGCCTTCGCTGAGGAACGCCTGGCACGGCAGCAGCTCGACCGCGGTCACGCCGAGCCCGGTCAGGTGCCGGATCACCGCCGGCTCCGCGAGCCCGAGATAGGTGCCGCGCCGCGGCTCGGGCACCGCCGGGTGGCGTGCGGTGAAGCCCTTCACGTGCAGCTCGTAGATCACCGTGTCGCGCCACGGCACCGCGGGCGATCGATCCCCGTTCCAGTCGAACCGCCCGTCGATCACCCGCGCACGCGGCGGTGGCCCGGCGAGGAACTCGCGCGCGTAGGGATCGACGAGCGGCGTCGCCGGCGCGAAGCGCAGCCCCTTCGCCGGGTCGTCGGGCCCGTCGACGAGGAACGCGTACTGGGTGCCAGGTCCCGCGTCGCGCGGGCCGACGAGCCCGTGCCAGACGTCGCCGGTGCGCTCGGGGAGCGCGAACCGCGTGCGCTCGGTGCCGTCGGGCGCGTAGAACGCGACCTCGACGCGCGTCGCATCGCGCGACTGCAGCGCGAAGTTCACGCCCTTGTGCGTCCACGTCGCCCCGAGAGGCCGTGGCTGCCCGACCTGCACCGGGATCACGATGCGGTCGGGCCCGCGAGGAACGTCGCCGCGAGCGGCGGCAGGTCGATGCGGATCGAGCACGGGAAGCCCTGCCAGCCCTCGGCCACGCTCGCGACCGTCGTCTGGCGGCCATAGCCGGAGCCGCCGAAGCGCGGATCATCGGTGTCGAGGAGCTTGCGGTACTCGCCGGGCGCCGACACGCCGAGCGGATAGCGATCGCGCGGGACCGGGGTCGCGTTGAACACGCATAACAGCGATCCGCCCGGATCGCCGCCGGTCGCGCGCCGCTCGAACGCGAACACGCTCTCCTCGGCATTGTGCAGGTCCACCCAGCGGAAGCCCTCCGGGTCGCAGTCGCTGCCGTAGAGCGCCGGATGCGCCCGGTAGAGCTCGTTGAGCGCGCGCACGCAGTCGCGCAGCAACGCGTGCGCGGGCTCGGCGGCGAGGTGCCAGTCGAGCTGGTCGTAGTCGCGCCATTCGCGCCACTGGCCGAACTCCGAGCCCATGAACAGCAGCTTCTTGCCGGGATGCGCGATCTGGTACGCGAGGAACAGCCGGAAGTTCGCGCGCTTGCGCCACTCGTCGCCCGGCATCTTGTCGAGGAACGACCGCTTGCCGTGCACGACCTCGTCGTGGGAGATCGGCAGGATGAAGTTCTCGCTCCACGCGTACATGAAGGAGAACGTGATCAGCCGATGCTCGTAGCGCCGGTAGATCGGATCGAGCGCCGCGTATTTCAGCGTGTCGTTCATCCAGCCCATGTTCCACTTGAAGTTGAACCCGAGCCCGCCGGACGACGGCGGCTGCGACACGCCGGGAAACGCGGTCGACTCCTCCGCGATCGTGAGCGCGCCCGGATGCGCGCGGTGCACCGCGTCGTTCATCTCGCGCAGGAAGTCGATCGCCTCGATGTTCTCGCGCCCGCCGTGGCGGTTCGGCAGCCAGGCGCCCGGCTCGCGGCTGTAGTCGAGGTAGAGCATCGAGGCGACCGCATCGACGCGCAGTCCGTCCACGTGATAGCGGTCCAGCCAGTACAGCGCGTTCGCGATCAGGAAATTGCGCACCTCGTGCCGGCCGAAGTTGAACACCTTCGTGCCCCACTCGGGGTGCTCGCCGAGCCGCGCGTCCTCGTGCTCGTAGAGCGCGGTGCCGTCGAAGCGCGCGAGCCCGTGCTCGTCGCGCGGGAAGTGTCCCGGCACCCAGTCGAGGATCACGCCGATCCCGGCGCGGTGGCACGCATCGACGAACGCCATCAGGTCCCCGGGAGCGCCGTAGCGCGCGCTCGGCGCGTAGTAGCCGGTGACCTGGTAGCCCCAGGACGCATCCAGCGGATGCTCCGCGACGCCGATCAGCTCGACGTGCGTGTAGCCGAGCTCGGCGACGTACGGGATCAGCTGGTCCATCGCCTCGCGCCAGCTCATGAACGGCGGCCGGCGCTCCTCCCACGGGCGTCGCCAGGACCCCAGGTGCACCTCGTAGACGTTGATCGGCTGGCGTCGCGGATCCCGGTTCCCGCGCGCCTCCATCCAGTCGGCATCGCTCCAGCGATGCCCGTCGAGGCGGGCGACGACCGAGCAGTTGTCCGGCCGCAGTTGCGTCGCGAACCCGTACGGGTCCGCCTTGAGGATCACCGGGCCGGCACGCGTGCGGATCTCGTATTTGTAGATCGTGCCGGCGCCGACGCCCGGCACGAACGCCTCCCAGACCCCGGAGACGCCGCGCGCGCGCATCGGGTGGCGCCGCCCGTCCCACTCGTTGAACGCGCCGACCACGCTGAGGCGGTCGGCGTTCGGCGCCCAGACCGCGAAGCGGGTGCCGGCGACCCCGTCGACCGCGCCCGGATGAGCGCCGAGCTTCTCGTAGATGCGCTCGTGCTTGCCCTCGCCGAACAGGTACAGGTCGAAATCGCTGATCGCCTGGGCACTCACCGCGCGACTCGGTCGCTCATAGCACCGGGTTCACGTCCCAGATCCCATCGGCGTATTCGCGCACGCTCCGGTCGCTCGAGAAGTAGCCCATGTTGAGCGCGTTGAGCGCCGCCTTGCGGCTCCACTCGTCCTCGCGCCGGTAGAGCTCGTCGACGCGATCCTGCGCGCGCACGTAGTCCGCGAAATCCGCGAGCACGAGGTACGGCTCGCCGTCGGCGAGCAAGCGGTCGACGACCCGCCGTGCCGCCTCGCCGCCGTCCGCCGAGAACCGCCCGGAGACGATCGCGTCGATCACGCGCGCGAGCTCGGCGTTCGACTCGAGCTCCGCCCGCGGCACCCAGCCGACCGCGCGCCGCGCGGCGACCTCCTCGGCGTTCAGCCCGAAGATGAAGATGTTGTCCGCGCCGACGTGCTCGGCGATCTCGATGTTCGCGCCATCCAGCGTGCCGATCGTGAGCGCGCCGTTCAACGCGAGCTTCATGTTGCCGGTCCCGGACGCCTCCATGCCCGCGGTCGAGATCTGCTGCGAGAGGTCCGCGGCCGGGATGATCTTCTGCGCGAGCGACACGTCGTAGTCCGGCACGAACGCGACGCGCAGCTTGGCATTCGCCCGCGGGTCCGCGTTGATCGTGCGCGCGACCTGGTTGATCAGCTTCACGACCGCCTTCGCGACCGCGTAACCCGGCGCCGCCTTGCCCGCGAAGATCACCGTGCGCGGGACGATCGGCGCCGCCGGCTCATCGAGGATGCGCAGGTACCGGGCGATCACGTACAGCAGGTTCAGCGTCTGCCGCTTGTACTCGTGGATCCGCTTCACGTGCACGTCGAACAGCGAGTCGACGTCGACCGCGAGGCCGATCCGCCGCTCGAGCTCGTGCGCGAGCCGCTGCTTGTTCTCGCGCTTGATCTCGCGCAGACGGCACCGGAACGCCGGATCGTCGGCGGCCCCGGCGAGCCGCCCGAGCTCCTCCAGGTCGTTCTCCCACGCGAAGCCGATCCGCTCGGTGAGCAGCGCCGCGAGGCCGGGGTTGGATTGCTTCAGCCAGCGACGCACCGCGATGCCGTTGGTGACGTTCACGAAACGCGCGGGGAAGAGCTCCGCGAAGCCCGCGAACACCCGCCGCCGCATCAGCTCCGAGTGCAGCCGCGCGACGCCGTTGACCCGGTGGCTGCCGATGATCGCGAGGTGCGCCATCCGCACCCGCCGCTCGCCGTCCTCGGTGATGATCGACAGCGTGCGCTGGCGCTCGACCTCGCCCGGGAAGCGCTCGGCGACCGACGCGAGGAAGTCCCGGTTGATCAGATAGATGATCTCGAGGTGCCGCGGCAGCAGCCGCTCGAACATCGCGACCGGCCAGGTCTCGAGCGCCTCCGGCAGCAGCGTGTGGTTCGTGTACGAGAACAGCGCCTGGCTGATCCGCCACGCATCCGCCCAGCGCATCCCGTGCTCGTCGACGAGGAGCCGCAGCATCTCCGGGATCGCGATCGCCGGGTGGGTGTCGTTCAACTGGATCGCGAACGCCTCCGCGAGCGTCTCGAGGCCGCGCCCCTCGCCGAGGTGCGTCGCGAGCATGTCCTGCAGGCTCGCGCTGACGAAGAAGTACTGCTGCTTGAGCCGCAGCTCCTTGCCCTGGTAGGTCCGGTCGTCCGGATACAGCAGGCGCGAGACGTTCTTCGCATCGACCTGCTCGCGAACCGCGGCCGCGTAGTCGCCGTCGTTGAACGCATCGACGTCGAACGGCCGGATCGCGCGCCCGGACCACAGCCGCAGGTGGTTCACGGTCGGGCTGCGATTGCCCGGGATCAGCTGATCGAAGCCGACCGCGTACAGGTCGTGCGTATCGACCCACCGGTGCGGCTCGGTCGGATCGCCGCCCGGATCGCCGACGCTGCGGCCGCCGAAACGCACCGTGTAGCGCACGTTCCCGCGCGGCGTCTCCCACGGATTGCGCAATCGCAGCCAGCTGCTCGCGATCTCGCGCTGCCCGCCGTCCTCGCCGATCACCTGGGTGAAGATCCCGTAGTCGTAACGGATCCCGTAGCCGACCGCCGGGTACTGCAGCGTCGCGAGCGAGTCCATGAAGCACGCGGCGAGACGACCGAGGCCGCCGTTGCCGAGACCCGGGTCGATCTCCTGCGCGGCGATCTCCTCGAGATCGTGGTTCATCTCCCGCAGCGCCTCCCGCGCCTCCTCGATCACGCCCTCGCCGAGGCTCGAGAGCGCGTTCAGCAGGGAATTGCCCGGCAGGAACTCGACCGACAGGTAGCACACCCGCTTCACGTGCGCGCGCGCGACCCGCCGCTGCGTCGCGAGCCAGCGCAGCGCGAGTTCCTCGCGCACCGCGAGCGACAGCGCGTCGTACACGTCGCGTGCGGTCGCGGTCTCCGGCGACTTGCCGAGCGCGCGGGTCAATCGATCGTGCAGGGCCGCGTGCAGCATGCCGGGCTGCAGCGCGACGTTGCGCCGGGAGGCGAATAAGCTGACGGCCGTGTTCATCGATTCGTTTGCGACGGTACGCTCCCTTGGCGTGGTCCTTGCGATCCCCGCGCCAAGTGTCATGCGCCGAGTCTAGGGGTTATTATAGAGGCCGTCGCGGATCGGCGTCTCGGAATCACCTCGACCAGCGGAGCTCCTCACCGTGCCTGCCTCCTCGCAACGCCTGCGGATCGGAATCGACGTCGGCGGCTCCTCGATCAAGTGTGCGCTCGTCGACGTGACCACCGGCGAACGCGTCGAGCGGCGCAGCGTGCCGACGCCGGCGCAGGGCTCGCCGGAGACGCTGCTCGAGGCGATCGCCGCGGCGACCGACGGGATGCCCGCCGAGATTCCCGCGGGACTCGCGTTCCCGAGCGTGATCGTGAACGGCGTGGTGCGCACCGCGGCGCACCTCAACCGCGCGTGGATCGGCCGCGCGCTCGATCGCGCCGCCGCGGACCGGCTCGGCCGACCGGTCGCCGCGATCAACGACGCCGATGCGGCCGGCCTCGCCGAGCAGCGCTTCGGCGCGGCCCACGACGTCGCCGGCACGGTGCTGCTGCTCACCCTCGGCACCGGGATCGGCAGCGCGCTGTTCACCCGGGGCGTGCTCGTCCCGAACACCGAGCTCGGCCACTTGAAGGTCGGCGACGCCGAGGCCGAGGAACGCGCGGCGCCGCGCATCAAGGTCGAACGCGGGCTTTCCTGGGAGGCCTGGATCGAGGAGATGAACCAGGTGCTCGCGACGCTGCACGCGCTCCTGTGGCCCGACGTCGTCGTGCTCTGCGGCGGCATCACCCAGGACGCCGACCGATTCCTCCCGGGGCTGCGCTGCGAGGCACCGATCCGCATCGGCCGCCTGCGCGCCGAGGCCGGCGTGGTCGGGGCCGCGCTCGCGGCGCCGGCGGACGACGCCACCGACGCTTGAAGCGCCTCGCCGCGATCGCGTTCATCGCCGCCGCGCTCGCGGCCTGTGCCGCTCATCCGACCCGCCCCGGCCCGGCCGCGCTCGCGCCG